>JAWKHS010000004.1:0-306030 GCA_041394705.1 Vicinamibacterales bacterium
TACGAGTAGCGCGCCCGGGCGGCGCCTCCACATGCAGGACTCCAGGCGCGTCGGCCCGCTCCGCGTGCTCAACACGCGCCAGATGCGCGCCGTGGACCGGCGTACGATCGACGAGGTCGGCGTGCCGTCGATCGTGCTGATGGAGAACGCCGGCCGGCAGGTCGTGGCGGCGCTCGACAGTCTGGTGGACGACCTGGCCGCGCGCCGCGTCGCGGTGCTGTGCGGCACGGGCAACAACGGCGGCGACGGATTCGTCGTCGCGCGGGCGCTCCACCAGCGGGGGCTCGACCCGGCCGTCTTCCTGGTCGGCGTAGCGAGCGCCGTGGCCGGCGACGCGCGCGTGAACCTGGAGATCCTGGCGCGGCTCGGCGTGACGCTCGTCGAGATCGCGGACGCGGCTGCCTGGGAGTTGCACGGGTCGCACGTCACCGGCGCTGACCTGGTCGTGGACGCGCTGGTGGGGACGGGATTGAACCGGGCGCTGTCGGGCCTGCACGAGACGATCGTCGCCGACATCAACGCGTCGGCGGCCGCGGTGGTCGCCATCGATCTGCCATCCGGTCTGTCGGCCGACACGGCCGAGCCGCTGGGCCCGTCGCTCCACGCCGACATCACCGTCACGCTGGCCGCGCCGAAAGTGCCGCTCGTGCTCCCGCCTGGCGAGCACACCGCGGGCGACGTGGTCATCGGCGACATCGGCGTCCCGGCGTTCGTGATCGACGACGCCGACGGCCCGCGCCTGTTCCTGCTCACGCGCGAGTACGTGCGCACGCTCGTGACGCCGCGAAGCCCGGACGCCCACAAGGGCGACTTCGGGCGCGTGGTCATCGCGGCCGGGTCGCTCGGGTTCACGGGCGCCGCCGCCCTGGCCGCCAGGGGCGCGCTGCGGGCGGGTGCGGGGCTCGTGACCGTGGCGACGCCGGCGTCGGCGCAGCCGGTGGTGGCCGGCCTCGGCACGGAGTTCATGACGTTCGCGGCGGATGAGGTCGATGGTCGGATGGGCGCGGCCGCCGTGGACCAGGTCCTGCGGCTCACCACCGACGTCGTCGCCGCAGGGCCTGGGCTCGGCTCGGGACCGGACGTGGCGGCGTTCGTCCGCGGCCTGTTGGAACGCTGCGAGGCGCCGCTCATCCTGGACGCGGATGCCCTCAACGCCTGCGTAGGCGATCCCTCGGTGCTCGTCGGCCGGGACGACCGGCCCGTGATCGTCACGCCGCATCCGGGCGAGATGGCGCGCCTCGTCGGCTGCTCGACCGACGACGTCCAGGCCGACCGCGTGGGCGTGGCGTCGGAGTTCGCGGCTCGTCATCGCGTGACCGTGGTGCTGAAGGGCTACCGCACGCTCGTCGTCACGCCAGGCGGTGACGTGTTCGTGAACCCGACCGGCAGTCCCGGCATGGCGACGGCCGGCAGCGGCGATGTCCTCACGGGCATCCTGGCCGCGGTGCTGGCCCAGACGCTCGACCCGACGCCCGCGTGTCAGCTCGCCGTCTACCTCCACGGGGCCGCCGGGGAACTGGCGGACGCCGACGAGGGCGAGATGTCGATGGTGGCCGGCGACATCGTGTCCCATCTCGGCGATGCGGTGCAGGAGCTCACGGCCCGCACGCGCGCCGCCGCCCCGCGGGGCGAATGACGGCACCCGCCACCTACGTCACGACAGACGAGGCTGCCACCCGGCACGTGGCCCGCACCCTGGCGGCAACGCTCGCCCCCGGGGCGATCGTGCTCCTGGAGGGCGAACTCGGTGCGGGGAAGACGGCGTTCGTGAAGGGGCTGGCCCAGGGGCTGGGCCTGGATCCGGACGACGTCACCAGTCCCACGTTCACCCTGGTTCACGAGTATCTCGGCGGCCGCCTGCCGCTCGTCCACCTGGATCTGTATCGGCTCGCCACGACCGAGCTGGACGAGGTCGGACTCGACCCGGATCTCGCCGCCCGCGGCATCGTCGTCGTGGAGTGGGCGGAACGACTCGCCCGCGTGCCTGCCGACGCGGTCGTCGTCCGGATCGCGGACCGCGGAGGCGACAGCCGCGCCATCGAGATTCAGCCTGTCGCCGGCTGACCGCCTCGGCCGGTCCAGGAGGCGCGGCTTCCTCGTGCGTCGGGCGACCGCATCCTCATGTCCCGCGTCGCGGGCGAGTGGCGGGCCGCCAGGCGGACGGCCCTTCGGCGACCAGGTCCCCGGTCCCTACAAGGTGTGAGACTACTCCGTGCGGTAGTTGGGGGCTTCCTTCGTGATCGCCACGTCGTGCACGTGGCTCTCGCGCACCCCGGCCGGCGTGATCCGGACCATGCGCGCGTCGGTCTGCAGGTCGCCGATGGTGCGGCACCCGCAGTACCCCATGCCGGCCCTCAGGCCGCCCACCAACTGATGGACGAGCGACGACAGCGACCCCTTGTGGGGCACGCGGCCCTCGATGCCCTCGGGCACGAGCTTCTCGGAGCTGGTGCTCACCTTGCCCTCGAGCTGGAACTCGTCCTGGAAGTAGCGGTCCCGCGAGCCCTTGCGCATGGCGCCGATCGAGCCCATGCCGCGGTACTCCTTGAAGCTCCGCCCCTGGAACAGGATGAGCTCGCCCGGGCTCTCGTCGGTGCCGGCGAACAGGTTGCCGATCATCACCGAGTTCGCGCCCACGGCCAGCGCCTTCACGATGTCGCCCGAGTACCGGATGCCGCCGTCCGCGATGATGGGCACGCCGTGCGGCCGGGCCGCCTCGGCGCACTCGTGGATGGACGAGATCATGGGCATGCCGATGCCGGCCACGACGCGCGTCGTGCAGATCGACCCGGCGCCGATGCCGACCTTCACCGCGTCCACCCCCAGGCGGATGAGGGCCTCGGTGGCCTCGGCCGTGGCCACGTTGCCGGCGATGAGGTCCACATCGGGAAAGCGTCGCCGCAGCTCCTTCACGATGTCCAGCACGCCCTGGCTGTGGCCGTGCGCGGTGTCGATGACGATGACGTCGACGTGCGCGGCCACGAGCGCCTCGGCGCGCTCGACCGTGTTCTGGGCCGTGCCGACGGCCGCCGCGCAGCGGAGCCGGCCCAGCGAGTCCTTGCAGGCGTTCGGGTACTTGATGGCCTTCTGGATGTCCTTGACCGTGATGAGGCCCTTCAACCGGAAGGCGTGGTCCACGACGAGGAGCTTCTCGACCTTGTGGCGGTGCAGGATCTCGCGCGCCTCGTCGAGCGTCGTGCCCACCGGCACCGTGATCAGCTGGTCCTTGGTCATCACGTCCGCGACGCGCTGCTGGACGTTGGTCTCGAAGCGGAGATCACGGTTGGTCAGGATGCCGACCAGGCGCCCTTCCTTGCTGCCGTCCTCGGTGATGGGCACGCCCGAGATCCGGTAGCGGGCCATCAGCTCGAGCGCCTCCTGGATGCGGTGGGTGGGGGAGAGCGTGATCGGGTTGACGATCATGCCGCTCTCCGACCGCTTGACCCGGTCCACCTCGGCGGCCTGGTCTTCGACCGACAGGTTCTTGTGGATGACGCCGATCCCGCCCTGCTGCGCCATCGCGATGGCCATCGACGACTCCGTCACCGTGTCCATCGCCGCGGACAGCAGCGGCACGTGCAGGGCGATGTTCCTCGTCAGCCGCGTCGCGACCTCCACCTGCGCGGGCAGCACGTTCGAATGCCGCGGCACGAGCAGCACGTCGTCGAAGGTGAGCGCGGTGGACAGGCGCGCGTCGAGGGACGTGCGGGTCTCTGTGGCGGAAGCGGTCGGCAGCGTCATGGGAGTGCTCTCTACGGCAGGTCAGATGCACGAAAGGCCGACGCACGGGTCGGCCTTGGGAATGGGAGCAGGACGGCGCATCGGGTCGTCGATGCCATCAGTTGGCCCCGTGGCACTTCTTGTACTTCTTGCCGCTTCCGCACCAGCACGGGTCGTTGCGGCCGATCTTGGGCTCGTCGCGGCGGACGGTCGTCACCGGCGCGTCGTCGCCGCCCACGCGGGCGGGCTGCCTGGCGGGCGTGCCGCCGCCGTCGGCGGCCGCGGGCGAGGCCTGCGGCGGCGGGAAGCCGGACGCCGGACGGTCGGACGGGCTGCTGTAGGTGAGGGGCGTGGCGCGGCGCGGCGCCGGGCGCGGCACAGGCGGCGCCTGGGCCTCGGGGCCGCCCTCGACCGGGCGCAGCCACCAGAGATAGCGCACCATCTCGGCTTCGATACGGCTGCGCATGTCCTGGAAGAGCTGGTAGCTCTCCTTCTTGTATTCGACGAGCGGGTCCCGCTGGCCGTAGCTGCGCAGGCTGATGCCGTCCTTCAGGTGATCCAGCGAGTAGAGGTGGTCCTTCCACTGCGAGTCCACGATCTGGAGCATCAGGTCGCGCTCGACGCGCCGCATGATGTCGGTCGGGATCACCCGCTCCTTGTCCTCGTAGCGGCTCACGACCGTCGCGCTGAGCGCGTCGCGGATCTCGGCCGGGCGTCCGTCGAACGGAATCGCGGCGTAGTCGCGGTCGTCCAGCGCGAAGAGCTCGGTCATCTCGCGCCGCAGCGCCTCGAGATCCCACGTGCTGTGGTCGCCCTCCTTGGGGCAGTACAGCTCCACCTTGTCGTCGACGAGGTCCTCGGCCGTGGCCATCAGGTAGCCGCGCGTGTCGGTGGTCTCGTCCTCGCGCACGCGGATGACGCCGTCGAGCACTTCCCGGCGGAGCGTGTAGACGCTCTCGCGCTGCTTGTTCATGACGTCGTCGTACTCGAGCAGGTGCTTGCGGACGGCGAAGTTCTGGGCCTCCACCTGCTTCTGCGCCCGCTCGATGGCGCGGGTGACCATCCCGTGCTCGATCGGCACGCCCTCTTCCATGCCGAGGCGCTGCATCAGGCCCGAGATCCGATCGGACCCGAAGATCCGCATCAGGTCGTCTTCGAGCGAGAGATAGAAGCGCGAGCTGCCGGGGTCGCCCTGGCGGCCGGCGCGTCCGCGCAGCTGGTTGTCGATGCGGCGGGCTTCGTGGCGCTCGGTGCCGAGGATGTGGAGACCGCCGACGGCGACGACCTCCTCGTGCTCGTCGTCGCACTGGCGCTTGAAGTGCGAGTAGATTCGCTCCCAGTCGGCGCGCCTCACGCGGAAGTGGTCGCCGTGGGAGAAGTAGACGAACTCGTCGTCGTCCACGAAGCGTTCCTGGCCGCGCTCGAGCTTCTCGACCACCTCCTCGTTGAGGCACTGCTGACGCGCCATGTACTCGGGGTTGCCGCCGAGCAGGATGTCCGTGCCGCGGCCGGCCATGTTGGTGGCGATCGTGACGGCGCCCTTCCGCCCGGCCTGCGCGACGATCTCGGCTTCCTGGGCGTGGTACTTCGCGTTCAGCACGACGTGCTTGATGCCGCGCCGTTTCAGCATCGCCGAGATCTTCTCGGATTTCTCGATGCTGACCGTGCCGACGAGCACCGGCCGTCCGGCCGTCTGCTTCTCGATGATGTCGCTGACGATGGCGTCGTACTTCTCGCCGGCCGTGCGGTAGACGAGATCCGGCTCCTCGATTCGGCGCAGCGGCCGGTTGGTCGGGACGACGGTGACGTCCAGCTTGTAGATCTTGTCGAACTCGGGGGCCTCGGTCTCGGCCGTGCCGGTCATGCCCGAGAGCTTCGTGTACTTGCGGAAGTAGTTCTGGAAGGTGATGGTTGCGAGCGTCTGGTTCTCGCGCTCGATCTTCACGCCTTCCTTGGCTTCCACGGCCTGGTGGAGGCCGTCGCTCCAGCGCCGGCCCGGCATGAGGCGGCCCGTGAACTCGTCGACGATGACGACCTGGCCGTCCTTGATCATGTACTCGACGTCGAGGCGGTAGTGCGTGTGCGCCCGCAGCGCCTGCTGCACGTGGTGCAGCAGGGGCATGTTGACGGGGTCGTACAGGCCCCCGGGCTGCAGACGGTGCGCGAGCAGCTGCTCGGCCTTCGCGATGCCGGCCTCGGTGAGCGTGACGGTCTTGCCCTTCTCGTCGACCGTGTAGTCGCCCGAGGCCTCCATCCGCTCCCGGTCCTCGGTCTTCACCTGGCCCTGGTGCACCAACCCCTTCTTCAGGGACGGGATGATGCGGTCGACCTCGTAGTAGAGGTCCGTGGACTCCTCGGCCGGACCCGAGATGATCAGCGGCGTGCGCGCCTCGTCGATGAGGATGCTGTCCACCTCGTCGACGATCGCGAAATGGTGGGGCCGTTGCACCATGCGCGACAGCTCGAACTTCATGTTGTCGCGCAGGTAGTCGAAGCCGAACTCGTTGTTGGTGCCGTAGGTGATGTCGCAGGCGTAGGCGGCCTGCCGCTGTTCGTCGTTCAGGTCGTGCTGGATGACGCCGACGGTGAGTCCGAGGAAGCGGTAGATGCGGCCCATCCACTCGGCGTCGCGGCGGGCCAGGTAGTCGTTCACGGTGACGACGTGGACGCCCTTCCCCGACAGCGCGTTGAGATAGGCGGGGAGGGTCGCCATGAGGGTCTTGCCCTCGCCCGTCTTCATCTCGCCGATCCGGCCCTGGTGCAGCACCATGCCGCCGATGAGCTGCACATCGTAGTGCCGCATGTGCAGCACGCGGCGCCCTGCCTCGCGGACGAGGGCGAAGGCCTCGGGCAGGAGGTCGTCCTCGGTCGCGCCGCCGGAGAGCCGCTGCCTCAACTCGGCGGTCTTCGCGCGCAGGCCCTCGTCCGAGAGGGCCTGCATCGCCGGCTCGAGTTCGCCGATGCGCACCACGGCCGGGCGCAGGCGTTTCAGATCACGGTCGTTCTGGGAGCCGAAGACCTTGGCGAGTAGGTGTGCGACCATGCAGGGCCGACGTGAGCCGGCAGATTCAAACGATCTTAGCGGGGGTGTTCAGGAGCGTCAAGGAACGGCGGGCGGCGCTGGTGCGCGCGAGCCGGGACGGGCGCGCCCGCGCGATCAGTCGGCGGACGTCCGGCCGTTCCGCAGCAGGAACTGCAGCGGGTTCAGCAGCCGGTCGTTCACGCGCACTTCGTAGTGGAGGTGCGGAGCCGTGGCACGGCCCGTCGAGCCCACGGTGCCGAGCCGCTGGCCGCGCTTGACCACGGTGCCCACCGCCACCTCGATCTTGTCGAGGTGGCCGTAGCGCGATTCGAGACCGAAGCCGTGGTCGATCCGCACGAGATTGCCGTAGGCGCTCGCGCGGCCCGCGTGCACCACGGTGCCGTCGGCGGTGGCGTAGACGGGGGAACCGCGGTCAGCCGAGATGTCCAGCCCGGGATGGAAGTCCGGCCCGCCCGTGAACGGGTCGCGCCGGTTGCCCATGGTGGAGGTGAGCCAGCCGGCCGCCGGCCAGATCGACGGCGTGGCGGCCGCGAGCTTGTTGCGCTGCTCGACGCGCGACTCCACCGTCTGGAGCCGGCTCTCGAGGCCCTGGAGCAGGTCGCGCAGGAGGCCGAAGGTGTCCTCCGGGGAGTTCAGGCTCGGCAGGAGCGCCAGCGCGGCCGAGTCGGCCTCGCCGCCGCCGCCCATCGCCCGCGCTTTCACGATGCCGGGCAGGCGGTCCATGGCGCTACGGAGCGCCGGGTCCAGCGCGGCGCGGCCGCCGAGATCGTCGAGGGCGGTCTGCAGGCTCTGAATCTGGCCGGTGAGGGCCTCGGTCGTGTCGTGGTAGTTCGCCAACTCGAGTTCGAGCGTGGCGTGGGAGGCATAGAGATCGGCGACATCCGCCTTGGCCTTCCAGGCGGCGCCCATGCCGATGAGGATGGGGAGGGTCACCACGGTGGTGATGACCGTCAGCGCTGGCCGCAGGCCGACGGTGAAACGGCGGATCACGCCGGTCCGGCGGTCGGCGAGCAGAATCGTGTAGCGCGTGGACGGCATCCGCGTGGCGGTGGTGGACGTGAACCCGGCGTCCACTCCGCGGACGCAACCCGCGAAGCATATCACGCGGTCGAGCCGGCAAGCCTGGGAAATGCCGGAAGGGCGAATACGCGGCGAAGACGCGGGCGTCATGGGCTGGCGGGCCTCGCCCGGAACTGCAGCGCTTCCAGCACGTGCGGCGTCTCCACCCGGTCGGACGCGTCGAGATCGGCGATGGTCCTCGCGACGCGCAGCGCGCGGTGGACGGCGCGGCCGCTGAGCCCGAGCCGCCGGGCGGCGGCCGAGAGGCGACGGGTCGGGTCGGCGCCCAGCTGCGTCACGTCGGCGAGCGCGCTCGGCGGAAGGCGGGCGTTCAGCGTGGCGCCCGTGTGCGGCGTCCGGGCGAGCTGCCGGGCCCTGGCTTCCACGACCCTGGCGCGGACGGCGGCCGACGGCTCCCCGGGCGTGGATGCCTCCATCAGGGCATCGGCGGCGACGGGCGCCAGCTCGATGGTCAGGTCGAGCCTGTCGCGCAGCGGGCCCGAGACGCGGTCGTGATACCGGGTCACGGCGGCGGGGCTGCACCGGCAGGGCAGGGTCGGATGGCCTGCCGCACCGCACGGGCAGGGATTCATGGCGGCCACCAGCGCGAAGGACGCCGGGAAGGTGACGGTCCCGGATGCGCGGGCGATCCGCACGACGCCTTCCTCGAGCGGCTGGCGGAGCGCCTCCAGCGCCCGGCGCCCGAATTCCGGCAGCTCGTCGAGGAACAGGACGCCGTGATGGGCCAGGGTGATCTCGCCGGGGCGCGGCACGCTGCCGCCGCCCACGAGCGCGGCCTCGGAGGCGGTGTGGTGGGGGGCGCGGAACGGCCGGGCCGCGAGGAGGCCCGAGCCTTCGGCCAGCAGCCCTGCCACGGAGTGGACGGCGGTGACGTCCAGCGCCTCCTCGAACCCCAGGGGAGGCAGGAGCCCTGGCAACCGGCGCGCGAGCATCGTCTTGCCCGCCCCCGGTGGCCCCACGAACAAGAGATGGTGGCCGCCGGCCGCCGCCACCTCGAGGGCGCGGCGCGCCGTGGCCTGTCCTCGGACGTCCGCGAGGTCTCCGTCGGCGGCGTCCCGTCGCGGCGCGGCCGACGAGGGGATCGCGGCGGGCCAGTCGGCGTCGGGCCGCTGCAGGCAGCCGACGGCATCCGCGAGGGAGCGGATCGGAACGACGCGCAGCGCCTCGACGACGGCGGCCTCACCGGCGTTGCCCTGCGGCACGAAGAGCGCGTCCACGCCCTGCCGGCGGAGGCCGATGGCGACCGGGAGGATCCCGCGCGTCGGCAGCACCGCACCGTCCAGCGACAGCTCCCCGACGATGGCCACGCGGTGCGGCGCCTGCCGGGGCACGACGCCAGCCGCGGCCAGGATCGCCACCGCGATCGGCAGGTCGAACGAGGCGCCGGCCTTGCGGACGTCGGCGGGGGCCAGGTTCACGGTGATGCGGTGAGCGGGGAAGTCGAACCCGGAGTTCCGGATGGCGGCCCGCACCCGGTCGCGGCTCTCACGGACGCTCGCATCGGGCAGGCCCACCATCGCGAACACGGGCAGCCCGAACGAGACGTCCACCTCCACCGAGACCGCGAGCGCGTCGAGGCCGCGGAGCGCGGCGCTCCTGACGTGGGCCAGCATGCCGTGGCCGGAAACAAACGCGGTGCCAGGCGGCGACCGCGGCCCGCGGGCCGACAGGCGGCGCCAGGGCGAGTCGCCGCGCCATCACGTGCGTACCGGAAACGGCGGAGAGTGCGAAGGAACTGCGACGGGTCGGCTACTGGCCGTTGGCCTGGCGGCCCGTCCTGATCGTCAGCCGATCGCCGATGCCGAGCGCCGAGCCCTTGAGGCCGTTCCAGGCCCGGAGGTCCTCGATGCTGACGCCGTGCCGGCGTGCGATGGCAAAGAGCGTGTCGCCCTTGCGGACGCGATAGACGATCGTCTCGAGGGCGGCGGCGTTGGCGGCCGCGACCGCCGCGTCCTCCCCGCCCGTGGCCCGGCGCGCGAGGAGCGCGGCGGACGGCGCACGGGGCACCACGAGCCGCTGGCCCACGGCCACGCGAGCGGTCGCGCGGAGGTAGTTGGCTTCGGCCAGGTCGTTGCGCGACACGCGGAGGCGCCGCGCGATCGACAGGAGCGACTCCCCCTTCCGGACGGTATACCACTGCAGCGACGCCGAGTCGTCCGGCGAGGTCGACTCGTACCCTTCGATGACGGACGCCATCGTGCCGAGTGGGACCCGAATCTGGTACTCGTCGTCCCTCAGCGGCGTCGTCCAGCGGCGCAGCTCCGGGTTGAGCGCGCGGATGTCCTCGGCCGACGTGCCCGCCCACTCCGCGATCCGCCGCAGGTCCACCGGCCTCGAGAAGGTCACGATGTCGCTCATGAAGGGCGTGACCGCCGGAATCTCGAACCCGTAGCGGGTCGGGTTCCTGGCGATGATGGTGGCCGCCAGGATCATGGGGACGTAGTCGCGCGTCTCGCGCGGGAGCAGCCGGGCTTTGGCCGACAATGCCCAGAAGTCCGCGTCGCCCCCGGACCGCTTGATGGCCCGCTGCATCCGTCCCGGGCCGCCGTTGTAGGAGGCGAGGGCCAGGTGCCAGTCCCCGAAGATCCTGTAGAGCGTCTTCAGGTACTTGGCCGCCGCGCGCGTGGCCTTCTCGGGATCCGCGCGCTCGTCGATGTACCAGTCGTGCTGGAGGCCGTTCTCCCGGCCCGTGCCGCGCATGAACTGCCACACGCCGCGGGCACTGGCGCGCGACACCGCGGTGGGCTTGAAGGCGCTTTCGACGAGCGGCACGAAGGCGAGATCGAGGGGCAGGCCTTCCTCGCGGAACACCGTGAGGATCATGGGCAGGTAGGGCGCGCCCCGGCTCAGCCCTTCGGACAGGAACGACCTGAGGCGGCCCTGGAAGAGCTCCACGAACCGGAGCACCCGATCGTTCAGGGGGATGGGGATGTCGTGGGTCGTGTTGGCCAGATCGACCTCGACCACCGTCGCCACTTCGGGCGCCGGGGCGGCCTCGGCTTCGGCCGTCGGCAGCGAGAGCAGCGTGTCGATGGACGCGGGCTCGGAGGCCGTCTCCGTGAACCCGTCGCCGCTGGAGAGCGCCGTCAGTTCCAGCGCGCTGATGCGATCGATGAGGTCGTCCACGGCCGCCGAGAGCCGGCTGTCGCTGCGCGCGCCGCCCGGGAAGGTCAGGAGCGTGTCGACGGCGCGATCGAACGCCAGCCGCGCATCGGTGAGGTGGCCCTGGCCCGCCGCTGCCCGTCCCGCGTCGAACGCCGACTCGGCGGACGCAATGGCATCAGCCACGGGGTCCCGGGGAGGTGGGAGTGGGGTCGCGTCGGCGACGGCCGCAGGAGGCGCCGTCGGCGTCGTCATCACGACGGGCGCCTTCGAGGCGCACGCGACGGACCCGACGAGCAGGAAGAAGCCCAGGACCCGCATGCGGTTCGGACCGTCTGACGCTAGCACGGGCTGCCCGGTCGGTCAAACCGCCGACGGCGGGCATTCGACCTGAAGTGCGAGCCGTCCTGCGAGGTCAGCGGGACGCCTCGTCGAGCCACTGCACGGCGTCGAGTGCGGCGGCCAGATCACGCGCGGCCGGCGTCACGATGGTCCGCGGCCCGGCGACGAGACGGCGGCCGTCGCGCGCCGCGCGCCTCACGTCGTCCTCGCAGATGAAGGCTTCGGGCGGTGCGGCCGGAGTCGCGGCGGCGATGGGCGCCGCCGGCGCGGCGACGCCCGTGACGCGCGCCACGTGGCGCCGCATCTGCTCGACGGGGATTCCGGCCGGCGATCGCACCGATGACGCCGGCGCCGTCGCGACGCGCGGCGACGTGCGCGGGCGCAGTTCGTACGCGAGGCGCTTGATGTTCAGCAGGTGCCGCGGCGTGATGTTGTCGGACGTGATGTTGCCGCCCAGGCCGCCGCAACCCAGTGTGAGCGCGGGCGCCAGGCCCGTGGTCAGCCCGATGGAGCCATGGGTCGTCGGCGTGTTCACGCAGATCCTGAACGCGGGCTTCCTGAGGCCGAACTCCAGGATGACGCGCTCGTTCTGCGAGTGGATCGACATCGTGTGGCCCAGCCCGCCGTACTGCAGGATCTGGGTGGCGCGTTCGCAGCCTTGGCGCCAGTCGTCGACCTCGTAGTAGGACAGCACGGGACACAGCTTCTCGATTGAGAGCGGGTGGTCCCGGCCCACGCCCTCGAGCGGGGCGACGAGGGCGCGCGTACCGGGCGGCACCTGGAGCCCGGCCGCTGCCGCGATGCGCTCGGCCGACTTGCCGACGAGGTCGGGGTTCGGCAGGCGCGCGGGCGTGATCAGGACCGCGGCCACGCGCGCCGCCTCGGCCCTCGACAGGAAGTGCCCGCCGCCCTTGGCGAGGGCCTCCCGAAGCGCGGGGGCGATGGCGCGATCGGCCACCACGGAGTTGGGCGACGAGCAGAGCACGCCGTTGTCGAAACACTTGCCCGTCAGGATGTCGTCGGCGGCCTTGCCGATGTCGGCCGTCGACTCGACGTAGCACGGCGCGTTGCCGGGGCCCACTCCGTACGCCGGCTTGCCGGCCGAGTAGGCGGCCCGTACGAGTCCCAGTCCGCCGGTGGCCAGGATGACCGCGACCTCGCGGGCACGCATCAGCGCCTGCGTACCGTGCAGCGTCACCGTGTGCAGCCACCCCAGGGCGCCGTCGGGCAGGCCCGCGTCGCGGCCGGCCGCCTCCATGAGCGCGATCGTCCGGGTGATGGACCGTGCGGCCGACGGATGGGGACTGACCACCACCGCACAGCGGGCCTTGATCGCGATGAGCGCCTTGTAGATGGCCGTGGAGGTGGGGTTGGTGGAGGGCACGATGGCCGCGACGACGCCGAACGGCTCCGCGATCTCGACGATCCGGCGGGTCTCGTCCCTGGCGACGACGCCCACCGTGCGCATCGGGCGGATGTAGTCGTGCACGTCGCGGGCGGCGAACAGGTTCTTCGCCACCTTGTCCGCGACCACGCCGTACCCCGTCTCCTCGACCGCGAGGCGGGCCAGCGGCTCGGCCTCGGCGGCGGCCGCGGCCGCCATCCGGTCGACGGCGGCGTCGATCTGGGCCTGGGACAGCTCCGCGAGGAGGCGTTGGGCGGCGCGGGCGCGCCGGGCCGCCGCCAGGGCTTCGGTGGCGGCCGCGAGGTCGCGTTCGGAGGGCGGGGCGGGGCTCGGGGCCGGCGGGCTGGACGCCACCGCGGCTACCCCTTGGTGAGGAGGCGGTCCACCTCGGCGTGCGGGCGGGGAATCACGTGGACCGAGACCAGCTCGCCCACCCGGCGGGCGGCCGCCGCGCCGGCGTCGGTCGCCGCCTTCACGGCGCCGACGTCGCCCCTGACCATCACGGTGACGTAGGCCGCGCCGATGTACTCGGTTCCGACGAGGGCCACGTTGGCGGCCTTGACCATCGCGTCGGCCGCCTCGACCGAGCCGATGAAGCCGCGGGTTTCGATCATGCCGAGGGCGCCGAGTCCGGAATCCATGCGGGTGCGGTGGGAAGTGGCCGTACGGCGCGGCACTGTACCACAAACGGGGCCGCGGTCCTGTGGCGCCGCCGCATGGGAGGCGCTATCATGTTTGTTCACAAGGTTATGTACAGCTTCCAGCCGATTCGAGCAGGCCTCGTCGTCGTTCTCACGGCCGGGCTGGCCGCAGTGGCGTGCGGCCGTTCCGAAGACACCGCCCCGGCGCAGGGCACCATCGCCGTCACGCTGTCGAGGTCGCGCGTGGCCCTCGGGAGCCCCGTCGAGATCACCTACACCTTCGTCGTCGCCCCCAGCGCCACCAGCCTGGGTGCCAGGAAGGTGTTCGTGCACTTCCTGGACGCCGACGGCGAGCAGATGTGGACCGACGACCACGATCCGCCGACGCCGACCGCCGAGTGGAAGCCGGGCCAGACCGTCGAATACACACGGACGGTGTTCGCCCCGATCTACCCCTACGTCGGCCCCGCGAAGATCGTCGCGGGCCTCTACGACCCGTCGACGCAGGAGCGCGTCCGGCTGGTCGGCACCGACGTGGGCGGCCGCGCCTACGACGTGGCGCAGCTCGAGCTCCTGCCGCAGGTCGAGAACGTCTTCCTCATTTTCAAGGACGGGTGGCACTCGGTCGAGTCCGCCGCCGAGAACTCGATGGCGGAATGGCAGTGGACGAAGAAGGAAGCCACGATCGACTTCCGCAATCCCCGCCGCGATTCGACCCTGTACTTCCAGGCCGACAATCCAGGGAAGGCGGCGACGGCCGCCACGAAGGTGGACATCCTGCTCGGCGACCAGGTGCTGGCCACCGTTCCGCTGGGGCCCACCGAGGGCCCCGTCCACAAGATTCCGCTGCCGGCGTCGGTCCTGGGCGACGGGGACATGGTGGAGCTGAGGCTCGTGGTGGACCAGACGTTCGTCCCGGCCCTGGAGCCCGGCGCGCAGTCCAATGATCCACGGGAGCTCGGCGCCCGCGTCTTCCACGCCTTCGTCCAGCCCCAGGGATCCTGACGACTCTCCGCATGGAGTTCCGCTGCAGGCTCGGCACGCCCACGGGGCAGGTCATCGAGGGCATCTACGTCGCCCCGAGCGAGGCTCACCTGCGCCGCGAGCTCGAGGACAAGGGCCTGCACGTCCTGTCCCTCAAGCCGCGCGGCGGCGTGCGGGGGTTCCCGGTCGGCCGCCGCACCATCCGGCGGGACGAGTTCCTGATCTTCAACCAGGAGCTGGCGACGCTGCTCAAGGCGGGCCTGCCACTGGTCCAGTCGCTCGACATCCTGCGGCAGCGTCTGACCAACCCGGTGTTCAAGGCGGTGCTCGACGACATCTATGACCAGGTGCGCGGCGGCGCCGCGCTGTCGGACGCCTTCGCCGCGCACGGCGAGCTGTTCCCGGGGGTGTACACGGCGTCGCTCGTGGCCGGCGAACGGAGCGGCTCGCTCGACCAGGTGCTGCGCCGGTTCGTCGCCTACTCGAAGGTCATCGACACGGTGCGCCGGAAGACCTATTCCGCGATGCTGTATCCGGCCATCCTCACGGTCCTGGCCGTCGCCCTCGTGGCCATCATCGTCATCAAGGTCGTGCCGGCCTTCTCCGGCTTCTACGCCAGCTTCGATCGCGATCTGCCGCTCATCACCCAGATCATCGTCGCGGTGTCGGACACCGTGCGCGCCAACCTGCTCCTGCTGGCGGCGGTCGGGGCGGGCGGCGTGGCCCTGTTCCTGGGGTGGGTGCGCCAGCCGGGGCAGCGGGCGCACTTCGACCGCGTCGTCTTGAAGCTGCCCTTCGTGGGGCCGATCGTCCACAAGTTCGCCACCTCGCAGATCGCGCGGACGCTGGCGGCCCTCGTCGGCGGCGGCATCCCCCTCGTGAACGCGCTCGACACGGCCGCCACGTCCACCGGCAACCGCTACCTCGGCGACGAACTGCGGCTGGTCGCCGGCAAGGTCCGTGAGGGGCGCGGGTTCGCCGCCACGCTGCTGGAGCGCAACGTGATGCCGGACGTGGCCATCAAGATGATCGAGGTCGGCGAGTCCACCGGCGCGCTGCAGGAGATGCTGTCCTCGCTCGCCGACTTCTACGACGAGGACGTGGAGACCGAGGTGAGCCGCTTCGTCACCCTGGTGGAGCCGATGATGCTGGTCTTCATGGGCGTCGTCATCGCCGGCGTCGTGCTGGCCCTGTACATGCCCATCTTCCAACTGTCCACCGTCGTGGGCCAGTAGCGTACCGCCATGGCCATCGCCCAGCCCGACGATCACTTCGAGCACGACGAGGCATTCGACGAGGACGACGCCTCCGCGTTCGGCCTCGCGCCGGCCCGTGCGGCCGAGGAGGCCCACGCCCGGCATCTCGCCGAGCGCTACCGGCTCGAGTTCCTGGACATGGGGGTCTTCCGGATCGACCAGGAGCTCTTCCGGGGCATCCCGGCGGACCTGATGCTGCGCTACGGGTTCGTCCCATACCGCCGCGACGGCCGGGCCCTGGTCATCGTGGTGTCCGATCCCACCGACCTGCCCATGATCGACGAGCTCGCCGTGCTGCTCGGAACGCCGGTGCGCGTCATGGTCGGCGCGAAGTCGGCGATCGAGTCGATCCTGAAGAAGAGCGAGAGCTCACAGCGGGTGCTCGACGACGCGACCGAAGGGTTCCAGATCCAGGTCCTCAAGGACGAGGACGCCAGCGAGGACCTGACGGTCGAGCGGCTGACGAGCGACAACAGCCCGATCATCCGCCTCGTGGATTCGATGGTCTTCACCGCCATCCAGCGGCGGGCGAGCGACATCCACATCGAGACGCAGGACGACGCGGTCGTGGTGAAGTACCGCATCGACGGCGTGCTGCAGCCCGCCAGCCGGCCCATCGCGAAGCGGTCCCACAGCGCGATCATCTCGCGCATCAAGGTGATGGCGGAGCTCGACATCGCCGAGAAGCGCGTCCCGCAGGACGGCCGGTTCCGGCTGCGCGTGCGCGGCAAGACCATCGACTTCCGCGTGTCGGTGATGCCGAGCGCCCACGGCGAGGACGCCGTCATCCGCATCCTCGACAAGCAGTCGATCAGCGAGCAGTTCACCGAACTGCGGCTCGACATCCTCGGCTTCCCGGACCTCGAGCTCAGGCGCTTCCGCAAGTACATCCGCGAGCCCTACGGGATGGTGCTCGTCACCGGGCCCACCGGCTCCGGGAAGACCACCACGCTCTACGGCGCCCTGGCGGAGATCCGGTCCATCGAGGACAAGATCATCACCATCGAGGATCCGGTCGAGTACCAGTTGAGGGGCATCACGCAGATCCCCATCAACGAGAAGAAGGGGCTCACCTTCGCGCGCGGCCTCCGGTCGATCCTGCGCCACGACCCCGACAAGATCATGGTGGGCGAGATCCGCGACCCCGAGACCGCCCAGATCGCCATCCAGTCGGCGCTCACCGGCCACCTCGTGTTCACGACCGTCCACGCCAACAACGTGTTCGACGTGCTCGGCCGCTTCCTCAACATGGGTGTCGAGCCCTACCAGTTCATCTCGGCCCTCAACTGCGTGCTGGCCCAGCGGCTGGTCCGCAAGATCTGCGACAAGTGCCGCACGCCGGTCCACCTGTCGCGCGAGCAGCTGCTGGAGTCGGCCATGGACCCGGGGCTCGCCGACACCCACACGTTCGTGGAGGGCGCCGGCTGCGTCGAGTGCGGCGGCACGGGCTTCAAGGGCCGGATGGCGATCTGCGAGCTGCTGGACCTCACCGACCACGTGCGGGAGATCATTCTCGAGCGGCGCCCGATTTCGGAGGTCAAGCGGGCCGCGAAGGAGCAGGGCATGCGATTCCTGCGCGAGTCGGCGGTGGAGCGCGTGCTCGGCGGGCTCACGACGCTGCGCGAGATCAACAAGGTGACGTTCGTCGAATGAAGCTGCCGTCGTTCCTCCAGCAGGCGCCGCCGACCGTCGCGGTGGACGTCGCCCCGGACAGGGTCGCGGTCTCGCGGGTCGAGCGGCGGTCCGGAGCGCCGTCGCTCGTCGCGTTCGGCGTCGAGGCGCTGCCGGCCGGCGCCGTCACCGGCGCGCTCGCCGCGCCCAACATGGCGGACGTCCCGCTCGTGGCGGCCGCAATCGGACGGGCCCTGGACCAGGCGGGCGGGCGGGCGCGGCAGGTGTCGCTCGTCGTGCCCGACTCGGTCGCGCGCGTGTCCCTGGTGCGCTTCGAATCGGTGCCGGCGAAGGCCGGCGACCTCGACGAGCTCATCCGCTGGCAGGTACGCAAGACCACGCCGTTCCCGCTCGACGAAGCCGTGGTCGCCCATACACCCGGGGCCGCGGCGGCCGGCGCGTTCGAGTTCATCGTGACCGTGGCGCGTCGCGACGTGCTCCAGCAGTACGAGCAGGCGTGCGAGCTGACCGGCGCGCATGCCGGCATCGTGGACCTGTCCACGTTCAACGTCGTGAACGCGGTGCTCGCGCAGGCTGGCGCGGCGGACGGCGGCGACTGGCTGCTCGTGCACGCCGCCCCCAGCTACGTGAGCCTGGCGGTGCTCCGCGAAGGCCACGTGATCTTCTACCGCACGCGAGGCGAGGAGGCCGAGGGGTCCATCGCCGACCTCGTGCACCAGACCGCGATGTATTACGAGGATCGACTGCACGGACGGCAGTTCGCGCGCGCGCTGCTCCTCGGCGGGTCCACCGCCGCGGGCGCCGACGAGCTGCGCCAGGAGCTGTCGGACCGCCTCCGCATCGAGGTGGCCGCCGTGGACCCGTTCAGGAGCGCGGCCCCATCGGCGCGCGTGGACACGTCGGCGGCGCTGGCGGACGCGCTCGCGCCGGGCATCGGGATCCTCCTCCGCGAATCGGCGGTGGCGTGATGCTGCGGACGAACCTCGCCACCCGCCCGTTCTACAACGAGCGCCTCGTGCGCGGCGTGCTCGTCGTGGCCCTGGCGGCCGCGGTCGCGTGGACCGCCGTCAACGCCGCCACCATCATGAGCCTGATGCAGCAGAGCGCGATGCTCGGCGAGCGCACGGCCAGCGAGTCGCTGCGGGCGTCGGGCGCCCGGGCGCGGGCGGACCAGATCCGCCGGGGGCTCGACGTGGCCCAGATCCGCGTCGTGTCCGGCGCCGCCACCGAAGCCAACGCCCTGGTGCAGCGCCGCACCTTCTCGTGGACGCTGCTCTTCAACCAGCTGGAGACGACCCTGCCGGCCGACGTCCGGCTCGTGGACGTGCAGCCGCAGACCGACCAGGAGGGGCGCCTGATCGTGGCCCTCACCGTGGTGTCGCGGCGCATCGAGGACCTGGACGAGTTCATCCGGGGGCTCGAAGGCACCGGGTCCTTCGCCGGCGTGGTGTCGCGCACCGATGAAGCGCTGGAGGACGGGACCATCCAGTCGAGTCTCCAGGCCTACTATCGCCCCGCGGCCAGAACGCCCGACGCGACGTCAGAACCCACGACGGCGGCAGCGGCCCGTCCGCCGGAGGGAGGCCGATGAGCGACGCGCGGGACAGGCTGGTCCGCCGGGCGTTGCGCGAGCACCGGGCGTGGATCTGGCCGCTGGTCGTCCTGGTGGCGGCCAACATCGCGGCGCTCGTGCTCGGCGTCCTGCCGCTGTCACGGACGGTGAACGGCTCGGAACGCCGGGCCGCCGACGCCACGGCCGACGCGCAGGCCGCTGCCGCCGAACTCGCCGCCGCCACGAGCGCGCGTGACGGACGCGACAGCGCCACGAGGGAACTGGACATCTTCTACTCCGACGTGCTGCCGGCGTCGGTGGGGCAGGCCCGCCGCCTCCTCCAGTTGAACGTGGCCCAGCTGGCGCGGAAGCACGACATCACGTTCGCGCGGGCCGTCGCCGCGCCCGAGACGATTCGCGGCAGCAGCCTGGCGCGCCTCCGGGCGTCGGTCGACCTGGTGGGCCGGTACCGCGACGTCCGGCAGTTCCTCTACGATCTGGAGACGTCGGCGGACTTCGTCATCGTGGACGCGATCGTGCTGTCGGAGGGGAATGACGACTCGACCCTCCTGAACCTCACGCTCGGCGTGTCCACCTACTTCAAGGCGACGCCGGATGTCCGCTGAGCGCCAGCGCTATCTGCTCTACGGCCTGCTGGTCGTGCTGGCGGTCGTGGTCGTGCGCCAGTATCTCGCCGCCTCCAGCGCCACCACCGCGGCCGTGGTCGCCGCCCGTCGGGCGGCCAGCGCCGCCGTGCCGCCGCCGCCCGCCGATGTGGGCCTCGCCGCGCTCGAGGAGGCGCGGCCAGGGCCCGCCGACGGCGGCCGTAACCCCTTCGTGTTCGGCGCGCGTCAGGCCGCCGTGGCCGAAGGCGGACCGCGCCGGCCGCGCCCGTCCGCGGACGCCGGCCTGCCGCCGCCGGTACTGCCGCCAGCCGGACCGCCGCCGCTCCCCCCAATTCCGTTCAAGTTCATCGGGCTCGTGGAGGGCACGACGAGCGCGAAGAAGATCGCCGTGCTGAGCGACAGCAAGGGGCTCGTGGTGCACGGCACCGAAGGGACTATCATCGACGGGCGTTACCGCATTCTCGCAATCGGCACCGAGTCGATCGACATCGCCTACGCAGACGGGCGCGGGCGCCAGACGCTGCGCCTGAGCGGGCAGTAGCACGGAGACGGGAGCACGCGTGACGAGATCACGATTGGTGAGGGCGGCCGGCACGATCCTGGCGATCGTCGCGCTGGCCGCGTGCGGCGCCAGCCGGTCCTACCGGCGCGGAGTGGCCGCGGCGAACGCACAGCAGTGGGACGAGGCCGTCGAGTACTACCGGCAGGCCCTGCAGGGGGCCCCCGACAAGCCGGAGTACCGCATCGCCCTCGAGCGGGCCATGCAGGCGGCCGCGGCGTTCCACGTCTCGCGCGCCCGGACGTTCGAGACCGACGGGCGCGACGACGAAGCCCTCCGCGAGTACCAGAAGTCGCTCGAGTACGATCCGTCGAACCGGTCGATCGCGGCGCATGCCGCCGAGATCGATCGGACGCTGCGTGAACGGATCGAAGCGAGCCGTCCGCGGCCGCCCATCGAGGCGCTGCGCGAACAGGCGCGCCGGGCCTCCCAGGAGCCGGTGCTCAACCCGTCGTCGAACGAGCTCCTGAACCTGCGGTTCTCGAACACGAGCCTGCGCGACCTGCTGAACTTCATCGGCAACTCGACCGGCATCAACGTCACGTTCGACCGCGACTTCCAGGACCGGAGCGTGACGGTGCAGCTCGAGGGCGTGACGCTCGACGAGGCGCTCAGCCAGGTGATGCTGGCGAACCAGATCTTCTACAAGGTCCTGAACGAGCGCACGATCATCATCGCGACCGACAACACGGCCAAGCGGCAGCAGTACGAGGAGCAGGTCATCAAGACCTTCTATCTGTCGCACATCGACGCGAGCGAGCTCGCGCAGATCGTGAACACCGTGATCCTCGCCCCGCAGATGGCGATCCAGCCGCGCATCGCCCCGAACAAGACCGCGAACACCCTCACGGTGCGTGCCGGCGCCACGGTGATGGACATCATCGACCGCGTGATCAAGCTGAACGACAAGCCGCGGGCCGAGGTCATCATCGACGTGCAGATCCTGGAGGTCAGCCGCGAGCGCGCCAAGCGTTTCGGGCTGAACCTGACCGATTATGCGGTCGGCGGCATCTTCTCGCCGGAACAGGCACCCGGCGGGAGCGGCGGTTCCGGCGGTGCGTCTTCGGCCGGGACGGCGCCCTCGAGCGTCGGATCGCCGCCGGTCTTCAACGCCAACACCATCTCCACCGGCGTGAGCGCGGCCGACTTCTACCTGGCGGTGCCGGCGGCCGTGATCCGCTTCCTGGAAAGCGACTCGCAGACCAAGACCGTGGCCAAGCCCCAGCTCCGGGGCACGGAAGGGCAGAAGGTCGTGCTCAACCTGGGTGAAGAAGTGCCGGTGCCCTCCACCACCTTCACGCCCATCGCGCAGGGCGGCGCCACGACGAACCCGCTGGTGTCGTTCAGCTACCGTCCCATCGGCGTCATCGTGGAGATGACGCCGCGCGTCACCTACGAAGGCGACATCATCATGGACCTGACGCTGGAGAACAGCGCCCGGGGCCAGGATTCGAACATCGCGGGTCAGAGTCTCCCGGCGTTCGCGTCGCGGAAGGTCACGACGAGACTCCGCCTCCGTGACGGCGAGTCGAACCTGCTGGCCGGCCTGCTGCGCGAAGACGAGCGCCGGTCGCTCCGCGGTTTCCCCGGAATCCTGCGGCTGCCGATCCTGCAGCAGCTCTTCGCCGACAACGACCAGAACATCCGGCAGACCGACATCGTGATGCTGCTCACGCCCCGGATCGTCCGATCGCATCAGCTGACGGCCGAGGACCTCAGCCCGATCTACATCGGCACGCAGTCCAACATGGCCGTCGGCGGGCCGCCGCCCATCTTCGGCGGCGCTGCTCCCGCGCCGAACCGCCGCCCGCCGCGCCGGCCCCGGGCACGCCGGCCCCTGGCACGCCGCAGATTCCCGTGGGAGTTCGCCGATTCCAGGCTTCACGACGGCGCCCTTCCTGCAGCCGGCGCCCCCGGCGCCGCAGCCGGTCCCAACGCCGGCGCCGCCCTGTCGCCCCGAGCCGGCGCCGACTGCGCCTCCCCCCGGCGGCCGGCGTCCCTGCCGAGCCTCCAGCCGCGGCGGCGCCGAATCGTTCGCGCCGCCGCCAGGCCAGGCGCCGGCGCTCGTGCTGGTGAGCCCGCCTGGCACCGAGTTCAGGGTCGGCGGCGGGCCGTATCTCGTGCCGATCCTCGATCTCCAGGCGCGTCACGCCTCTCGACGATCTCGATCTCGTTGTCCTACAACCCCGCCGTCCTGCGCGTGCGCTCCGTGCAGGAAGGCGCGCTCATGCGGCAGGGAGGCGTGCAGGCGGCCTTCACCCAGAACATCGATGCCGCCGCGGGCCGGGTGGACATCGCCGTGGTGCGGACCGGGGACGTCCTCGGGGCGTCGGGGACCGGTGTGGTCGGGGCCGTGCAGTTCGAGCCCGTCGCGGCGGGCACGTCGCCGCTCTCGCTGACCGGCGTCGGCACGCTGGCGGGCGCGGGCGCGGCGCCCCTGCGATTCCAGCCGCCGGCCACCGTGACGGTCAAGTAGGGAGGGACGGCCGGTGCAGACATGGCGGGAGTCGATGGCGCGCGGCTACACGTTCGTGGAGCTGCTGATCGTCACCACGATCCTGCTGATCCTGGCGGCCGGCATCCAGCCGCTCGCGAGAGTCACGATTCAGCGCCAGAAGGAAGGCGAGCTGCGCCACGCGCTGCGCGAACTGCGCGGCGCGATCGATGCCTACTACGACCTGGTCGCCACGGGCCGCGTGCCGGCGACCGAGCTGAAGCCCGGGAACGAAGGGTACCCGCCGGATCTCGAGACGCTCGTCGAGGGCATCCCCCTGGCCGGTGACGCCACGGGACGGAAGGTCAAGCTGCTGCGGCGGGTGCCGGTCGATCCGATGACGGGCGACACCGAGTGGGCCCTGCTGTCCTACCAGGACAAGCCCGACGCCACGAGGTGGGGCGGGCAGAACGTCTACGACGTGCGCTCGAAGAGCACGGGCACCGCGCTCGACGGCACGAAGTACAACGAGTGGTAGCGTGATGACCGTCCGCCGCGCCCGCTCCGCCCTCGCCCGCGGATTCACGCTCATCGAACTGCTGGTGGTGATGTCGCTCGTGGTCGTGCTGTCGGCCATCGCGATGGTCGGATACCAGAACAGCGTCACGCGCGCCCGGGAGGCCACGCTGAAGGCGGACCTCTACCACATGCGTGACGCGATCGACCAGTACTACGCCGACAAGCAGAAGTGGCCGGCCACGCTCCAGGACCTGGTGACCGACGGCTACGTCCGCCGGATTCCGGAGGATCCGATGACGAGCTCGGCCGACACGTGGCAGGAGATTCCGGCGGAGGCGGATCCCGCCAATCCGTCGGCCGAAACCGGCATCTACGACGTCAAGAGCGGATCGGACAAGATCTCGCTGGACGGCACGCCCTACGCCGAGTGGTGACGGGCGGGCCGGGCGTGGACCGCCCGTGTGGTCCGCCGCCTACGAGGCGCGGACGTCCAGCACCGCGGAGCCTTCATCGCCGTTGGTGGCGATGACCCGCAGGGTGACCCGGTAGGTGCCCACCGACGAGTAGCGGTGCGTGGTGAGGCCGCCGGTGGTCGTGATGACCGTGCCATCGCCGAAGTCCCACTCGTAGACGCGGATCGTGGTGCCCGTGCGCGGCGTGGCGGTCGCGCTGAAGTTCACGATGCCGTTCCCGAGGTTCGAGCTCGTGACCGTGAGCGGAATCGCGAAGCGGTCGTTCACCTGCAGGATCATGGTCGTGACGCCGACCAGTCCCAGCGCATCCGTGGCCGTCACCGCGACCGTGTAGAAGCCCGTCCGCGCGTACTGGTGCGACACCGTGATCGTGCCGCTCAGCGGCCCAAGCGACTGGATGGTCCCGTCGCCGAAGTCGATGCGGAGGCTGCGTATGGCGCTGGACGTCGTCGCGTTGGCCTGTTTCAGCGAGAACACGGTGGGCAGCCCGATCTCGGCGGTGTTGGTGCCCGTGCCGCCCACGACGGCGATGTCCACGACCGGCAGGTCCGTCACCACGATGTCGAGCGTGGCGGAGACGGGCGTGGCGCCGCCGCCGACACTGGCCGTCACCTTCGCGGCCACGTTCGTCGTCAGATCGCTGCGCGCCTCTCCGAGGCTGTTGGTGAGCGCCGTGCTCTGCGACAGCGTTCCCGCGCTGGTCGAGAAGGCCACGGGGGTGTTGGGCAGGGGATTGCCGCCGGTGTCCACCACCGTCGCGATCATGGTGGTCGTGCCGCCGGTGGTGGGCAGCGACGTCTGGCCCGCCCGCAGCGTGACCGCCCCGGCCGCGGCCGCCCCGACCAGGATCTCCAGGTCGTCCGACTTGCTGCCGCCGGAAAACGCGCTGATCGCGGCCTTGCCGGACTGGCCGCCGGCGACAAATCGTACCGTCACCTGGCCGTTCGACGTCCGGGCCTCGTGTGGCTCGATCGTACCCAGAGATGAGGTGAACGAGATGACCGTGCCGTTCTGGACCGGCGTGCCCGCCGATTCGATGACGACGGCCGTGATGTCGGTGCTGCCGGCGAGGGGCAGCACCCCGACCGTGGCGACCAGCCGGATCGTCGTATTGGTGGGGGCGAGGAGGGGCACCTTGTCGCACCCGGCAACCGCGCTGACGACGACAAAGGCCAGAAGGACCGCGGACCGCGGGACGAATGACATGCGAGAGGCCAATAAGGATAATAGTTACGTGCAGTTACGTGGTCAAGGCGCCGGCGTGCCTGGCGATCGCGGATTCGCCATGGCGGCGCTGCTCGTCGGCCTGAGCGTGATGGCCGTCCTGATGTCGGTCGCGCTGCCCGTGTGGAGCCGCCAGGCTCAGCGCGAACGGGAAGAGGAATACCTGTTTCGCGCGTTCGAGTACGCCCGCGGCGTCATGAAGTTCCAGCAGAAGGCCGGCCCGGGCACTCTCCCCCCCAGTCTCGACGTGCTCGTGCAGCAGCGGTTCGTCCGGCGCAAATACAAGGACCCGCTCACGGGCGAGGATTTCCAACCTGTCTATCAGACGGTGGCTGCCCCCGGGCAGCCGGGCATCGGGGCGTCGCCGGGCTCGGCGACGCCAGGCGCGATTGCGGCGACACCGACCACGACCACGTCGCCCACCGGGACCCCGACCTCGTCGCAGGGCATTCCGGTGCCGGGCGCCGGCATCATCGGCGTGGTCTCCAAGAGCAAGGCCGCCAGCATCAAGGTGTTCAACGGGCGGACCCGGTATGACCAGTGGGCCGTGACCTACCAGGACATCAGGCCAGGCAAGGGCCTGCCCCCGGACATCCTGCAGGCGCTCAACGCGCCAGGCGGTGTGGCGCCGGGCGGTGCGCCCGCCCAGGCGACGCCGGGGAACCCGTTCGGGCAGCCCGGAGCGAATCCGTTCGGCGGAACGCCGGCGCCGGGCGGCAGACCGTTCGGACAGCCAGGCGCCAACCCCTTCGGGCAGCCGGGCGCCAACCCCTTCGGACAGCCGGGCGCGAATCCGTTCGCCCAGCCCGGGGCGAACCCCTTCGGGCAGCCGGGGACCAATCCGTTCGGGCAGCCGGGGGCCGGACAGGTACCGCCCGGCGCGCCTGGCGCCAATCCGTTCGGCGCCGGAGGAAGTCCGGGCGCCAGCCCGTTCTCGCCGGCCTATCCGCCGCCGCCGAAGAAGCAGTGACCGCACGTCCGTCCTGGACGACGGTCAGCGCGCGCCGCGGTCCGCCCACGTCAGGATCGCGTCGTGGATCGCCACGCGAAGCGGCCCGATCGGGTGGCCGTCGATCGACGGGTGGACGCGATTGGTCAGACAGACCGCGTAGAGGGCGCGATCCGGGTCGATCCACAGCGACACGCCGGTGAAGCCGGTGTGTCCGATGGCGCGGGGCGACATGCGCGGACCGCACGATGAGGTCGGCAGCATCGTGTCCCATCCGAGCGCCCGCGAACTGCCCGGCACGGTTCCACGGCGCGCGAAGTACCCCATCGTGTCCGGCGTCGCCGCGCGCCACCCCGGGCTCGCGCCGCTCCAGAGCGCCAGCGCCCAGCGCGCGAAGGCGCCGACAGCTGACGCCGTGCCGAACAGGCCCGCGTGCCCGGCCGCACCCCCAAGCGCCGCCGCGTTCGCGTCGTGTACGTACCCGGCCAACACCCGGCCGCGCCAGGCGTCCACGCTGGTGGGCGCGACCCGTGCACGCCACGCGTCCCGGGCGCCGAACGCGAGGTCCACCGGTCCCAGGACCTCGGCGACGAAGGCCTCGAACTGCGCCGACAGCGATGCGCCGCCGGCGTCTTCGAGCAGCGCCCCGAGCAGGATGAATCCGAGATCGGTGTATTCGGAGCGGGTGCGGGGAGCGTAGGTCAGGGGCGTCGCCGCGATGCCGGCCAGCACGCCGCGCCGACCGGCGACCGCCTGATAGAACGGGCGATGGGCCGGAAAGCCGCCGGCGTGCTCCAGGAGATCGCGGATCGCGATCGCCGGGCCATCGCCGAAGCCCGTGAGCCGTGCCCGGAGCGGCGTGTCGAGCGGAAGGGCGCCGGCGCTCGCCGCATCCATCGCCAGCGTGGTCGTCGCGATCACCTTCGTCAACGACGCCAGGTCGTACACGGTGTCGCCCGTGACCGCCGGAGCATCGGCGGCGTACGTGTGGCGTCCCGCGGCGAGCCGCCACCAGGGACCGTCGAGACCTCCCGTCTCCACGACGGCCCCAGGCGTCACGCGCCGCCCAATGGCGTCAGCGATGAGCGTGGCGACCTCCGGCGGCGGCTGGCGGGTCATGCGCGCGCCGGCGCGAACCGCTGCAGCATCCACGCGGTCGCCACCGTGGTGACCGCGCCGATGAACACGTACCAGGTCCACGCCGTCGGCGTGAGCGCCCAGACCAGGGTCATGGCGACGAGGCCCACCACCATCCCGACGAAGGCGTCCCGCTCGCCGACCGAGGGCGCGCGCGTGGCGAGCAGGAAGGCGCCCAGGACCGAGCCCGACGCGAAGGAGAGGACCGCGAGTCCCGCGTCCAGGACCGACCGGTCCATGAACTGCGCGCCGAGCGCCACCGCCACCTGCACGACGCCCCAGCCCACGGTGATGCGCCGCGAGAGCGCGACGAGGCCCGCCTCGTCGAGGGCCAGCGTCCGCCGCGGGCGATAGAAGTCGTTGAGCGTCGTCGCGGCCATCGCGTTCAAGGACGGCGACAGCGCCGCCGCGACGATGGCGGCCACGATGAACCCGGCCATCCCGCTGGGCAGGTAATTGACCACGAAGTGGGGGAGCACCTGGTCCGTCCGTTCGAGGGCCGTCGTGAGCGGCACGTGCTGGTGGAACGTGTACAGCATCACGCCGATGAGCAGGAACACGATGAACTGGCCGAAGACGATGACGCCGCTCAGCACCAGCCCCGAGGCGGCCGCGCGAGCGCTGGTCGCGGCCAGCAGCCGTTGGACCAGGAACTGGTCGGTGCCGTGCGTCGCCAGCGTGAGGGCCACGCCGCCGAGCAGGCCCGTCCAGAGCGTGTAGACGGCCGTCGGGTCCGTCGAGAGATCCAGGACGGCGAATTTACCGGCGGCGGCGCCCGTGCGCACCACTTCGTCCCAGCCGCCCGGGATCCGGCCGAGCAGGGCGACGCCCACGGCCGCCGCGCCCGCGACGTACACGAACATCTGCACGACGTCCGTCCAGATGACGGCGGACGACCCGCCGCGCACGGTGTAGACGATCATGATCGTCCCGACGATGACGGTGGCCCACGCCGTCGGCACGCCCGTCACCACGCTGATGACGAGCGACGTGGCGAAGAGGCGGATGCCGTCGGCCAGGGACCGCGTGATCAGGAAGAGGCCCGCCGAGAGGGTCGTGACCCGCCGGCCGTAGCGGCGTTGCAGAAGCTCGTACGACGTGACCAGATCGCCGCGGAAGTAGGCCGGGATGAAGAGCGCGCTCACGAGCAGCCGGCCCAGGACGTAGCCGAGGGCGAGCTGCAGGAAGGTCATGTTGCCGGCGTAGGCCGTCGCCGGCACCCCGATGAAGGTGAGCGTGCTGGTCTCGGTGGCGACCACGGTGCAGCAGACGGCCCACCAGGGGACCGAGTGTCCGCTCAGGAAGTAGTCGCGCGTCGTCTTCTGGAACCGGCCGAACCAGGAGCCGAACGCCGTGATGGCCGCCAGGTACCCGGCGATGACGGCGTAGTCGAGAGGGGCGAGCACGGCGGTCAGTATAAGCTTCGATCGTGCACGTCCTGGGAATCGATGCCGGCGGCAGCAAGTCGGTGGCGTGGCTGGCCGACGCCGAGGGACGCGTGCTCGGCGAGGGCCGCGCGGGCGGCGCCAACCTGCACAGCGTCGGGGAACTGGCCACCGAGAAGGCCCTGTACTCCGTGATCGTCGAGGCCGTGGCCGACCGCGCGTGGCCCGACACGGTCTGCATCGGTATGGCGGGCCTCGACCGGCCGGACGACGAGACCATCACGACCGGCATCCTGCGGCGGCTCGGGTGCCGCGGCCGGATCGTGGCCGTCAACGACGCCCACATCGCGCTCGTCGCCGGCGCCGACGAGTCGCCGGGCGTCGTCGTGATTGCGGGCACCGGGTCGATCGCGTACGGGATCGGCCCGGCCGGCACGGCGGCGCGGGCCGGCGGATGGGGCGAGGTGTACGGCGACGAAGGCTCCGCGTTCTGGGTGGGCGCCCGGGCGCTCGCCGCCGTGGTGCGCGCGTCCGATCGGCGGGGGCCGTCGACGGCCCTCACGGCGCTCATCCTGCGGCACGCGGAGGTGGACCGCATCGACGGGCTCGTCCGTCAGGTCCATACGCGTCCCGATCGCCGGCCCGTGATCACGGCCATGGCCGGGCTCGTCGCCAAGGCGCACGCCGAGGGCGACGCAGTGGCCGGCGAGATCCTGCGGTCCGCGGCCGCCGAGCTGGCGCTGGCCGCGCGTTCGGTGGTCGAGCAGCTGGGGATGCGCGGCGACGCGGCCCGCGTGGTCCTGTCGGGCGGCCTCTTCAAGATGGCGCCGGTCGTGGCCGGGATGCTCGCCGGCCTGATGGCGGAGGTGGCCCCGAAGGCCGTCACCGCAGTGCTCACCGACGAGCCCGCGCTCGGCGCCGTCCGCGTCGCCCTGCGGGCCGCGCGCGGCCACCTGCGACTGCCCGTCTACGCCGGCGCGCCGGCGTCTCGATCGTGATCGTCGAGGTGCTGGAAGACGGCGCGGCCGCGGCGCGAGCCGCGGCGCTCATGGCCGAGCGCATCGCGGGCCTGCGGGCGCCGGTGCTCGGTCTGCCCACCGGGCGCACGATGGTCCCCGTCTACGACCGCCTGGTGCTCGCGCCCATTGCCTGGGAGCGTGTTCGGACCTTCAACGTGGACGAGTTCGCGGGAGCGGCGCTGACGGCTCCAGGCAGGTTCCGGGCGTTCATGGACGAGCACCTCTTCTCGCGCGTCCCGATCGCGCCGGCGGCGATCGGCTTTCCGCGCGGCGATGCCGCCGACCTGGACGCCGAATGCCGACGCTACGAGGCGGCCGTCACGGGCGCTGGCGGGCTGGATCTCCTCGTCCTCGGCATCGGCGCCAACGGGCACGTCGGCTTCAACGAGCCGGGCGAGACGCTTCTCGCGGCGACGCACCTGGCCACGCTGTCCGAGGCGACGAGAAGGGCGAACGCGGAGCTCTTCGGCGGTGACTGGGAGCGCGTGCCGTCCCAGGCGGTCACCCTCGGCATGGGCCAGCTCCTCAAGGCGCGGGAGGTCCTCGTCGTCGCGACGGGCGCGTCGAAGGCGGAGGCGGTCCGGGCCATGGTTCGGGGGCCGTTGACGACGTGGTGCCCGGCATCGTGGCTCCAGACGCACGGCCGCGCGACCGTCGTGCTCGACGCGGCAGCCGCCGGCTTGCTCTAGGCTCCGTTCCCGTCGCGGCGGACGCGAGGGCCCGGACCGAGCCCGTGAGCGCGGCCGTTCCTGATCGTCAGCGCCGTTCGCCGCTGTCGAGCAGCGCCCGCAGGCGCGGTTCGATGTCCTCGCCGATGGCGTCGCGCAACGATCCGTCGGCACGGCGCAGGCGGCTGAGGGCCTTGGCGTAGGGGAGGCCCGTCTTCTGCATCACGACGGCCGCTTTCACGTTCCAGTGCGCTCGCTTGAGCAGGGCGTCGGCGGCCTGCTGGTCGATGCCGGTGACGATGTTGACCATGCGCCGGGCGCGATCGCGCAGCTTCTCGGAGCCGGTCCGGACGTCCACCATCAGGTTGCCGTAGGTCTTGCCGACGAGGACCATGGCCGACGTGGTGAGCGTGTTCAGCACCAGCTTCGTCGCCGTGCCGGCCTTGAGCCGCGTCGACCCCGCGATCACCTCGGGGCCGACGGCCGGCGCGATCGTGAGATCGACGAAGCTTTGCAGTTCGGTCCGCGGGTCGCAGGTGACGAAGATGATCCGGGCTCCGACGCCGCGGGCGCACGTGAGGGCGCCGCGGACGAACGGCGTCATGCCGCTGGCGGACACGCCGACGAGGATGTCCTTCCGGGTCGGCGCGAGCCGCCGCGTCGCGCGGGCGCCCTCCTCGTAGTCGTCCTCGGCGCCTTCCTTCGCACGCAGGATCGCGGCCTTGCCGCCGGCCATGATGGCCTGCACCACCGAGGGGTCCGTGCCGAAGGTCGGCGGCATCTCCGCGGCCTCGACCACGCCCAGTCGCCCGCTGGTCCCGGCGCCGACGAAGATGACGCGCCCGCCCTTGCGCAGGGCCTTGGCGAGCATGTCGGCGCCGACGGCGATGCGGTCGCGCTCGCGCTGCACCGCGGCCAGGGCCTTCTTGTCCTCCGCCAGCATCAGGTCCACGACGCCTGCGGCGGGTTGCTTGTCGATGGCCAGCGTGGCGGGGTTGATGGCTTCGGTGGGGAGCGACTCCCACTTCGAGGAACGGGGCATGTGACGACCGGCGAGGCGAACGCCAGCCCCGCATGCTAGTCCCGTGTCACCGCGGTGTCAACGAACCGCGGAAGCGCCGCGTAGAATGGCCACGTGGCCTCGGCCGTCGACCGCTACCTCGCCCATCTCGAGCACGAGCGCCGGGTGTCGCCGCACACGCGGGACGCCTACGCGGGGGACCTGGCGAAGCTGGAGGCGTTCGCCGGCGGGGAAGGGCGTCGCTTGGAGGCCCTCACGCTGCCCGAGCTCGAGCGCTTCGTCCGGACGCTGATGGCCGACGGGCGCTCGCCGCGGTCCGTCGGGCGGGCCGTCGCCGCGGTGCGCGGCTTCTTCCGCTTCGTCACCGGCGGGGGCGAAGGCGACCCGGCCGCCGACCTCGCGCCGCCGCGGGCCTGGCGGGCGCTCCCGAAGTACCTGACCGTCGACGAGGTGGACGCGCTGCTCGGGGCGCCCGATCCGAGCGGGCCGATCGGCGTGCGCGACCGTGCCCTCATCGAGGTGCTGTACGCCACGGGCCTGCGCGTCACCGAGCTCCTGTCGCTCACCCTGCCGGACGTCGACCTCGATCGCGGCGTCCTGACGACCATGGGGAAGGGGCGCAAGGAGCGCATGGTCCCCGTGGGCGAGGCGGCCGTCGCCTGGGTGCGCCGCTATCTCGACGAGGGACGCCCACAGCTGCTGCGCGCACGCGCGAACCCACGGCTGTTCCTGAACGTGCGGGGCGGCGGCCTTTCGCGCATGGGTTTCTGGAAGATCCTCCGGGCGCACGGACGCACCGCCGGCATCCAGCGCGCGATCTCGCCTCACGTGCTCCGGCATTCGTTCGCGACGCACCTGCTCGAACGCGGCGCCGACCTTCGGGCGATCCAGGTGATGCTCGGGCACGCCGGCCTGTCCACGACCCAGATCTACACCCACGTTCTCGACGAGCGGCTGCGCGCGGTGTACGACCGGTTCCACCCGCGCGCGTGATGCGGAGCGTGCTGCGATTCGTCGCCGGCGCCGTGGCCGCCGTCGGCGTGCTGATGGCCTGGCGCGTGAGCCTCCTGCCGCGGCAGGGCGCCGCAGAAGCGGGCCTGCCCGCCACGGACGTCACCGTGGCCTATCACGTGCACTCGAACCGATCCGACGGCACGGGCACGCCGGATGAGATCGCGTCGGCCGCCGCGACGGCAGGCGTCAAGGTGGTGGTGCTCACGGATCATGGGGACGGCACGCGCGTCGTCGATCCGCCGCGCTACCTCCACGGGGTGCTCGTCGTCGACGCCGTCGAGATCAGCACCTGGGGCGGCCACTACGTCGCCCTCGGCGCCGCGCCGGCGCCCTATCCCCTCGGCGGCGAACCGTCGAGTGTCGTGGACGACGTCCGCTGGCTGGGCGGCCTGGGCATCGTCGCGCATCCGCGGTCGGCCAGGGAGGCCCTGCGGTGGCGGGACTGGGACGCGGCGTTCGACGGGCTCGAGTGGTTGAACGCCGACAGCGAGTGGCGCGATCGTCCGCGCGATCTGTGGGCGTCCCTCCTGACCTATCCGTGGAGACCGGTGGCCACGCTGACGGCCCTCCTCGACCGCCCCGAGGCAGAGCTGGCGGAATGGGATCGGCTGGCCGCGCGGCGCCCGGTCGTCGGGCTCGCCGCGCTCGACGCGCACGCCCGCGTGGGCCTGCGCGGAGTCGGGGAACCGTACGACGGCTGGGCGGCCGTGCGGCAGCCCTGGTATGCCGAGGCGTTCGCAGCCTTCACCAACGTGGTACGGCTCCCGGTCCCGTTCACGGGGGACGCGGCGCGCGACGCGGCGTCGCTCCTGCAGGCGGTGCGAGGGGGCCGGGCGTACGCCGTCGTCACCGGCCAGCGCGCGGCCGGCGCGGCGTCATTCACGGTCGAGGCGGACGGCACCGTCTGGACCCCCGGTGCCTGGGTGGCTCCGCCCGCGGGTGCCGCTCTCGTCTTTCGGGCCTCGACCGAGGCGCCGTCCACGGCCACGACCCGGATCGTGTGCGACGGGTCGGTGGTGGCCGAGGCGCCGGGGGGCCGAATGGTCTGGACCTCCGCGACGCCGCCTGGCGCCTGCCGCTGGGAGGTCGATCTCGGCGCGCCGTTTCGCACGCCGTGGATCGTCACCAATCCCGTCTACGCGCGTGGAGACCAGCGGCGGCCAACCGTCCTGGCACTTCCCACGGCGACGGTGCGAATGCCGATCGCGTCGGGGGACCCCGCCGCCTGGCAGGTCGAGCGCGCAGCGGGGACGACCGCGGAGGTCGGACCGGGTGCCAGCGGCGTCTCCTTCCGATGGCGGCTCGGCGAGGGCGACAGCCCGTACGCTGCGGCGCGCGTGGACCTGGCCTCCGGCGCCCTCGCCGGGTCGGACCGTATCGTGGTCGCTGCCGGCGCCGACCGCCCGACGCGCGCGTGGATCCAGCTTCGGACGCCGGACGCGGGCGGGCGCCGCTGGGGACAATCGATCCGCCTGACGCCCGACGAGAAGGGCCGGGAGTTCGAACTGCCGCTCGAACGCTTCCTGCCGCTGGACGGCCAGGCCGGCCCGGTGCCGCGCGAACAGGTCACGGCCCTGCTGGTCGTGGTGGACACGGTCCACGCCCGACCGGGGACCGGTGGCGTCCTGAGCTGGGGCGGCGTCTCGGCGGCGCGCTGACATCGCGGCGCGCCGTGGCGTCGTACACGCGTCGCGCGTCCGGTTCGAATCGGCGAGGAGGTTCGACAGCGCGCGGCGCGACGTGTGTCAGGTCCGAACCGTCAGGAGCAGGGACAGGGCGCAGGCGCCGAACAGGAGGTTCGGGGCCCATGCGGCCAGGATGGGCGGCAGGGCTCCGCCGGCGCCCAGGGCCGCGAAGACGCTGATCATGGTCCAGTAGGTGAGGGCCAGCACCACGCCGACGCCGATGCCGTACAACGCGCCGCGCCGGCCGATCGTGACCGCGAACGGCACGCCGATGAGGGTCATGACGACCGTGACCAGGGGGAAGGCGAACTTCCGGTGCAGGGCGACCTGGTGCTCGCGGACGTCGTGCCCGGCGGCACGCACCTCGTCGACATAGCGCTGGAGCTGGCGATAGGTCATCTGCTCAGGCGGCGGGATCTGCGTGACGAAGGTCTCGGGCGTGGCCAGCGCCAGTTCCCGCTCGTCGAAGGGCGAGTAGGACGCCACCTTGGCGTCGCTGTTGAAGGTGCGCGTCCACCCATTCCTCGCATCCCAGGTCCGGCCGTCACCGACGGCGGGCTCAGCCCTGGCGACCTTGGCGAACGACCGCTCGGTCACGATGCCGCCGGCCTGGCCGAACGTGAGCACCGTGAGGCCGTTCAACTCGTGCTCGCTCGGGCTGTAGAACTGGTAGTGGTAGACGCGGCCATCGGGTCCGGTGAGCCAGCGCCGGTTGAGCGCGTCGTAGCGGCGGGGCGTCTGGCCGCGAATGAGGTAGTCCAGCTCCTTGGCGCGGCGGTTGGCGGGTGCGAGCACCCACTCCTCGAGTCCGAAGAGCGCGCCCGAGGCGACGAGCGCCGAGGCCAGGAGCGGCACGGCCGTCCGGTACAGGCTGATGCCGCAGGCCCGCATCACGACCAGTTCACTGGACTTCGTGAGCGCGCCGATCGTGGCGACCGCCGCCAGCAGGACGGCGAGCGCGATGACGTAGTAGAGATACTGCGGAGTGGACCACCAGAAGTAGCGGAGCAGCAGCTCCGCCGTCGCGGTGCCCTTGATGAGCTTGTCGGACAGGTCGATGAAGGTCGCCAGATAGAAGAGGCCGGCCATGCTGACCACCGACAGCGCCAGCACCCGGAAATAGAGGGTGGCGACGTAGAGATCGAGCAGCGGCAGCCGGAGGCCGGCAATGCGCGGCACCCGCACCACGAGGGCTCCGCCCACGAGGTCCCCGATCGTCGCCAGCCGCGCCGACACGGCGGGCGGCACGAACGAGCCGGCACGCGAGGCCGGTTTCAGCCGGCGCCACAAGCCGACGAGGCCGGCGGCGCCGACGACGAGGTTGGGCAGCCAGGAGGCGAGCCCCGGCGACAGGTAGTGGCCCTTCGCGAACGACTGGCCGAGCCACATCACGGCGTAGTAGGCGAAGATGACGACGACGCCCAGCGCGAGGCCCGCGAACTTTCCATCGCGCCGATCAGTGGCGCCCAGCGCGATGCCGATCAGGGCGAACACGAAACACGCCGCCGGGATCGAGAACTTCTTGTGGATCTCGTACCACTCGTTGTGTGACGACTGGTCGAGGCCCTCGAGCCGGGCGGCCTGCTCGCGGAGCTCGACGATCGACATCTCGCGAATGCCCCGCGCCGGCCCCTGACGCGGGAAGACGCTTTCCGGGTCCAGCGGCACGACGGTCCGGTCGAACGTCACCACCTCGTAGCCGTCGGGGTCGTTCTCGGCCGTGCTGTGGCGGGTGCCGTCGGTGAGCACCATCTGGATGGTGCGGGCCTCGCGGTCCACGAGCATCCGGCCGTGCTCGGCGACGTACAGCACCGGATGGTCGGGCGACCGCGTGTCCGCGGCGACGACGCCGGACCAGCCGCCCTCGGCAGGCACGTCGCGCACGTAGACGACGAAGCCGGGGAAGTCCTCGAAGAACTCGCGCGGCTTCACCTCGCCCTCGGCCCGATCGGCCACGAGGCGCGTCGTGATCTCGCGGAACGTCTGGTTCGCGTCCGGGATGGCCCAGATGAGCACCCAGGACGTCGCCATCCAGGCTGCCACGCCGAGGATGGCCGCCGGGCGGAGCAGGCGGACCGGGCTCAGGCCGCAGGCCAGCATGGCCACGATTTCGCGGTCACCCGACAGCCGGCCCAGCGCCACGAGCAGGCCGACCAGCAGGGACATCGGGATCGTGAGCCCCAGCGCCTGGGGGATGAGGGTGACCATCACACGGGCCAGGGTGAGCCACGGCACCCCCTTGGCCACCATGGTCTCGGCCTGCTGGATGATGAAGGGGATAATGAGGATGAACGTGAGGACGAGCAGCGCCAGCGCGAACGGCACGGCCACTTCGCGAATCACGTACCGGTCAAGCGTGCGCATGCGTCGCTGACGGAATTGTACCAGGAGCCGCATGCCGCCCCCCGCCGTCCGCCTCGCGCTCCTGTGGCACATGCACCAGCCCTACTACCTGGATCCGCCGACGGGGGAGTCGGTGCTGCCGTGGGTGCGCCTGCACGCCATCAAGGACTACGGCGGGATGGTGGCGATGCTCGAGGCCTACCCGGGCGTCCGTGTCACGTTCAACCTCGTCCCGGCGCTGGTCGAGCAGGTGGAGGCCTACGCGGCGGAGCGGACCTGGGACCGGCAGCTCGTCCTCGGGCTCCGGCCGGCGACCGAGCTCGACCGCGCTGACACCGAGTGGTTCGTGCGGGAAGGCTTCCATGCCCATCCGCCAACCATGATCGAGCCGTATCCGCGGTACGCCGAGCTCTGGCGGCGGCAGGCGAGCGGCGTGCCGTTCGACGCGGCCGCCCTGACCGACCTCCAGGTCTGGCAGAAGCTCGCCTGGGTCGACCCGGACGTCGCCCGCGCGGACCCGCGCATCGTCGGATTGCGCGCGAAGGGCCGGGACTACGACGACGCCGACAAAGCCGCGCTCCGCGAGGTCGAGCTGGCGCTGCTGCGGCGGGTGGTGCCTCTCTATCGATCGGCCGCGGATCGCGGCCAGGTGGAGCTGAGCTGTTCGCCGTACTTCCACCCGATCCTGCCCCTCCTGTGCGACTCCGCCGCGCATCACGACGCGCACCCCGGAGCGCCGCTGCCGCATCCCGCGTTCCGCTGGCCGGAGGACGCCGACGATCAGCTGGTGCGGGCGGCCCAGGCGCACGCCGGCTGGTTCGGCCGGCCGCCGGCCGGGGTCTGGCCGTCCGAAGGAGGCGTGTCACCGGCGACGGCCGCCGCGGTTGCCCGCGCGGGCTTCCGCTGGATGGCGACCGACGAAGCCATCCTGCGGGCGTCGCGGGCGCTGGCCGGTCTCGAGACGCCCGCGGCGCTCTGCCATCGCACGCACGAGATCGCGACGCCGGACGGGCCCGTCCGCGTGGTGTTCCGCGACCACGGCCTGTCCGACGCCATCGGCTTCACCTACCAGGGCTGGGCCGCCGAGGGCGCCGTCGGCGACTTCGTCGAGCGGCTCCGTGCGGCTGGCCGGCAGGCGGCTCTCCCGGGATCGCCCCCGACCGTCGCAGTCATCCTCGACGGCGAGAACGCCTGGGAGCACTATGCCGACGGCGGCCGGCCGTTCCTGCGCGCCCTCTACGGAGCGCTCGAGGCGGCGGCGGACATCGAGCCGGTCACCATGTCGGAGGCGACCACGGGGGAGGCCGAGCCGCTCCCGCGGCTCTTCGCGGGTTCGTGGATCCATGCCGACTTCGGGATCTGGATCGGCCACGCCGACGACCGCCGTGCGTGGGCGCAACTGGCCCGCGCCCGCGCCGCCTTCGCCAAGGAGGCGAAGGGGCTCGATGCCGCGGCCGTCGAGGGCGCGCGGCAGGCCCTGCGCGCCGCGGAGGGCAGCGACTGGTTCTGGTGGTACGGCGACGATCACTCGTCGCTCCACGATCGGGACTTCGACGCGCTCTTCCGGCGGCACGTCCGGCGCGCCTGGCATCACCTGGGCCTCGAGGTGCCGGCGGACCTCTACGAGTCGAACATCACGACCGAGGTCGCCGGGGACGACGTCCTGCGGCCCGTTGCGGTGGCGGACGGCGACCGGACGGGCGGGTATTTCGGCCGGCTGGGCTGGGTCGGCCTGGAGCGGCCGGCCGGATCGATGAGCCGCGGGACGGAGCGTCGCGTTCGGGCGTGCGAGGTCGCCGCCACGGACGCCGCGCTCTGGGCCGAGGCGGCGTTCGACGGCGCCGCCCGCGTGAGCCTCGAGATGACGACGCTCGACGGCCGGGCCGCCGCCGTCGACGGCGCGCCAGGCCAGCCATTGGAACTCCGGTGGGACGCCGTCCAGGCCGTGGCCGGAGAGGTCGTCCGCGTCCGGGTCGTGGCCCGGGATTCGGTCGGTCGAATCCTCGAAACGGTTCCCGCGGACGGTATCGGGCGGCGCCTCGCCGTCCCGGACGCCGGCGGGGCCAGCGTCTGGACCGCCTGACGGGGCGTTAGCCCAAACACCATCAACATTTCATCAACAGGGGCTATTCACGCCGTATTCTATTAACGTCTGATAACACTTCTTATGTAAACTAAGTGGTCTGGAAAGGGCGTTGGAGAGCCGGTCTCGTCGTGAGGTTCGGCTTCGCGGCCTTCGGCGCACCCTCGGGCCGTCGCTGTCGCGTCCGCCTTGGCTCGGGGACTCGGACTCCGCCTCACGCGGAACGAATGCGTTGCGGATTGCAGGAGCCCCGCAGCCTGCGCCACCGGACTTCAGGACGTGCGCGGACGGGACGGCGCCTTCGAACCGGCGACGGCCGGCTAGGCCTGGGCCTTCAGCTCGGCGAGGATGGACTCGAGGGCGCCGATCACTTCGTCCTTCGACGCGCTCTTCTTGGTGAACGTCAGTCGCAGGTTGAACGCCTTGGTCTGGGGTCTGAAGCTGAAGACGAACGCCTTGGGTCGGCCGGGGCCCGGCTTCGGTTTCTCCTGGGCCTGGCGCAGTTGCTCCCGGGTCGCGCCGTGCGTGGCGATCTTCTCGACCAGCGCGAGCATCTTCGCCGGGTCTCCCTGGCGGGCCACCTGCAGGAGGATGGACTTGCTGCTGATGTCTGCCAGCCGGCAGACCTTGCGGACCTCTGGCGGGATGCCCGTGAGGGACAGCGACTCGGTGATCGCCGTGCGGGACTTGCCGAGGCGCTTGGCGAGGTCTTCGTGGGTATAGCCGCAGCGGGCGCCGAGGCTGTGCAGGGCTTCGGCTTCTTCGAACGCGGTGAGGTCCTTCCGCTGGATGTTCTCGACCAGGGCGAGCTCGAGCATCTCGGTGTCGTCCACGTCGCGGACGACGACGGGCAGTTCCAGGATGCCGGCGCGGATGGCCGCCTGGTAGCGGCGCTCGCCGGCCACGATCTGATAGCGCTCGCCGCGCTGGCGGACGATCAGGGGCTCGATGATGCCTTTCTCGTGCAGCGACGCGACCAGGTCCGACAGGTCGCCCATGGCCTGCCGCGGCTGGTCGGGGTTCGGGTCCACCCGGTCGATCGGCACGAGCCGCCCGACGGGGGGCGCAGCGGACGACGCCAGCGCCTCGACGTAGTGGGCGTCATGCCGCATCTGGAGCGCCTGGGGCAATCCTCGCTTAGGCACGTTCCATCACCTCCTCGCACAGTCTGTAGTATTCGTGGGCGCCGCTCGAGTCGGGGGCGAACGTGAAGATGGACTCGCGGTACGCGGGGCTCTCTTCGAGCCGGACGCTCTTGCTGATGACGGTCCGGAACACCTTCTCACCGAAGACCTTCCGGATCTGCGCCAGGATGTCACGGCCGAGGGCGGTCCGCTTGTCGTGCATCGTGATGACGACCCCGAGGATCTGCAGCGCCGGGTTGGGGCGCTGGCGCACCTTTTCGATGGTCTCCAGCAGGTCGTCCGTGCCTTCGAGCGCGAAGTAGGAGGACTGGATCGGGATGAGGAGGTGCGTGGCCGCCACCAGGGCGTTCACGGTGAGCAGGCCGAGGGCGGGCGGGCAGTCGATGACCACGTGGCTGAAGTCGGTCAGGCGTTCGAGCTGGTCCTTGAGCCTGAACGGGGCGTCCAGCTCCCCTACCAGCCTGGACTCCAGCTTCGCGAGGGAGATTCGTGCCGGCGCCACCGACAGGTTCGGAACGCCCGTCGGCTTGATGATCTCGTGGATGTCGAGCGCGGAGTCGACGAAGACGTCGTACATGCCGCGTTCGACGGTTCGCAGGTCCAGGTAGGACATGCTGCTGTTCGCCTGGGGGTCGAGGTCGATCAGGAGGGTCGGCTTCCCGCGGAGCGCCAGCGCGGCCGCGAGATTGAGCGCGGTGGTCGTCTTGCCCACACCGCCCTTCTGATTGGTAATGGCGAGGATCATCGGGGCAGCTGCGTGAGTGAGGCGTCCGTCTCACCCAGGGGGGATGGGTGGCGGCCATTCTAGGGCCCGTGTGCAGCGCCGTCAAGCTACGTGCGGAATCACGCAATGGCCGACAAGGAAATTGCCAAGCCTAAGACATTCATTGTGAATGAGTTAGGAGAATTGTCGGCCGGCCGACAACGACGCGGCGCGCTGAGGGGACTCCGCCCGGTGGCGGGTGCCCCGCTACATCTTGTATTTTCCGAGCTCGTCGGGGTCGAGGCTTTCCAGCCACTGGTGGAGGCGCTCGCCGTCGACCTTGGCCGCGCCGGCATCCACCGTCTTCGCGCTCTCGAGGACGTGCTCCTCGACCCAGATCGGCGACCGGGTGCGGAGCGCCAGCGCGATGGCGTCACTGGGGCGCGCGTCCACCGCAACCTTTCCTGCCGGCGTCTCCAGATGGATGTGCGCGTAGAAGGTGTTGTCCTTGACGTCGCTCACCACGATTCGCTCGACGCTCGCCTGCAGGTCGTGGATGACGTTCCGCAGGAGGTCGTGCGTCATGGGCCGCGGTGTGTGGATGTTCTCGATCTGCAGGGCGATCGCGTTGGCCTCGAACACGCCGACCCAGATCGGAAGGACGCGCTTGTCGTCCTCGTCCCGCAGGATGACGATGGGCATGTTCGTCACGGGGTCCACCGTGAGGCCCTTGATGGTCATCTCGATCAACACGGCACCGTCTCCGCCACCGTCGCCGGACGGCCCCAGACGCCGAAGGCGCCGGTCCGTTCGATGGTCACATTGACGAGCGAGCCCAGCCACTCCGGCTCGCCCGGGAAATTCACCACGGTGTTGCCGGTCGTGCGGCCCGCGAGCTCCCACGACCGCCGCCGGCTGGTGGTGTCCACGAGGACCTCCACCGTCCGACCGAGCGCGTCGTGATGCAAGCCGGCTTGGATGTCCTTCTGCAGGCTCTGAAGCGTCATGATCCGCCGCGTCTTCTCCTCCTCCAGGACGTCGTCCGTCATCCGGAGCGCGGCGAGCGTGTTGGGGCGCGGCGAGTACTTGAACGAGAACATGCTGTGGAACCGCACGGTCCGCACGAGGTCGAGCGTCTCGGCGAAGTCCGAGTCGGTCTCCCCTGGGAACCCAACGATCATATCGGTCGAGAGCTGGATGTCCGGCATGGCCGCGCGCAGCCGGTCGACCAGGTCCAGGTACTCCTGACGCGTGTGCCGGCGACGCATGGCCTTCAGGACGGCATCGGATCCGGACTGGACCGGCAGGTGCAGATGGCGGCAGACCTTCGGCAGGTCGCGCATCGCTGCAATCATCCGGTCCGAGCAGTGCCTCGGGTGGGGGCTGGCGAAGCGGATACGCGCGATGCCCGGCACCTCGTGGACGGCCGCCAGCAGCCCTGCGAAGTCGCACCCGGGGTCATCCGGCGCCTGGTAGTGGTTCACGATCTGGCCCAGGAGCTGGACCTCTTTCCGCCCGGCCGCTGCCAGCGCTTCGACTTCACGGACGATCTCGGTCTTCGCCCGCATCCGCTCGTGGCCGCGCGTGTAGGGCACCACGCAGTAGCTGCAGAAGTCGTTGCAGCCTTCGACAATCGTCACATAGCCCTTGACCGGGTCATCGCGGCGCGTCAGCCCGAAGGGAAATGTCGGCTCGTCGTACGGCGTCGAGATGTCGATGAGGGGCTCGCTCGCGGTTGCCGCCTGCTCGACGAGGAGCGGGAGGAGCCTGACCCGCTGCGTCCCGAGCACGATGTCGACGAGTTTCGACCTGGTCAGGATCTCGGCGCCGTCCTGCTGTGCCACGCATCCAGTGACGGCCACCATCGGAGCCGCGCCCGTCCGGGTGGCCGTGCCCTTGATGTCGCCGAGGCGTGTGTAGAGCTTTTCGGCAGCCCGTTCGCGAACCGAGCAGGTGTTGATGACCACCAGGTCGGCGTCGTCGTCCGACTCCGTGCGCTCGAATCCGGCCTGCTCCAGCAGCCCTGCCATCCGCTCCGAGTCGTGGACGTTCATCTGGCAGCCGTAGGTCTCGATCAGGTACTTTCTGGCCATCAGCGCCGCACTTTCGCTTTCGCCCCTCGGGGACTTTCGCCTTTCGCTTTCGCCTGCGCGGATACTTTCGCCCCCGCGCCCAGCAGGGTCCGCGCCGCCGAGAGGACGTCGCCCGACAGCGCGCTCTCCCCTGCCATCATCCTCGCGATTTCCTGTTCGCGTGCCGGCCCGTCGAGCCGCGTCACCGAGGTGAGGGTGCGGGCGTTCCGAATGGTCTTGTCGATGGCGAAGTGCGTGGAAGCGAGGGCCGCGATCTGCGGCAGGTGCGTGATGCACAGCACCTGGGCATCCTGACCGAGTGTCCGGAGGCGCTCGCCGACGACCGACGCCGCCCGGCCGCCGATGCCGGCATCCACCTCGTCGAAGATCAGGGTGCGATGTGGCTGCAGCCCGGTCGTCAGGGTCTTGAACGCCAGCATCACCCGGGAGAGCTCGCCGCCGGACGCGATCCGGGCGAGCGGGCGGGGATCCTCGCCAGGGTTGGCGGTGAGATGGAATTCGACCGCGTCGATCCCGCCGGGGTGCCAGGCGTCGGGGGCGTCGGAGGTGGTCACGCGGACGTCGAACGTGGCGCGGGCCATGCCGAGGTCCGCGAGCGCGGCCTCCATGGCCCGTCCCAGCTGCACGGCCGCGGCCCCGCGGGTCGCCGAGAGCCGCCGCGCCACCTCGAGGAACGCCGCGCGCGCCGATTCCAGCGCCCGCACCGCATCGTCGCGCCGCTCCGGGCTGCCGGTCAGCGACCGGTGCTCTTCCTCGAGCGCCGCGACCCGCGCCAGGACGTCACGCAGTGACGGGCCGTGCTTCCGTTTCAGGCGCTCGATCAGGACCAGGCGGTCCTCCACCTCCTGCAGCCGGCCGGGCGAGGCGTCCAGCCGTTCGCCGTAGTCGCGCAGCGTGAGGGCCAGATCGTCCAGCTGGGCCTTGATGCCGTCCCGCATGCCGAGGTGCGTCGAGAACGTGTCGTCGATCGCGGCCAGGTCCCCCACCTTCTTCCAGACCTGGGCGAGCGTCGAGAGCACGGCACTTTCGTTGTCGTACAGGAGAGCGTAGGCTTCGGAGCTCAGGGCCTGCAGGCGTCCGGCGTGGCGCAGCACGTCCCGCGTGCGCTCCAGCGTGTCGTCCTCGCCCTCGGTGAGGGCGGCCCGCCGCAGCTCGGACAGATGGAACTCGACGAGTTCCAGACGGCTTGCCCGTTCTCCCGCGTCGAGCTCGGTACGCGCGAGTGCCTGGGTGGCGAGGGTGACGGCGGAAAACCGCGCGGCGACTGTGGCGGCGGCGTCGGTGGTGCGCGCCCAGGCGTCCAGCATCGGCAGGTGCGTGGCCGGATCGAGCAGGGCCTGGTGCTCATGCTGTCCGTGGAGCTCGACGATCTCTCCGACGGTCGACCGCAGTGCGGCGGCGTTCACGAGCTGGCCGTCGAGGAAGGCGCGGGAACGGCCCTGGGCCGTTATCTCCCGACGGACGACGACCTCCCGCCCGGCGGCGTCTTCGAGTTGTGCTTCCACGGAGGCGAGATCCTCGCCGGTGCGGACCAGGTCCGCCGATGCGCGACCGCCAAGCAGCAGCCCGACGGCCTCGACCAGCATGGATTTTCCTGCGCCGGTCTCGCCGGTCAGGACGTTGAACGAACGTTCAAATTCGACGGACGCCGACTCGATGACCGCGAGGTTCTTGATCGCCAGGTACCGGATCATCGACGAACCGCCAGGGAGGTCGGGAGCTCGCGGGAGGATGGAGACGGAAGTGCCATCGTATCATGGGTTTGACAGAATTTCACACATCGTGCTACGGTGGCACACTCGCGCTGTTCCCAGCGGCGCTCCACTCCCTCACGGCGGAGGTGTCGTTGCGCACGTCTGGATTGTGGTTCCTTGCCTTGCAGGTGGCGGATGTCGAGCGGCCCGTCCAGGGCTCGCTCAGCATCCTGCAGCTCGTCCTGGACGCCAGTCCCGTCTCGAAGGTGGCCCTGGCCGTGCTCCTGGCCTTCTCCATCGTGTCGTGGGGGATCATCCTCGCCAAGTCGATGGCCCTGCGGCGCGCCGAGCGGCAGTCGAAGTCGTTCCTCGACATCTTCCGGAAGAGCGCGCGCTTCTCCGAAGTGCAGGGGGCCTGCAAGGCGCTCGAGCACAGTCCGCTCGTCGGCCTGTTCCAGGCCGGGTATGCCGAGCTGACGCTGCAAATGCGGACGGACAAAGCGGCGGGGGGCAGTCCGGACGTCCCGGCGGCGCGTCCAACGCTCAAGAGCCTTGCGGCGGTGGATCGGGCGCTGCTGCGCGCCTCGTCCGTCGAAGTCATCAAGCTCGAGAAGCAAGTGACCTTCCTGGCGACCACTGCCAGCCTGGCGCCGTTCGTCGGGCTGTTCGGAACCGTCTGGGGCATCATGTCGGCCTTCGCCGGCATCGGCGCCCAGGGCTCCACCGATCTTGCAGTCGTCGCTCCCGGTATTGCCGAGGCGCTGGTCGCCACGGCCGTCGGCCTCTTCGCGGCCATGCCGGCCGTCTACTTCTACAACCATTTCACGACGAAAGTGAAGATCATGGCGTCGGAGATGGACGACTTCGCCATGGAGTTCCTGAACATCTCGGAACGGAACTTCACCTAGGGCGCGGAGGCCGGTCATGCCGAAAGTGATGAGCCCGGCGGAAAGCGGCGGCGGCCGCCGCCGGGGGCGGCGCGTCTCGACGTCGCTGGCCGAGATCAACGTGATCCCGCTGGTGGACGTGATGCTCGTGCTCCTCATCGTGTTCATGGTCGCGGCCCCGATGTTGCAGAAGGGGATCGAAGTGAACCTGCCCGTCTCCGCGCGCGCGAACAAGATTCCCGAAGAGCGGTTGTACGTCACCGTCCCTGCCTCCTATCGTACCGACCATCAGGTCCAGATCGGCGACGAGACGGTCCCGGCCACGGCGCTCGGCGAGCGCATGCGCCAGGCGATGCTGGGCCGCGAGCAGAAAGAAGTGTTCCTGCGTGGGGACGGCTCGGTCCAGCTGCAGGACCTCACCGAGGTCATGGACCGGCTGAAGGCCGGCGGCGTCGAGCGCGTCGGCATCCTCACGGCCACTCCCCCGCGCCCGAGGTGACATGGACGCAGTCTCGCAGGTCCTCGCCGCCCGCCACGATCTGGACGAGGCGCCCCCCATGCTCGGGGCGTCGCTGGCCGCGCACCTCGTGCTGGCCACGGCGGTGTTCCTGATCCCGGCGGCGTGGATGGGACTCCAGACGGCGCGCGAGGAGCCGGTGATGACCGTCAGCCTCGCCGGCCCGAGCGGCCCGGCCGCAGGCGGCCGACAGGCCGAGAGCGCGCAGGCGGTGCAGAGCGTCGCGCCGCCGGCGCCGCGCCGCGAGCCCGTGGCGCCGCCCACGGCGAAGACCCCGGAGATGGTCGAGCCGACCAAGGCCCCCCCGCGCAAGACGCCAGTGCCCCCCGTGAAGCAGGCGCCGGCGGATGCGCCGACGCGCGTCACGCCCTCGAAGGGCGCCGAGGTTCAGCAGGGCGACGCCCTGGCGAACACCGGGTCGACGAGCCGCGTGCCGTTCGGGGGCACCGCGTCCGGCAGCGGCGGCACCGGCGCGCGCTTCGATGTCGGCGATTTCTGCTGTCCTCAGTACCTCGCCACGATGCAGGATCGGATCCTCCGGAACTGGGAGAGCAAACAGCAGACCCTCGGCACGACGATCCTCAGCTTCACGGTCCAGCGCGACGGGCGGCTCACCGACATCGCCGTGGAGCGCTCGAGCGGCAACGCCACGCTCGATTTCATCGCCACGCGCGCGCTCCGGCTCACGCAGCGCATCCCACCGCTGCCGCCCGAATACACGAACCAGTCCCTGGCCGTCCGCCTCACGTTCGAGTACCAGCGATGACCCCGACTGTCCGCACCGTCTTCTGTGTCACCGCCGCGGCCGTCGCCGCGGCCGTCGCCCTCGATGCCCGGGCGCCGTCGCCGCCCCAGCAGCCCGGGGAGGTTGCGCTGACGCTCACGGGTGATTCCGGAGCGCCTCCGCGGATCGCGGTGCCGGACTTCCTCGCGCCGGCCGGCGATGCCGAGGCTGCCGACCTGGCGAAACTCCTCGCGCGGGTCCTGTACGACGACCTGTCCTTCGAGGGCGAGTTCTATCTCATCCCCCGGGACACCTACGCGTCGGTCCCGGCGGCGCGGTCGGTCTCGGAGCCGCCGTTCGACCGGTGGCGCGAGCTCGGTGCCGATGGGGTGGTGATCGGCGCGGTCCGGAAGGATGGCGCCGGGGTGCGGGTCGAGATGCGGCTCTTCGACGTGCGGGCCCGCCGGCAGGTCATGGGCCGCGAGTACGGCGGCGCGCTGACGAACCCGCGCCTCTACGCCCATACCATTTCCGACGAGATCCACGAGACACAGGCGACGCTCCGCGGGGTGGCCCGCACGAAACTCACCTTCTCCTCCGACCGCGTCCGCGACCGCGCCGCGAACACCGTCGAAGCGCGCAACGTGAAGGAGATCTTCATCGCCGACTACGACGGGTTCAACCAGCGGCGTGTGACCGTCAACCGGCAGCTCAACATCTTCCCTGCCTGGTCGCCCGACGGCCGCGCCATCGCCTATACGTCGTACCGCCGCGGCTACCCGGACATCTTCATCTCGCTCATCTACCAGGGCGCGATGGAGACGCCCACCAAGGGGACCGGCCAGAACTGGCTGCCGGCCTTCTCGCCGGACGGAACCAAGATCGCGTTCACGTCCAACCGCGACGGCAACTCCGAGATCTACGTGATGAACCGCGACGGCTCGGGGCTGCGGCGGCTCACGAACCACCCGGCCATCGACTCCACGCCGACGTGGGCGCCGTCGGGCGCGCAGATCGCGTTCACGTCGGACCGTACGGGCACGCCCCAGATCTGGGTCGTGGGCCTCGACGGCCTCGACCTCCGGCGGCTCACGTCCGAGTCCTATGCCGACAGACCCACCTGGTCGCCCGCGCCGTACAACGAGATCGCTTTCGCCGTCCGGACCAGCTCGCGGTTCGACATCAAGATCTACGAAGTGGACAAGGGCACGACGCGCCAGGTCACCTTCGGCGAGGGCACCAACGAGAGCCCCGCCTGGGCGCCCAACGGCCGGCATCTCGCGTTCTCGTCCACGCGCGCCGGCCGCGCCAGCCAGATCTTCGTGGTGCGGCGCGACGGCAAGGACCTTCGCCAGATCACGCGCGAGGGCAACAACTTCACTCCCAACTGGTCGCAGTAGCCCCGACGGCGGCCTTCGGACGACGCGCACGACGAGCAACCACAGGAGACAGGAATGATGCTGGGCATGAGGATCGCGGTCGCGGGGGCCCTGGTAGTGGCGTTGGGCGCGGGGTGTGCCAAGAAGGTGGACCCGGTCGTCCGGCCGCAACCGCCGGCGGACCTGCCCGGCGACGACACCACGACCATTCCACGGCCCCCGGCGCCGCCCGAGCCCGTGCGCGACGAGGCGCCGGTGGTGAATCCGACGGTGACCGACGACATGGGCATCGGCGCCAAGGACCTGGACGCGCTCAACCGCGACTCCCCCCTCACGCCGGTGTTCTTCGCCCTCGACAGCTACGATCTGTCGGCCGAGGCGCGCACCACCCTGCAGGCAAGCGCGAAGGTCCTGCAGCAGCAGCCCTCCTGGCAGGTGACGATCGAGGGCCACTGCGACGAGCGCGGCACGGCCGAGTACAACCTGTCGCTCGGAGAACGCCGCGCGCTGGCGGCCAAGACCTACCTCGTGTCGCTGGGCATCGGCGCGGACCGGCTTCGTACGGTGAGCTACGGCAAGGAGTTCCCGTTCGATCCCGGCCACGACGACGCCGCGTGGGCCAAGAACCGCCGGGCGCACTTCGTGATCACGGCGAAGTGACCCGGGCGCCGGCAACCCGATCCTGTATGCTGACGGAAGGTGTTCCGATGACCGTGACCGCATCCCGTCTGGCCGTCGTGACCGGCCTGGTCCTCCTGAGCGGCGTCCCGGCCTTCGCCCAGCGCCGAGAGCTGCAGCAGATGGCGGCCGACATCCGGATCCTCCAGGAACAGGCCCAGCTGCTCCAGAACGCGGTGGCCGGTCTGACCGACGCGCTGAAGGCCGTCAACGCCCGCATCGATGAGCAGACCGGCGTCAACCGGAAGAACCACGCGGACGAGAAGCTGCAGGCCGACGCCATGGGCGGCGACATTCGCGTCGTGCGGGAGCGCGTGGACGACACCAACGTCCGCATCACCTCGCTCAGCCAGGAGGTGGAGGCCCTCCGCGACGCCATCGCGGCGATGCCGGTGCCCACCGCCCCGCCGACCGATACGGCGATGGGCTTGCCGGGCGCGGGCGATCCCGGCGTGACGCCCCCGGCTGGCGCCGGCGGCGTGCCCGCGGTCGAGCCCCCGGTGGCGCCGCCGCCTGTGACTTCTCCGACCACGGTGTCGCCGGCCCGCCTCTACGATCTCGCGTGGGCCGACTACACGGCCGGCAACTACGACCTGGCCGTCGAGGGCTTCGCCAGCTACGTCCGGTCGTTCCCCAAGAGCGAGTTCGCCGACAACGCGCAGTACTACATCGGCCAGAGCTACTTCCTGCGCGGCAAGTTCCCCGAAGCCGTCGACGCGTTCAACCGGGTGATCGCCACCTACCCGACCAGCGACGTCATCGGGCAGGCGTACTACAACCGCGGCAAGTGCTTCGAGGAAATGAAGCAGCCCGACCGCGCGCGCGAGTCGTACGAATACGTGGTGAAGACGCTCGGCGACACCGACGCCGGACGTCTGGCCAAGCAGCGGCTCGACGCGCTCAACCGCGCGCGGCCACAATGAGCCGCGCCGCACGAGCCGGGCGGCCCTTCCCCTTTCGAGGTCTTCGAGCATGGGCAGCGTGAACAAGGTGATCCTGGTGGGCAATCTCGGCCGCGACGCGGAGGTCCGCTTCACGCCGAGCGGCGCGCCGGTGGCGAGCTTCTCGGTGGCCACCACCGAGAACTGGACGTCCAAGGACGGCCAGAAGCAGGAACAGACGGAGTGGCACCGGATCGTCCTGTGGGGCAAGCAGGCCGAGACCCTCCAGCCGTATCTCACGAAGGGCAAGCAGATCTACCTCGAAGGCCGGCTCCAGACGCGCCAGTGGGAGAAGGACGGCCAGAAGCACTACACCACCGAGGTGAAGGCCGACCGGTTGGTGCTGCTCGGCGGCGGCCGCGGCGGCGACCGCGGCGACCGCGGCGACGCGGGCGGCTACGGCGAGCCCATGGGCCAGCCGGCCGGCGCCATCACCGACGACGACATCCCGTTCTGAGACGGCCGGCGGCATCCGCCGCGCGGCGCTTCGTCCGGAGGGGCGCCTATTGCCCGGCGCGGTCGCGCGTCGTGGCCGCGAGCGCGTCGAACAGGTGCCGCTCGATGTCGGCCGCGGTCGGGAGCGTCAGGGCCGCCGACGCCGTACGGCGCGCGTCGCAGACGCGGAGGTCGCGGACCAGGCGACGGGCGCCGGGGATGGCCGACGGCGTCATGCTGAAGGCGCGGAAGCCCAGGCCGATCAGCAGCCCGATGAGGGCGGGATCGGAGGCCATCTCACCGCACACCGACGCGTCGATCTTCCGTCGGGCAGCCGCCCGGTGCACGAGGCGGAGCAGGCGAATCACGGCGGGATGCAGCGGCTCGTACAAGTCCGACAGTCGCTCGTCGGTCCGGTCCACGGCCAGCGTGTACTGGATGAGGTCGTTGGTCCCCACCGTGAAGAAGGTGGACTCCCCCGCCAGCAGGTCGGCCACGACGGCGGCCGACGGCACCTCCACCATCGCCCCGACCGGCACCGCGCCGGCCGGACGGCCCAGGTCGCGGGCCACGTCGTCCACGATGCCCCTCGCCAGCCGCATCTCCTCGACCGACGTCACGAACGGGAACATGATGCGCAACGTGCCGGCCGGCGCGGCCCTCAGCAGGGCCCGCAGCTGCGTTCGCAGGACGTCGGGCCTGGCCAGGCCGAGGCGTACGCCCCGGCGGCCCGGCCGCACGTCCCGGCGCTCGCGGCCCAGCGACGGCGTGAGCTGCCGCTCGTCGAGATCGAAGGTCCGCACCGTGACGGGGCGCGGCGCCATCGCCGCGAGCAGGTCCCGGTAGATCGCGAACTGCCGCTCCTCGGTGAGCCGGTCGGGTGACCGCTCGGCCAGCAGGAACTCCGATCGGAACAGCCCGACGCCCTCGGCGCCGGCCTCGATGACGGCTGGCACATCCTCGAGGCGTTCCAGGTTCGCGTCCAGGCGGATGGCCACACCGTCGGCCGTCAGCGTCGGCACGGGGGGGCCGTCGGCGACCGCGACCGCCGTGGCCCGACGGCTCGGCGCGCGCCGCCGGGCCTCTTCGATGTCGGCGGGCACCGGGTCGATCGTGACCGTGCCGGCCGTCCCGTCGATGACGATCGGCGTGCCGGGGCTGACTCGGTGGCTCAGGTCCCGCAGGCCGACGACGGCCGGCACCCGCAGCGACCGCGCGAGGATGGCGGTGTGGTGGGTGCGCCCGCCGGCGTCGGTGGCGAAGCCCAGGACGCGCGACCAGTCCATCTGGGCGGCCAGCGAGGCCGTGAGTTCGTCGGCGACCAGAACGGCGGGGCCGTCGACGTCCCTGAGCAGGTCCGCCGCCCAGCCGCCGGCCCGGCGGAGGTTCATGCGGATGCGGCCTGCCACGTCGGCGAGGTCGTTGTCGCGCTCGCGAAGGTAGGGATCCTCCACGGTCGCGAAAATCGCGCACAGCTCCTCGTAGGCCCGGTGCACCGCCCACGCGGCGTTCACGCGGTCGTGCCGGACGATGTCGCGAGCGCGGCCCATGAACATCGAGTCGTCGAGGATCAGGAGCTGGGCGTCGAAGAGCGGAGCCAGGTCGTGTCCCGGGCCGTTCGCCAACCGGTCGCGGATCTCCTGCAGCTGGGCATGGGACCGCGCGCGGGCCTGGTCGAGCAGCTCCAGCTCGTGGTCCACGCGGTCCGGCGGAATCGGGAACCTGACCACGTCGGCGTGGCCCGTCAGCACCACGGCCCGCCCGACCACGACGCCGGGCGAGACGGGAATGCCGGTCAGGCGCTCCACGTGTCCTCCCCGAACCCGCTCCGGACGAGCGCGGCCAGGGACTGCAGCGCTTCGACCTCGTCCACGCCGTCCACGATGATCGTGATGACGGCGCCGCGGGAAGCGGCCAGCAGCAGGATGCCCATGATGCTCTTGCCGTCCACCTGGCGGCCCTCGCGGCTGACCCGCACCTTGGCGCGGTAGCGGCCCGCGAGCTGGACGAAGCGCGCGGCCGCCCGCGCGTGCAGGCCCAGCACGTTCACGATGGTCACGTCCTCGCTCGTCACGCGGTCCCTCCCGTCTCCCCGCGCAGGAGATCCGACGCCACCCAGATGGCCGTGCGCCCGTGCTCCCGGATCTGGCGGGCCGCCTCCAGCAGGCTGGCGGTGTCGCGCAGGTCGGCCAGCTTGATGAGCATGGGCAGGTTCACGCCCGTCACGACCTCGACTTTCCCCGTCTCGAGGAACGTCATGCCCAGATTCGACGGCGTGCCCCCGAACATGTCGGTCGCGACCAGCACTCCCTCGGGCCCCGACACGGACTCGATGGCGGCGGCGATCTCCTGCCGCGCGTCCTGGACGTCCTCGTGCCATCCGATCGACACCGCCTTCACGTGCGGCAGGTCGCCGACGATCGTCTCGGCGGCGCTCACGAGCTCGCCCGCCAGCTGCCCGTGCGTGACCACGACCACTCCAATCATCAGTTCGTCCCTTCCCGCCCGGTGTCGCGATGGCGGACCCGCGCGGTGACGCCTGGCATGCCGGCCAGGGCTTTCTTGAGCGCCTCGGCGACGTAGACGGACCGGTGCCGGCCGCCCGTGCACCCGATCGCCACGGTGAGGTAGCTCTTCCCTTCCTCGACGTACTGCGGCACCAGGAAGCGCAGGAGCGACGCAACCCGCGCGATGAGCTGTCGCGTGGCCGGCTGGCGCTCGAGGAACGCGGCCACGGGGCGGTCGCGGCCGGTCTTCGGCCGGAGCGCGGGCACGAAGTGCGGATTGGCCAGGAAGCGCACGTCGAACACCAGGTCGGCTTCGAGCGGCAGGCCGTGCTTGAACCCGAAGCTCTCGAAGGTCAGGACGAGCGAGCCCCGGCGCCGTTGCCCGCGGGCCAGGTTCAGGAACGTCTGCCGCAGCTCGTGGACGGTGAGGTCGGACGTGTCCACGATCTCGTCGGCCATCGCCCGGATGGGTGCCAGCTTCCGGCGCTCCCTGTGGATGGCCTCGGCAATAGGCTCGTCGGGCGCCATCGGATGCGGCCGCCGCGTCTCGCTGAAGCGGCGGTGCAGCGCGGCGGCACTGGCCTCGAGGAAGATGAGCGACGGCGGCACGTCGGCCGTGGCCCGCAGCTGGCCGAACACGGTCGGGAAGGCGGTGAGGAACTTCCGCTCCCGGATGTCCACGACCACGGCGACCCGCGCCAGGGCCTCCTCGCGCTGGTGGAGACCGTAGAGCTCGGGCAGGAGCGCCATCGGCAGGTTGTCCACGCAGTAGTACCCGAGGTCCTCGAGTGCGTGGATGGCCTGCGACTTCCCCGCGCCGGACAGCCCGGTGACGACGAGGAAGTCCGCGCGGGACGCGCGCGTCGAGAGCTTCGCGCGGACCGGCCGGCGACTCACGCCACGCCTCCCGCGTCGAGGTCGTCGCCGTCGTCCGGGTCCTCGAAGCCGCCGCCCACACGGGCCAGACGGGCATCGAGCGCCGCGACCAGGTCGCGGGCGCCGTGGACCCCCCGGGCCCGCAGCAGCTGGTTCCGGGCTGCCACCTCCACCAGCGTGGCCACCGTGCGGCCGGGGGCCACGGGCATCGTCACCTTGGGCACCTTCAGGCCGAGCAGCTCGTGCTGCAGTTCCTCGAGGCCCAGCCGGTCATAGGTGCGCGAGGAATCCCAGCGCTCGAGCTCGACCACGAACTCGACGCGCTTCGACGTGCGCGTGGAGGCCACGCCGAAGAGATCGCGGACGTTGACCAGGCCGAGCCCCCGGATCTCCATGAAGAATCGCGTCTCCGCCGGCGACGTGCCGATGATCACGGTCTCCGCGCGGCGCCGGATTTCCACGGCGTCGTCGGCCACCAGCCGGTGGCCGCGCCCGATGAGGTCCAGGGCGCACTCGCTCTTCCCGATGCCGCTCTCGCCGATGAGCAGCACCCCGAGGCCGAGCACGTCCATCAGGACGCCGTGGACCACCTCGCGCGAGGCCAGGCGATCCTCGAGCATCGACATGAGCTTGCCGATGGCCAGCGGCGTGGAGGTCGGGGTCCGGAGCAGCGGCACGGCCGCGTCGTCGGCGCCACGCGCCACCTCCGCCGGCAGGGGCAGGCTGCTGGTGACGAGGACGCAGGGCACCCCGGCCGCGAACGACTTCGCGAGCGCGGCCGTGCGCGCGTCGGGCGACAGCGTCTCCAGGTAACGGACCTCACTGTCGCCGTAGATCAGGACACGCCCCGGCCGCAGGTACTGGTGATAGCCCGCCAGCGCGAGCCCCGTCTTCTGGATGTAGGGACTGCTGATGGCCCGGTCGACGCCGGCCGCCCCGGCGACGAGCTCGATCGAGAGCCCGTACGCGTCCGCAGGTCCGCCGAGCAGATGGCCCACCGTGACGACGCGAGGGGGCGGCATGGCTGGGTCGGGCTAGTACAGGACCTTACGCTGGTTCGACGTCGGAATCCGCAGCTCTTCCCGGTACTTGGCGATCGTGCGGCGCGCCAGCACGAGGCCCTCGCGCTGCAGGATGCTCACGATCTTGGAGTCGCTGAGCGGCTTGCGGGGATCCTCGGCCTCGATGATCTTCCGGATGCGCTGCTTGATCGTGACCGACGACACGGCATCGCCGTAGGAACTGCTGATGCCGCTGTGGAAGAAGTACTTCATCTCGAACACGCCCTGGGGCGTGTGCATGTACTTGTTGGTGACGACGCGGCTCACGGTGGACTCGTGCATGCCGATGTCGTTCGCCACGTCGCGCAGCACGAGCGGCCGGAGGTGCTCGATGCCGTGATCCAGGAAGTCGCGCTGGAAGTTGATGATGCTGGTCGCGACCTTCTGGATGGTCTTCTGCCGCTGCTCGACCGACTTCAGCAGCCAGCGGGCGGCGTTGAACCGCTCCTTCACGTAGGTCCGGGTGTCGGGATCGGACTGGTCCTTGTCGAGCAGGCGCTTGTAGGACGAGCTGATGCGGAGCTGCGGCAGGCCGTCGTCGTTCAGCACCGCGACGTACTGGTCGTCCACCTTGACGATGTAGACGTCCGGCATGACGTACTCGGGCTGGCGAGCGTTGTAGCGGGCGCCGGGCTTCGGGTCGAGGTGGCGGACGATCTCGATGTGCTCCCGGAGCTCGTCGATGCTCATGCCCATCTTGCGCGAGAGCTCAGGGATCTGGTGGTTCTGGAGCAGCCTCAGGTGGTCGCTCACGATGCGCTCGGTGGGCGTGCCCTCCAGGCCCAGCGAGCGCAGCTGCAGCGTGAGGCACTCCTGCAGGTCACGGGCGGCGACGCCGGTGGGATCGAACGCCTGGACGAGGCGCAGCGCCTGCTCCACCCGGTCGATCGGCCACGGCCCCATCTGCGCGATCTCGTTGACCGAGGCCACCAGGTAGCCATCGTCGTCGAGGTTGCCGATGATGGCCTCGCCGATCGCCCGCTCGTCCTGGTCGTCGGTCTTGAGCGAGAGCTGCCATTCCAGGTGGTCGGTCAGCGAGGAGCTGGTCGAGAGCGTGTTCTCGATGGGCGGCAGCTCCTTCACCTCGGTCTGGACGCGCGGACGGTACCCGTCGTCCAGGTACTCGCTGAAGAAGTACTCGTAGTCGTTGTCCTCCCAGGAGTCGGCCTTGCCCTCGGGCCGGTCCGCGTCCTGTTCGTCGGCCTTGTCGGTGGCCGGCTGCGCCTCGGGCGCCTGGAGGTCCTCGGTCGGAATCTCTTCGAGGAGCGGGTTCTCCACCACTTCCTGGTTGAGCATGTCCGCCAGCTCGAGCGTCGACATCGGCAGGAGCTTGATCGCCTGCTGCAACGAGGGCGTCAGGATGAGCTTCTGCGAGAGCTTCGCTTGGAGCTTCTGGTGGATGGCCATCTGTGGTGAAAGGGCGGCTGCGGGCGCAGTCAGGCCCGTTCCAGAGATTCTAGCAGCCCACTGCAAGAACCATGACAGTTTTCGGCCGACGGCGGCCGGCGGTGTAGGGGGAGCGGTCAGTCCAGGCGGAAATCCTGGCCGAGGTAGATGCGCCGTACCTCGGGGTCCGACGCCAGGTCGTCCGGCGTCCCGGCCCGGAAGATGGCGCCGTCCGCCACGATGTACGCGCGGTCCGTGATGCGCAGGGTCTCGCGCACGTTGTGGTCCGTGATGAGGACGCCGATGCCCCGCGCCTTCAGGTGGAAGATGATCTGCTGGATGTCGGTGACCGCGATCGGGTCGATCCCCGCGAACGGCTCGTCGAGCAGGATGAAGCGCGGCGCCATGACCAGCGCACGGGTGATCTCGGCCCGCCGCCGCTCGCCCCCGGACAGCGTGTAGGCGGCCGACTTGGCCAGGTGCGTCAGGCCGAGCTCCGCCAGGAGCTCCGTCAACCGCGCGCGCCGCTGCGCCGCCGAGAGCGGCAGTGTCTCCAGGATGGCCAGGAGGTTCTGCTCCACCGTCAGCCCGCGGAAGATCGACGGCTCCTGCGGCAGGTAGCCGATGCCCTTCCGGGCCCGGATGTACATCGGGTCGTCGGTGACGTCGTGCTCGTCCAGGAGGACACGGCCGCCGTCGGGCGCGATGAGCCCGACGGTCATGTAGAAGGTGGTGGTCTTGCCGGCGCCGTTGGGCCCGAGCAGGCCCACCACTTCGCCGGAGGCGATCTCGAGGCTGACGCCGTTGACGACCGTGCGCCCGCCGTAGCGCTTGGTCAAGGCATCGGTGCGGAGCGTGGGCATCAGCGCGGCGTCGGCTCGGTGCAGCGTCCGCCGCCCTTGGTCACGGTCCGGGTCGCCTCGTTGCCGTCGACGATGAGCTTACCGGCCGTCCCGAAGAAGGTCAACGTGCGGCCCGTCGTCACGCGGCACTCCTCGGTGAACCGTACGGGGGCTCCGGTCATCACGTAGCGCCCGTCTCCGGCGTGATAGGTCAGCCGGTCGCCGCGGGCGTCGCGCGCCGAGACGCGCGCCGCCACACTGCCATAGCCCTCGATGCGCTCGAGCGAGCGGTCGGCCCGCGCGACGACGAGCGCGATCCGATCCGCCGTGAGGTCGCCCTCGGGGCCGCTCATCTGCGCGGCCTTCGTGTAGGTGGCGGTCCCCGTGGACTCGACGTAGTCCATCGTGTCGGCGCGGGCGATGGTGGCGCGCGGCGGCGTCGCGGCCTCCGCGGCGGCCAGGGTCAGCGTCGAGGTGACCCCGCCGGAGGCGGCCAGGTCGCCCTTCGACTCGTCGAGCACCACCCGCTCGGCATTGATCGTCGTGCCGCCCTGCCACAGCCGCGCCTTGCCGCTGTAGACGGCCTTCCGCGCCTGGCTGTCGTACTCGAGCGCCCCGGCACTCGCCATCAGCGGCTGCGTGGCGTCGAGCAGCGCGGGCGTCGTCGCGTCGCCGCTGCCCCCGCGCGCCGACGCCGGCTCCATCACGCTCGAGACGGCGCCGGTCGCGGTCAGGCCGTTGGTGGCCAGCGCGATGACCAGCGACGTCGCGTCGACCTGCAGGCCCGTGTCGGTCACGGTCGGTTTCGGCTGGTTCTGGCGCCCCACGAGCTCGAGCGTGTCGCGGGCCATCGCGTAGCGCGCCTCGGGGGCCCGTGCCCGGAGGGTGCCGTCCTCGAAGGTGGCGCCGCCGACGAACGTGGCGGCCTCGGCGGCCCCGGTGGGACTGAGCGCCACGGTCAGCGACGGCGACCGGGCCTGACGGGCGGCCCCACCTCCGGGCGCGCTCTCGGTGAAGTCCACGCCGCCCGCGAACTGCATCGCGGTCAGCCCGGTGCCCGCGGCGCCGTCGCCGGTGAGCTCGGCGGCCCGGATCGTCCGTGCCGGGGCCGCGCCGTCTCCCGGCAGCGTGACGACGAGGCGCTCGCGCGCGACCAGCCGCGTGATCGCGCCGTCGGCGCCGAGGGCGATGTCCACCCACTCCGCCGCGAGGCGCTGGCCGGGCTGGCCCCCGCCGCCGGCCATGACGATGACGGCATCGCCGGCGACCGTGACGTGCTCGACGGTCCGGCCGTCGTCGCCGTAGTCCACGTTGATGTCGCGGCCCGTCATCTCCCGGAGGCTGCCGAAGCCCTCGCGCCCCAGGATCCGGGCGCTGCCCCGCAGCTCCATCACATCGGGCTCGTCCGTGTCGGGCAGGAGGTACACCATGACCTCGTCGCCCGCCAGCGTCTGCGCCGGCCGGACGATGACGGCCTCGCGCTCGAGCCGCATGTAACGGTCGCGTCGGGCGTCGGTGAAGGCGCCGGCCGTGATGTCCATGTCGCCGTCTGCGCCGGCGCCCGCCACGTGGGCCGTGGTCTTGTCGAGGATGGACATCGCGTCGCGGTTGCGGTCGTAGTGGAAGCCCACGCCCGATCCGTGGGTGGCGCCCCGCTCGAAGGTGACCGGCCCCTGCGCGCGCAGGATGCCCTCGCCGTCGGCGTAGGTGGCGGCCTCGGTCTTTGCCACGAGCCCGTCGGCGGACGTCATCACGACGTCCCCCGTCATCGTCACCGAGGACTGCCCCTGGCCGACCGTCCCTTCCCTGCCCGTGATGACGAAGCGCTTGCCGTTGCGGGCGGTGGCGTTCACGGTGAGGCCGGTGGCCACCGTCCGCCCGTCGGAATAGGTCGTCTGCTCGGCGAAGTCGACGGTGAAGTCACGCCGCTCGCCACTCGTCTTGGTGGCGTTGCCGCCCGAGACCTGCGCCGTGGCCGCCGGCGGCAGCGGCGTGACCGGCGGAGGGGGCGCCAGCGTGCGCCGGCTGCCGCTCGCGACGTAGGCGACCACCGCCACGCCGACGGCCACCGCGCCCGCGAGTACTCGTCCACGCCGGCGCCAGGACGCCATGTCTTTCATGGTGCCGGAAGCCCCGGGCCTTCGCAAGGCCGCGGGCGGCCGGTCAGGGCGCGGCGTCGTCCGCGAGCCGCCGCACGTCGGAGAGGCGGAGTTCGGTGTAGGTGGTGCCGTTGAACTCGTTCTGCTCGAGGCCGTAGGCCACCTCGAGGGCGCCGGGGCCGGGCGCGAGCACCGGCTCCTTCTCCACGCTGTTCCAGGCGATCGCCCGGAAGGTGCGGTTGCGCTGGCGGAGCGACATCTTGAGGTGCCGCTCCTTGAGCCGCCGCGGGCCGTCCACGATCTCGACGCCCGAGGCGGTGAAGAGCGGCTTCGGGTTCGCGAGCCCGAAGGGTGCCATCGCGGCCAGATCGCTCACGACCCTCGGGGTGAGCGCGTCGAAGTCCAGGGCGCCGTCGAACTGCAGGTTCGGCCTGAGGTCGTCCGGTCCGAGGACGCCGTGGGCGTAGTCGTTCACGGCCCGGCGGAACGCCGGGATGCGCGCGGCGTCGAGCTGCAGGCCCGCCGCCTGCTTGTGGCCGCCGAAGCGGTCCAGCATGCCGGCACAGGCCTCCAGGGACGCGAGCACATCGAAGCCGGGGATGCTCCGGCACGACCCATGGGCCACGCCGTGTTCCACCGACAGCACGATGGCCGGCCGGTAGTAGGTGTCGACGAGCTTCGAGGCGACGATGCCGATGACGCCGCGGTGCCAGCCCTCGCCGCTCACGACGAGCACCTGGTGCGCGCCCACGTCGGGATCGGTCTCCACGGCCTTCTTCGCGGCCGCGACGATGTCCTGCTCCTCGGTCCGTCGCCGCGTGTTCTCGGCGTCGAGCTGCTGCGCCAGGGCCGCGGCCTCCTCCGCCATCGCCTCGTCCGAGGCGAGCAGCAGCCGCGTGGCGATGTCGGCGCTCGCCATCCGCCCGGCCGCATTCACGCGCGGTGCGAGCATGAAGGCGATGTGGTAGCTGTCGATGGTCTTGCCGCTCAGGCCCGAGACGTCGAGCAGCGCCCGCAGGCCGACCTTGTGGGGTCCCTTGGTGAGCTGCTCCAGGCCCAGCTTGGCGATGACCCGGTTCTCGCCGACGAGCGGCACCACGTCGGCCAGCGTGCCGATGGCCGCGATCTTCACGAAGGCGGCGAGCCAGCCGTCGCGGCCCGTGCGCTGGCAGAGCCCCTGGACCACCTTCAAGGCGACGCCGACGCCGGCCAGGTGCTTGTCCGGATAGCTGCAGTCGGGCCGCTTGGGGTTCACGACCGCCAGCGCCTGCGGCAACTCGGCATCGGGCTCGTGGTGGTCGGTGATGATGAGATCGATGCCCAGTTCGCGGGCACGTCTGGCCGCCTCGGGCGCGCGGATGCCGCAGTCCACCGACACCACCACCTTGGCGCCGTCGGCGTGGAGCCGGTCGATCGTCGCCGGCTGGAGCCCATAGCCGTCGCGGAGGCGCTCGGGGATGAAGTGGCCGACGTCGGCGCCGAGGAGTTCGAGCGCGCGGCGCAGGATCACGGTGGAGGTCACGCCGTCGACGTCGTAGTCGCCGTGGACGACGATGCGCTCCTTCCGCTCGGTGGCGGCCAGCAGGCGATCCACGGCCGGGGCCAGATCCGCGAGGCGCCACGGGTCGCCCAGATGACTCAGCGAGGGCCGGAGGAAGCGGTCGGCCGCTTCGGGTTCGACGTGTCCGCGCGTGGCCAGCAGCCGCGCCACGACGCTCGACAGGCCCAGTTCCCGCTCGAGGCGGCCGGCGGCCACCTCGTCGTACGCCCGGCGCTTCCAGATGAGGGGCGGGGGCACGCGCGTCACTGGTCGGCCAGGCCGACCTGACCCATCTGGCGGAACTTCTGGTAGCGCCGCTCGAGGCGCTCGTCGTTGCCCAGGGCCGAGACCTCGTCGAGGGCCGCCGCCAGCGCATCGCCCAGGATCCGGCCCGCCTCGGCGGGATCGGTGTGGGCCCCACCGGCGGGCTCCCGGACGATCTGGTCGATGATCCCGAGGCCCAGCAGATCGGGCGCCGTGATCTTCAGCGCTTCGGCGGCCCGCACCTTCTGGTTCGTGTCCCGCCACAGGAGCGCCGCGCAGCCCTCAGGCGGAATCACGCTGTACACGGCGAACTCGTGCATGAGGATCCGGTCGCCCACGGCGATACCGAGCGCGCCGCCGCTGCCGCCTTCTCCGTGCACCACGACCACGATCGGGACATCGAGCACGGCCATCTCGCGCAGGTTCACGGCGATGGCCTCGGCCACGCCGCGCTCCTCGGATTCGATGCCCGGGTACGCGGCGGGCGTGTCCACGAAGCAGATGACGGGCCGCGCGAACTTCTCGGCCAGCTGCATCACGCGGAGGGCCTTCCGGTAGCCTTCGGGGCGCGCGTAGCCGAAGTTCCTGTAGATCTTCTGCTTGGTGTCGCTGCCCTTCTGGTGGCCGACGATCATGACCGGGCGATCGCGGAACCGCGCCGGGCCCGCCACGATCGCGTGGTCGTCGGAGAAGCGCCGGTCGCCGCGGACCTCGACGAACTCGGTGAAGAGCTGCTCCACGTAGTCGAGCGTGGTCGGCCGCGCCGGGTGCCGCGCGACCTGCACCCGCTGCCAGGGCGTGAGGTGCGCGTACAGATCCTGGCGGATGGACGTGATCCGGGCCTCCAGGCGGGCGATGTCGGCGCGCCGGTCGGGCGTCGAGGGCAGCATCGAGAGCGCCTCGATCTCCTTCTGCAGAACGCCGATGGGTTCTTCGAACTCGAGCAGGTCGGCCATGCGCTGTCGCCTATTGCAGCACAACCGACCCGGCGCCGCACACCCGCTCGACCGCGGACACGAGCTGCTCGGAGGGCCGGACGCGGATCTGCGGCGTCACGTTCGCCTTCACCTTCAGACGGCGCTCGTCGGCGCCCACTTCGATTTCGATCACGATCGGACGATCTCCCTGGTGCTGGGCCAGCACGTCCCAGAGGGCTTCCAGGGTCGAGCGCGAGTGCGCTCCCGTGCTGAGGTGGATGCTGACCGCGCGCGCCAGCCGCTCGCGCAGGCCCTCGAGGGAGGACAGCTCCGTCGCCTGGAACCGCGACGAGTCCTCGTCCCGCTCGAACTTCCCTTTCACGAGCAGGAGCGCGCCGGTGTCGATGTACTGTCGGAAGCGGCCGTAGGTCTCGGGGAACGCCACGACCTCGACCGAGCCCTGGTGGTCCTCGAGCGTGAAGACCGCCATCGGATCGCCCTTCTTCGTCTTGAGCGCCCGCACGGCGCTCACGATGCCGCCGACCGAGACGTCCTCGAGCACCAGGCGGCCGGGCGCGCCCTCGTCGGCCTCGGGCACCTCGGTGGCCAGGAGGTCGCCGACGGTCCGGGCGCCGAACGCGCGGAGGTCTCCCGCGTGGCGGTCCACCGGGTGTCCGCTCAGGTAGAGGCCCAGGGCGTCCTTCTCGTGGGCCAGCCACTCCATCTCGGACCAGGGGGGACCGTCGGGGACGGCGCCGTCCGGCGCGTCGCCGGCGGTCGGGACCGCCTCGCCGAAGAGGTTGGCCTGGCCCTGCTCGCGGTCCCGCTGGACGCGCGCGCCGTGCTCGATCGCCAGGTCCAGGCCCCGCATCAGGCGTGCCCGGCCGATGGTCGGCGGCACGGCGGACCCGGTCGGGCCCGGAGGCACGAGGCTGTCGCACGCGCCGCTCTTCACGAGGGCCTCGAACACGCGGCGGTTCGCCAGCCGCAGGTCGAGCTCCTCGGCGAGCTGGTGCAGGGCGTCGATCCGGCCCAGCCGGCCGCGCACGTCCAGGATCGCCTGGATCGCGCCCTCGCCGAGGCCCTTGATGGCCGTGAGCCCGAAGCGCACTCCCTCCGGGACCACGGAGAAGTGCATCTGGCTCTCGTTGACGTCCGGCGGCAGCACCTGGATGCCGCGGTCGCGGCACTCGGCGATGTACAGGGCGAGCTTGTCGGTGTTGGCGGCCTCGATCGTCAGGAGCGCCGCGGCGAAGTGCCGGGGGTAGTTCGCCTTCAGGTACGCCGTCTGGTACGCCAGGAACGCGTAGGCCGTCGAGTGCGACTTGTTGAAGCCGTACCCGGCGAAGTACTCCATCAGCTCGAAGATCTTCGTGGCCTTCTTCTCGCTGATGCCCTTCTTCCTGGTCCCCTCGAGGAAGGCCTCGCGCTGCTTGGCCATCACCTTGGGGTCCTTCTTCCCCATGGCCTTGCGCAGCACGTCGGACTGCCCGAGGGTGAAGCCGGCGAGCACCGCCGCGATCCGCATCACCTGTTCCTGGTAGGCGATGACGCCGTAGGTGTCGGCCAGGATCGGCTCGAGCGCGGCGAGGTCGTACTTCACCTCGGTCTTGCCCTGCTTGCGGGCGACGTAGTCGTCCACCATGCCGCTCTTGAGCGGCCCGGGACGGTACAGCGCGTTGAGCGCGATCAGGTCGTCGAGGCGCTGCGGCTTCGACTTGCGCAGCAGCTCCCGCATGCCCGAGCTCTCGAACTGGAAGATGCCGAAGGTCTGGCCCTCGCAGAAGACCTGGTAGGTCTTCGCGTCGTCGAGCGGCACGCCATCGATGTCGAGCACCACGCCCTCGGTGCGCCTGATCTCGGCCAGCGCGTCCTGGATCAGCGTGAGGGTGCTGAGGCCCAGGAAGTCCATCTTGAGGAGGCCGACACGTTCGACCTCCTTCATGGCCCACTGGGTCGTGATTTCGTCGCGGTTGCTCTTGTAGAGGGGCGCGTAGTCGCTGATCGGCCCTGGCGCGATGACGACGCCGGCCGCATGGACGCCGGCGTTCCGGGACATGCCCTCGAGACGCTTGCCCATCTCGAGGACGTCCTTCACGCGCGGGTCCTTGTCGCGCATGTCCCGCAGGACGCCGTTCTCGGCCAGCGCCTTCTCGAGCGTCATGTCGAGGGCCGGCGGGATCTGCTTGGCGATGCGGTCCACGTCCGCGTACGGCAGGTCGAGGACGCGCCCGACGTCCCTGATGACGGCCTTCGCCTTCATCGTGCCGAACGTGATGATCTGCGAGACGTTCTCCCGCCCGTACTTGCGCGTGACGTACTCGATCACCTCGCCGCGCCGCCGCTCGCAGAAGTCCACGTCGATGTCGGGCATCGACACGCGCTCGGGGTTCAGGAAGCGCTCGAACAGCAGGTCGTAGTCGATGGGATCGACATCCGTGATCTTCAGGCAGTACGCCACCAGGCTGCCGGCCGCCGACCCGCGCCCGGGTCCCACCGGGATGCCGTGCTCGCGGGCATACCGGATGAAATCCCAGACGATCATGAAGTACCCGGTGTACCCCATGCGCTTGATCATGGCGATCTCGTAGTCGAGCCGCGCGTCGTACTCCTCGAGCGTGTGCCGCAGCTTCCCGTCGGCGGCGAGCTGCCGCAGGCGCGGCAGGCGATCGGCGTATCCCTGGCGTGAGACGTGCTCGAAGTAGTCGTCGAGCGAGTACGGCGACGGCACCTCGAACTTCGGCACGTGCAGGGTGCCCGACGGGATCGTGACGTTGCAGCGCTCGGCGATGAGGAGCGTGTTCCGCATCGCCTCGGGGTAGTCCCCGAACACCTTCGTCATCTGCTCGGCGGTCTTCAGGAAGAACTGGTCGCCGTGGTAGCGGAGGCGCTTCTCGTCGTGGACCGACTTGCCCGTGCCGATGCACAACAGCAGGTCGTGAGGCTTGCTGTCGTGCTGGTGGAGGTAGTGGACGTCGTTGGTGCAGACCAGGGGCATGCCCAGGTCCTTCGCGATCGGGAGGAGTCCGTTGTTGACGACCCGCTGCTCGTCGATGCCCTGGTACTGCATCTCCAGGAAGAAGTTGCCCGCGCCGAGGATGTCCTGGAACGTCGCGGCCGCGGCCACGGCCCGCTTGGCGTGCTCGGTGCGGATCTCGGTGGCCACCTCGCCCTTGAGGCAGCTCGACAGCCCGATGAGGCCCTCGGCGTGCTCGGCCAAAAGCGCCTTGTCGATGCGGGGCTTGTAGTAGAAGCCCTCGGTGTATCCGGCCGAGACGAGCTTGATGAGGTTCCTGAAGCCCGTCTCGTTCTCGGCGAGCAGCACCAGGTGGTTCGCCGTCTCGCCCGGCGTGCCGGACTTGTCGCGCCGGTCGCCCGGCGCCACGTACACCTCGCAGCCGAGAATCGGGTTGATGCCCCGCTTCCGCGCCGCATCGTGGAACACCACCGACGAGAACATGTTCCCGTGCTCGGTCACGGCGATCGCGGGCATCTCGAGCGCCGCCGCCTGGTCGAGCAGCTCTTCGATGCGGCAGGCGCCGTCGAGCAGCGAGTACTCGGTGTGCAGGTGCAGGTGGACGAAGTCAGACATGGCGGGGCCCGGGGCCCGGGTCTCGGGGCTCGGCGGCTGGCGCTGGTGGCGCGACGGCGTTCGTGTTCATGCGCACTTCCCGGGACCCGGCCCCCGAGACCCGAGCCCCGCCAAGCATCCTACTCCCACTCGATCGTGCTCGGCGGCTTGGAGCTGACGTCGTAGGTCACGCGGTTGATGCCGCGCACCTCGTTGGTGATGCGGCGCGACACCGTCTTCAGCAGGCCGTAGGGCAGCTCAGCCCAGTCGGCGGTCATGAAGTCGCTCGTCTGCACCGCGCGGAGCGCCACGACGTAGTCGTAGGTGCGGCCGTCGCCCATCACGCCGACGCTCTTGACCGGCAGGAACACGGCGAAGGCCTGGCTCGTGAGGTCGTACCAGCTCCGGCCGGTGGCCTCGTCGGTCCACCGCCGCAGTTCCTCGATGAAGATCGCGTCGGCGCGCCTCAGGAGGTCGGCGTACTCGCGGCGGACCTCGCCCAGGATCCGTACGCCGAGGCCGGGGCCCGGGAACGGGTGTCGTCCGACGATGTCGGCCGGCAGGCCCAGCGCGAGGCCCAGTTCCCGCACCTCGTCCTTGAAGAGATCGCGCAGGGGCTCGAGCAGCTTCAGGCCGAGGTCGGCGGGCAGGCCGCCGACGTTGTGGTGACTCTTGATCGTGACGGCCTTCTTCGTCTTCGCGCCGCCCGACTCGATGACGTCCGGATAGATCGTGCCCTGGGCCAGGAACGTCGCGCCCTTGTGGCCGCCGCCGCCGGCCTTCAGCGTCGCGGCTTCCGCCGTGAAGACCTGGACGAACTCGCGGCCGATGATCTTCCGCTTCTGCTCCGGGTCGCTCACGCCGGCCAGCTTCGCCAGGAACTGCTCGCTCGCGTCCACGTGGATGACGCGCGCGTGCAGGCGCCCGGCGAACATCTCCATCACCAGGCGGGCCTCGTCCTGCCGGAGCAGCCCGTGGTCCACGAATACGCACGTGAGCTGGTCGCCGATGGCGCGATGGATGAGCGCCGCCGCGACGCTCGAGTCGACCCCGCCCGACAGGCCCAGGATCACTTCCTCGTCGCCGACCTGGTCCCGGATGGCGCGCACGGCCTCCGTGATGTGGTCGCGCATGATCCAGTCGGGCGTCGCGCCGCAGATGTCCAGCACGAAGCGGCGGAGGATGGCGGCGCCCTGGCGGGTGTGCGTCACCTCCGGGTGGAACTGCACGCCGTAGAAGCGCCGCGCTTCGTCCGCCATGCCCGCGATCGGGCAGCTCGGCGTCGAGGCCATGAGGGTGAAGCCGGGTGGAAGCGCCGTCACCTTGTCGCCGTGACTCATCCACACCTGCAGCGCCCCGGCGGCGCTGCCGGCCTCCTCCTCGATGCCGTCGAGCAGCGCCGTGTGCCCGTGGGCCTGGACCTCGGCGTAGCCGAACTCGCGGTGCGTGCTGGCTTCGACCTGTCCGCCCTGCTGGACGGCCATCGTGAACATCCCGTAGCAGATGCCGAGCACGGGGACGCCGAGCGCGTAGACGGCCTCCGGCGCGCGCAGGTCCTGCGCTTCGTAGGTGCTCGCGTGGCTGCCCGACAGGATGACGCCCTTCACGGCGTGATCACGCGCGTAGGCGCGGACCCAGTCGTCGCTGACGTCGCAGGGATGGACTTCGCTGTAGACGTGCGCTTCGCGCACGCGGCGGGCGATGAGCTGGGTGACCTGGGAGCCGAAATCGAGAACGAGAATGGTCTGATGGGCCACGGGATGATGTGGGGCGGACGCGCCGGCCACGACGCGGCGGCGCGGACGCTATTATAGCGGCGTGCCCCGGATCGCGACCGCAACATGTAGTGGTCTGGCCGCGGTCGTCGTCGCCCTCGCCGTGGCGTGGCTCGCGCTGCCGGTGCGTGCGGCCCAGGCGCCGGCGCCGAGCCTCCTGGCCTCGGGGACGATGGACCTGCGGTGGACGGCGCCGCTCGAGCTGGCGCCCGGGACCACGCCCGATTTCGACGAACACGCGGCGTTCGTCGTCGCGCGCGACGCGACGCTCGCCCGCGTCGATCTCGAGCGCGGCGTCGTCGACTGGCAGGTCGCGGCGGCGACCTCCCTCTCGCCCGCGGTGGGCGGCGGCCTCGTCTACGTGGCCGGCGCCGACGGCGTGGAAGGGCACGATGCCGCGACCGGCGGGCTCGTGTGGCGGCGCGCCCTGCCCGGGCCCGCGGCGCGGCGGCCCTACTGGGACACGGGCTGGCTGATCGTCTCGCTCGAGAGCGGCGACCTGGTGGCGCTGCGCGCATCCGACGGCGCGGCGGTCTGGCAGGTCGCGCTCGGTGCCGCCGTGCACGTGCCGCCCGCCCCGTCCCTCGACAATCTTTACCTCGGGCTCAGCGACGGACGGACCGTGGCGCTCGCCCTCGCGACCGGGCGCCCGGTGTGGACGCGCACCCTCGAGGGCCAGGCGACGGGCCTCACGGCCCTGGACGACCAGCTCCTGGTGGGCACGACCGGCGGCGCGCTCTACAGCCTGGATCTCCTGTCCGGTCGTCCCCGCTGGCGTCTCAGGCTTGGCGCGGCGGTGGCCGGCGCGCCCGCCGCCGACGACCGGCGGATCTACGTCGTGGCGTTCGATCACGTGCTGCGCGCGCTCAGCCGTGGATCCGGCAGCCTGCAGTGGCGCCAGGGACTGCCCCACCGTCCCGCCGGCGGGCCGGTGCTGCTCGGCGGAGCGGTGCTGGTGCCGACCTACGCGAACGAGCTGTCAGGCTACGCCACGGCGACCGGCGAGCCGTCCGTGTCGCTCTCGAGCGCGAGCGAGGTGATCGGCGCGACGCAGGTGCGCGTCGGCGGTCGGGTGACGGGGACCCGCCTGACGGCCGTCACGACCGAGGGACGCCTGGTCGGATTCGCGCCGCGCATCGAGCCGGCGCCGGCGGCGCTCGGCGACCTGCCGGGCACGCCGGTTCCGGAGCCGCCGCCGCCGGCGCGCTCACCTCAACCGCCGCCTGGCGACCGCGAGGCACGGTAGAGCGTCACGTAGGCGACGAGCGCCGTCAGCGCCAGGAACTGGAAGACGAGCCCGCGGATGGCCCACGCGCCGACCTGCAGCGGGAGGGCGACCAGACCCACGAACGGCACGAACGCGACGAGGCCGAGCGCCGCCGTGGCCAGGAACGACGCGGCCGTGCCGAGGGCCACGAGCGTCAGGACCACCCCGAAGACGATGGCGATCTCCCCCAGACGCCGCATCACGAAGCCCGAGACGCGCGCGATGGCCGTGCGCACATCACAGTCGTCCACCGCCACCGCGATCTGGAGCAGGAGGTAGACCAGGTTCACCAGCGTGACGGTCGTGATGACGGCGAGCGTCACGGCGGCGACGCGCGCCGCGATCCACGGCGACGCCGGGCCGCGCGGCGACACCAGGACGGCGAGCGCCCCGGCGCCGATGACGAGGTAGGCGACGAAGAGCCCGAGGCCGAGACGCGCGAAGCGGCCGAACAGCCGGTGGGCGCCGGCCGTCGCCGCCTCCAGGCTGAAACGGCTGGCCGACCGGATCGCGGCGTAGTGGAGGGGCGGCTGCTCCACGGCCCGCGCGCCTGCCTCCGACGACGCCAGCACGCTGATGGTGCCGCCCTTCACGAACGCCACGAACAGCGACCCGCCCAGCAGGACGACGAGCACCGCGGCCAGGAACGCGGCGAGGGCGACCGGGTGGGCCAGCAGCGCGGCGGCGACGGCCGGAACTGCGCGCCGTACGCCCTGGCCGAACAGCGCGCGCGGCGCGAGCCCCGAGGTGAGGACGACCAGCGCGGCGCCTCCGACGACGGGCACCGCGAGGAGCGCCGTGAACACGGTGTCGGCGACGAACTGCAGCACGACGACCTGCCAGTTCGCGGCGGTGAGGATCGCTCCGCGCTTCAGCGCCAGCTTCGACGAGGCGATGAGCGCCATGGGCCGTGGGGGTGACGAGCACTATACCGCACGCGTCCCCGCGTTTCCCTTGTCGGCGCTCCGAGGCGCCTGCCAGAATGATCGACGGCATGGCGTGTCCTCCGCTGGTCCGGCGCGCGCTCGTCCGCCTCGGCGCGGGCGCGGCGGCGGTCCTCGCGCTCGTCGCGGCCGGCGGGTGGCTCTGGGTGCGCGCGACCGTGGGTGCGTCGCCCGATGAGACGCGCGCGCGCATCGAGGCGTCGGCGCGCGCGCAGATGGCGCGGTCCACGGCCACCCTCGATGCGGTGGTCCAGGAACTCGCCTCGGCCGGCGAGGTCGTGGAACGGGCGGCCGGCGGCGACGCGTCGAGCGTCGGCCGGCTCTTCGCGATGGTCTCGGTCGACGGGGGCGTGGGCCACGACGCCGTCTCCGCGCTCACGGTCTACGGGCCCGATGGCGCGCCGATCGCGTGGGACGGCCGGCCGTCCACGCTGCCCGCCTCGCGCCTGGCGGGCGCCGCGACCACCTTCGTCCTGCCGTCGCCCCTCGGGCTGCGCCTGGCGCGCCTGGCGCCGATCGTCGCCGGCGACGGCAGCCGGCGCCGCATGGGGACCGTCGTCGCCGAGGTGGCCATCTCCTCGGGCGGCCCGACCGGCGGCCTGGCGGAGTGGAACACGCCCCTCGGCCCGGTCGCCATCGGACCACCCGACGGCGGCGGCGACCCCGACACGTTCGAGATCGCGACGGCCGAGGGCGCGCGGCTCGGGACCGCGCGCATCGCCGCCGGCACGATCGAGGTGGCCCGGGCCGTGGCCCACGACACGGTCGTCGCGCTCCTGTGGCTGGTGGCGGCGCTCGCGCTCGCCGCGTCGTGGGGGGCGCTGGCCACGTGGCGCGCGCTGACCCGCTCGGCGGCCGGCTACCTGGCCATCAACGCCGCGATGGCGGCGGCCGCGCTGGGGAGCTGGGCCATGGCCGATCGCGCCCTTCAGGCCTGGCAGGGGCGCGGCACGCCGGAGCTGCGCGTCCTGCTGGCGGCGCTGGCCGCGCTCGCCCTGGTCAGCCTCGTCGCGACGGTGGTGGCGCGGGGCATCGCGGTGGGCATCGGCCGGCGCGCCGATCGGCGTGCGTCCCGGCTCGTGGTGCTCGCCGCCCACCTCGGCGCCGGGGGGCTGACGGCCCTCCTGGTGCTGCGCCATCACGCCATCGTGGAAGCGGCGCTGGCGCTCGGCGGCCATCCCCACGGTCCCCTGACCGTCGCGCTGGCACCGTTCGAGACCTCGCTCGCGACCGTGGCGGCGGGCCTGGTCGCCGTGCACGCGGCACTGGCCATCCTGATGGGGACCAGTGTCCGGGCCGCCGTCGCGCTGCTGACCGGACGCCGGCAGACCTTCGACCGCTCGGGCGTGGCGGCGGCGCTGGTCGGGGCCGCCGGCGTCCTCGCGCTGGAGGTGCACGGCGAGGCGCTGCCGGGGTTCCTGGCGCTCGCGGCCGGGGTCCTCCTGGTTGCTGCGGCGTTCGATGCCGCGGCCCGGACCCTGCGGCGCGGATCCCAGCCGGCACGCCTGCTCGTCGTGCTGGGGGCGCTGGTCGTGCCCTCGGTCGCCGCCTACCCGTCGCTGGCGCGCTGGGTGACCTCGGCGCGCCAGGAGGCCGTCGTGCGCGACCTGGCGCGGCAGGTGGCCGACCAGCGGCAGAACCTCCAGCAGTCGGTCCGCGATGCCCTGACGCAGCTCTGGTCCGGCGACATCGCGGACCTGGTCCAGGCGACGCCCCCCAGCCCGGCCGGCCCCGTGCCCACCGACGCAGCGTTCCTGCTCTGGGCGCGGACCACGCTGGCGACCGAACGCCTCACCTCGTCGGTCGAGCTCTACGACGGCGCGGGGCGGATGGTGAGCCGCTTCGCCCTGAACCTCCCGGAGACCGCCGTCGACCGCACGTGGCAGGAGAGCTCGTGTGACTGGGAGCTCTTCGAGGAGGTCTCGCCGTTCTTCGCCGAGGAGCGGCGCCTGCTGCACGCGGGGCGCGCCGTGTGTGTCGACGGGCGCGTGGTGGGCTCGGTGGTCGTACACGCCGTCCTCGACTACGCGAACCTGCCGTTCCTTGCGGCGCAGAACCCGTACGTCGCGCTGGTCGGCGGCGAGAGCGGCGCCGAACCGCCGGCGTCGGACGACGTGGTGTTCGTCGCGTACGGCTGGAGCCGGCGGCCGCTCTTCGTCGCCGGGGGCGATGCCTGGACGCTGCCGGAGTCGCTCCTGACCCGGCTCGTGGCATCGCGCACGCCCTTCTGGACCACGCTCGAACGCCAGGGCGTGGTGTCGGACGTGTATTTCCTGAGCGACCGCGGCGCCATCTACGCCATCGGCTACCCGCGCCCGTCGTGGCTGGCGCACCTGTCGAACCTGGCCGAGATCATGGCGCTGACGGCCGTGCTGTTCGTCGTGCTCCTGGTGGCGACCTCGCTCGGCGCGCGGCTCGGCGGCCTCTCCGCGGTGTCGGGCCGGGCCCTCTTCCGCGACGTCCGCGCCAGCTTCTCGCGGACGCTGTTCCTGGCATTCGTCGCCGCGGTGGTCGTGCCCGTCGTGGCCCTGGCCCTCGTGACGCGGGCGCAGATGGCGACGACGCTCCGGCAGGACATCGAGCGCGAGGCCACGCGCACGGTGCTCTCCGCCAGCCGCGTCGTGGAGGACTTCGCCGCGATCGACGCCCGCGGCGCCACGAACCTGCCCGCGCTCGACGACAGCCTGCTCGTGTGGCTGAGCCGCGTCATCGGCGAGGACCTCAACGTGTTCGCGGGCGCCGGCCTGCTGGCGTCGAGCGAGCGGACGCTCTTCGCGTCGGGCCTGCTGCCGACCCGCACGCCCGGCGACACCTACCGGGCGCTCGTGATCGAGGGCCAGCCGACCTACCTCGCGCGCGAGTCCGTCGGCGCCTACGAGTACCAGGTCGCCTCGGCCCTCGTCCGCGTCGCCGACGAACAGGCCATCGTCAGCGTGCCGCTCACGCTGCGGCAGCGCAGCATCGAGCGCCAGGTCGACGAGCTCGACAGGCGGGTGCTGCTCGCGGCCATCGCGTTCATCCTCCTCGGCAGCGGCATCGGCTACTGGGCGGCCCACCGCATCTCCGATCCGGTCAGCCGCCTCACCCGCGCCACGCGGCGCCTCGCCGCCGGCGATCTCGACGCCCACGTGCTCGTCAGGACCAGCGACGAGCTCGGCCGCCTGGTGGCGGCCTTCAACGGCATGGCGGACGACCTGCGGCGCCAGCGCGCGCAGCTCGAACGCACGAACCGCCTCGAGGCGTGGGCCGAGATGGCGCGCCAGGTGGCGCACGACATCAAGAACCCGCTGACGCCGATCCAGTTGAACGCCGAGCACCTGCGGCGCGTCCACGCCGACCGCGGCCTGCCGCTCGGCGCGCTGGTGGACGAGTGCGTGGCCAACATCCTGCTGCAGGTGCGCCTGCTCCGGCAGCTGGCGGCCGAGTTCTCGAGCTTCGCCAGCGCGCCCCAGGCGCGCCCGGCCCCGACGCCCCTGGCGCCCCTGCTCGACGAGATCCTCTCGCCCTACGCGCACGCCCTGACGGGACGGATTGCCATCGAGACGCGCGGCGACACCGACGTCTCGGTGTTCGTCGATCCGGTGCTGCTGGCCCGCGCGTTGACCAACGTGATTGAGAACGCCCTCCACGCGATGCCCGGAGGCGGGCGGCTCACGGTGGACGTGACCGTGCCCGGCGACGGGCGGGCCAGGCTGGACGTCGTGGACACGGGCGTCGGGATGGACGCGGCCGCGCTCGGCCGGATCTTCGAGCCCTACTTCTCCACCAAGGCGACGGGCACGGGCCTCGGGCTCACCATCGCCCGGAGGAACGTGGAACTGAACGGCGGCGCCATCGAGGTGGCGAGCACGCCCGGCGTCGGCACGACGGTCACGCTCTGGGTGCCCCTCGGACCGCCCGCACCCCCGCCCGCGCCCGAAGGCTAGGCGTCGCGCGGCGGGGCGTCGGCCGGCGGCTCGGCGGCCGGAAGTTCTGCGGCGGGCGCGGTGGCCTGTCGGCGCATGGCGCGCGTGATCACCCACTCCACGATCGGCGACACGAGGTAGCCGTACGCGAGCACGACGAGGACCACGTCGGGCTGGGTGGCGAAGAGCGCCAGCGCCGCGGCGACCACGACGAGCGCCTTGGAGTTGACCGGGGCCGCGAGGTTGAAGGCCTTGAAGCTGCGGAACCGGATGGTGCTCACCATGAGCAGGGCCGGCACGAAGAGCATCGTCAGGGCGAGGGCCGCCGGCGTCGCGTCGGTGGGCCCCTCCGACAGGAAGAAGATCGTGGCGGCCGGAACGCCCGCCGCGGCGGGGCTCGGCAGTCCGACGAAGTAGCGCTTGTCCGCCACGCGCTGGATGTTGAAGCGCGCCAGCCGGACCGCCGCGGCGGTCAGGTACAGGAACCCCACCGTCCACCCGAGGCGGCCCAGGGGCCAGAGGCCCCACTGGAACGTGAGGGCCGCCGGCGCCATTCCGAACGAGATGAGGTCGGCGAGCGAGTCGAACTCCACGCCGAACGCGCTCGAGGATCCTGTCATCCGCGCGATGCGGCCGTCCAGCATGTCGAGGACGACGGCGATGCCGATGAACGGCGCGGCGGTATGGAACTCGCCCCGCATCGCGTAGACGACGCACGCCCACCCGCAGAACAGGTTGGCCACGGTGAAGAGGCTTGGCAGCAGGAACACGCCACGGCGCAGGCCCTTGCGCTCCGGGACCTGGCCGGACGGGGCGTCGTGGTGGCTCATGACGGGGACCAGCGGCCCAGCACCGTCACGCCGGCCACGACCGTGTCGCCCTGGCGCGCGGCGACGGCGATCGAGGGGGGCAGGAAGACGTCCATGCGCGATCCGAACTTCATCACGCCGATGCGCTGGCCGACCCGCAGCGTGTCACCCGCCTCCACGCGGCAGACGACGCGGCGCGCCAGCACGCCGACGACCTGGCGGAAGACCGCCGTCTGGCCGCCGTGATCCACCCAGACCTCGGAGCGCTCGTTGAGGGCGCCGCTCTCGGGCTTGTAGGCTGGGAGGAACCGCCCCGGGTGGTAGGACACCCTGGTGACGCGTCCGGCGACCGGGGCGCGATTGACGTGGACGTCGAGCGGCGACAGGAAGATCGTGATCTGCTGCCAGGTGCCGGGCGGTGCGCCGTCGTCCCCGGGGCCCACCCGCATGACGACGCCGTCGGCCGGGGAGAGGATCAGCTCCTGATCGGCGGGCAGCTGGCGTTCCGGATCGCGGAAGAAGAAGGCCAGGGCCAGCGCCAGGAGCACGCCCGGCACGGCCCCCCATCGTCCAAACGCCCAGACGCCGACGAGCGCGAGGGCGACGGCGCCGGCCAGGAACGGCCAGCCAGCGCGATCGAGTCCGATCATGGAAACCGATTGTACCGTCGGTGGGCGGGGACGTCGTGGTGGGGACGGCGCCGGAGAGTCGGCCGGCGCCGTCGAACTCGCGGGCTCAGGCCGGCAGGGGCCCGGCCGTTTCGTGCTGGGAACGCCGGATGAGATCCTCCATCTGGTCCTTCAGCCGGAGCTTCTGCTTCTTCAACGAGACTTCTTCGAGCTGTTCGTCGTCGGACAGATGCGGTTTGGCGGAGAGGGTTTTCAGGCGAGTATCGAGTGACTGGTGATCCGTGGCCAGCTGGCGGTAGACATCGCTGCTTTCCAGCAGCCGGCGGCGCGTTTCCTCGATGTCGGACATGACATCCGCCCCTTTCCCGACCTCCGGTGCCCTAGCGCACCGGGGCATCGAGGCCGACTCTAGCACCCCACCCGGGCCACTTCAAGTCGGCGTCTCAGGCGTGTGGCGCGCCGCGCCAGAGAATCAGCGCATCCTCGACGGGATGCGTGTAGTAGCCGGGCCGCCGGCCCGCGCGGCGGAAGCCGCTGCGCTCGTACAGCGTGATGGCGGGCTCGTTGGACGCCCGTACCTCGAGCGTGGCCCGCGGAGCACCCAGGGCGGCCGCGGCGGCCAGCACATGCGTCAGCAGCGCCCGGCCCACGCCACGGCGGCGCCAGTCGGGATGCACGGCGAAGTTGTTGACGTGGATCTCGTCGAAGATGCGCCAGAAGGAGCAATAGGCCACGGTGGCGCCGTCGATCCTGGCGACGAAGATGAACGAGCGGTTCGGATCGGCCAGCTCCCGCTCGTAATCCGCGCGGGTCCATGGCCGGTGGAAGCACACCGCGTCCAGCGCCAGGACGTCGTCGAGGTGCGTCGTGTCGGCGAGGCGTTCGAAGGCGATCACGCCCGCTCCGCGGCCGTGCGCCGTTCACGCTCGAGCTCGGCATCCGGGCGCCGCACGTAGACGGGCGCGAGGCTCGCCGGGTCGATCGGGCCTCGCCCGGCCATCTGCCACGCGATGCGGCCGACGACCGCGGCCAGCGACCCGGCCGGCGGCACCGGGCGGAGGCCCGCCGCCTCCAGACGCTCGCGGAGGGCGTCAGGGCCCACGGCGGCGACCGGCGTGCCGGCCGGCACCGCCGCCCAGCTGGCGAGCGTGACGTCAGGCGTGGCCGCCGTCGCCGGCACGAGCTCGTCTGGCGGCCAGGCCGGCGCCTCCGGGCCGGGCCGCACGCAGGCGGCCGCGAACACTTCCCCGCGCGAGGCATCCAGCCAGGCGCCGGCCACCGCCTGGTCGGGCATCCGGTCGAGGAGGTCCCAGGCCAGCGCCGTCAACGCCGGCACGCCGACGGCCGGGCGGCACAGGGCCGCGGCGAGTCCGTGCGCGGCGGCGATGCCGATCCGGAGACCCGTGAACCCGCCCGGTCCCGTCGCCACGGCGATGACGTCGACGGCCGCGAGACTCACGCCGGCCTCGTCCAGCAGGGCCCGGATGTCCGAGGGGACACGTTCCGCGTGCGTCAGCCCGGCGTCACCGGGCCGCGCCGCCGCGACCACGCCGTCGCGCACCAGGGCCACCCCTCCGTCGCGCGTCGTCGTGTCGAGAGCCAGCACCCACATGCGTCCGCCGCCGTCGCGGCTTCCCGACTATACTCGACGGCGATTCGACGCCGGCGCCCGCCGGCCGTCCGCCGAGGTCGTCCCTGTCCCGCCCGCCTGAGACCGCCCCTCCCCTGCCCGCTGCCGGTGCCGCCGTCACCCCGGCCATGCGGCAGTATCTCGACGCGAAGCGCCAGCATCCGGAGGCGCTCGTGCTGTTCCGGATGGGGGACTTCTACGAGCTCTTCTACGAGGACGCCCTGGTGGCGGCGCGAGCCCTCGACCTGACGCTCACGTCCCGGTCGAAGGACGCCTCGGGAGCGGCCGTGCCGATGTGCGGCGTGCCGTTCCACGCCGCCGACGGCTACATCACGCGCCTCGTGAAGCTCGGCCACCGGGTGGCCGTCTGCGAGCAGATCGAAGACCCGCGCAAGGCGAAGGGCGTGGTGAAACGCGACGTCGTGCGCGTCGTCACGCCGGGGACGCTCGCCGATGCCAGCTACCTCGACGCGCGCGAGCCGGCCTTCCTCCTCGCGGTGACGGGTCTCGACGCCGCCGCCGGGCCGCGGGAGCGCCTCGGCATCGCGGTCCTGGACCTGTCGACCGGCGAGTTCCAGGTGGCCGAGTTCCAGGGCGCGGAGGCGCGCCGGGTGCTCGACGACGAGGTGGCGATGCTGGCCCCGCGCGAGGTCGTCGTGGCGCACGGCGTCGACGTGGCCGCGGCCCTGCCGGCTGTCGCCAGGTCGCGGGTGGTGGTGACAGGCGTCGAGCCGTGGACGTTCGACGCGGCGCGCGCGTCGGAGGTGCTCCAGGAACAGTTGCGGGTCTCGGGCCTGCAGGGATTCGGCCTGGACGCCCGCCCGGCGGCCGTGGCCGCCGCGGGTGCCCTCGTGCACTACCTGCGGCAGACGCAGAAGGCGGACCTCGCCCACGTGCGGACCGTCCGCCTGCGCGAGTCGGCCGACCGGCTCCTGATCGACCCGACCACCCTCAAGCACCTCGAGGTCGTCGAGTCGTCGCAGGGCGGACGCGCCGGATCGCTGCTGGAGGAGGTGGATCGCACGGTCACGGCCATGGGCGGCCGGCTGCTGCGGGCGTGGCTGATGGCGCCGCTGGTCGCGCTGGAGCCGATCCGCGAGCGGCTCGACGCGGTCGAGGAACTGGCGTTCCGTGCCGCCGACCGGGGCAAGGTCCGCGAGACGCTGAAGGCGATCGTCGACCTCGAGCGCGTGGTCTCCAAGATCGCGCTCGCCACCGCCAGTCCCCGCGACCTCGTGGCGCTGGCCCGTTCACTCGGCGCGGTGCCCCGCCTCCGGCTCCTCCTCGGCGAATGCCACGCCCCCCTGGTCGTGCGCCTGGTCGCGGCGCTCGACGACCTCGCCGACGTCCGCGGTGCCGTGGAGGCCACGCTCGGCGACGAACCGCCGCTGCTCGCTCGCGACGGCAACGCGATCCGCGACGGCGTGGACCCCGAGCTGGACGAGCTCCGGCGCATCAGCCGGTCGGGCAAGGAGATCATCGCGGCGCTCGAGAGCGGCGAGCGCGAACGCACGGGTATCCAGTCGCTGAAGGTGCGCTTCAACCGCGTGTTCGGCTACTACATCGAGGTGTCGAAGGCGAACCTGCATGCCGTCCCCGCCGACTACCTGCGCAAGCAGACGATCGCCGGGGGCGAGCGCTTCGTCACTCCTGCGCTGAAGGAGCACGAGGAGAAGGTGCTCGGCGCCGACGAGCGGGCGATCGAACGCGAGCTGGAACTGTTCGAGGCGCTTCGGCGGTCGGTGGCCGCCGAGTCCGCCCGCGTGATCGAGACGGCGCGCGCGGTGGCGGCCCTCGACGTCGTCGCCGGCCTGGCCGAGACGGCCGCCCTCGGAAACTTCACCAAGCCGCACGTCCACGAGGGCGACGAGCTGAGCGCCCTGGACGCGCGCCATCCCGTAGTGGAGCGGCTCGCCGGCGGCGCCTTCGTGCCGAACGACGTGCTCCTGAACGGGACCACGCACCAGCTCGTCGTGCTCACGGGACCGAACATGGGCGGCAAGTCCACGTACCTCCGCCAGGTGGCCCTCCTGTCGCTCCTGGCGCAGGCGGGGTCGTTCGTGCCGGCGCGTGAGGCCAAGCTCGGCCTGGTCGATCGAATCTACGCGCGCGTGGGCGCCTCGGACAACATCGCCCGCGGCCAGTCCACCTTCATGGTCGAGATGCAGGAGACGGCGCTCATCCTGAACGGCGCCACGTCGCGGAGCCTCGTCGTGCTCGACGAGGTCGGCCGGGGCACCGCCACCTTCGACGGCCTGAGCATCGCCTGGGCGGTGGCCGAGCACCTCGCGACGAACGGGCGCGCGCGGCCGAAGACGCTCTTCGCCACCCACTACCACGAGCTCACGGACCTGGCCGATGGCGTCCCCGGCGTGGTGAACGCCCACGTGGCCGTGCAGGAGTGGAAGGACGACATCGTCTTCCTGCACAAGATCAAACCCGGACGCTCGGACCGGAGCTACGGCATCCACGTGGCGCGCCTCGCCGGTCTCCCGGGATCGGTGCTGGGCCGGGCGCGCGAGATCCTGACGGCGCTCGAACGCGACGAACTCGCTCGCGGCGGCCGTCCGGCGATCAGCGGCGCGGCGTCGATCCCGCAGCAGCAGCTCGGCCTGTTCCAGGCGGCGGCCGACGACGTGCTCCGCGATCGCCTGCGGGCCATCGACGTCGACTCGACGACGCCGCTCGACGCGCTCCGGCTGCTGGCCGACCTCAAGCGCGAGGCGGAGTCGTAGCTACTTCACGACCCTGATGTCCGGCTGCTGCCGGACTGGGGACACGTAGGCGCTCGTCAGGCTCTCGTGGCCATCGGCGCCCACGGCCGCCACGCCGAAGACGAAGTCGTCGATTGTCACGTTCGGCAGGACGAACTCCGTCACGTTGCCCACCGTCTGGCGGTGCTGCCAGTCGTTGGTCCACGTGTCGCGCCAGTAGACGCGGTAGGCGACGGCCCCCGGCGAGGCCTGCCACCGGAGCTGGGCGTCGTAGCCGGAGGGACCGCGGCCGATCTGGGGCGCGCCCCGCTCGTTGACCACCGACGGCGCCGGCGGGGCCAGTGCGAGCGAGGCGGCCGCCGCCGCGTTCACGCGCGCGTTCTGGGCCAGATAGGCGACGTCCACGCCGTCGAGCGTGTCGTTCGGCGTGTGCTGCTTGGCGAAGTTCTCGTTGGCTTCGCGGAAGACGACCGCCGGAAAGCCCTGCTTCGTGAAGGACGAGTGGTCACTTCCCCGCCCGAAGCGATCCTCCCGGGCCATCAGCCGGACGCGGTGCGAGGGCACGTAGAGGGCGGCCACGCGCTCGACGTAGCGGGCCAGCGAACGGGGCATCGAGTCCTCGGGGCCCACGGAGTAGACGCGCACGGTCTCGGCGTCCACCACGCCGTTGCCGCCGTGGCTGTTGCCGACGATGTCGTTGTTCAGGTTGGCCTCCACCACCACCTTCCCGGCGGCCAGGGCCTGGGCGTGCGCGGACGAGCCGATCAGGCCCTGCTCCTCGCCGGCCCAGCACATGAAGACCAGCGTCGCGTCGAACTCGAGGCCGCTCTCGGCGAAGACGCGCGCGAGCTCCATCGTGAGCACCGTGCCACTGCCGTCGTCGTTGGCGCCGGGGGCGTCCTGATCGTGGTCGAAGTCGGCACGTCCCTGGCGGTTGCCGCCGCCCGTGTTCAGTGCCTGCTGCCCGCCGCGCCCGAGGCTGACCGAGTCGTAGTGCCCGGTGACGTAGATGCGCCGCGCGGTGCGCCCGGGCAGGACGGCCATCACGTTCCGGAGTTCGGTCTGGCGCGTGATCCGGCCCTGGGGCGCGATCACGTGCGTGTCGAACGACACGCGCAGGCGAGGGCTCGAGCGTGTGAGCTCGTCGAGGATCCACTGACGCGCCGCGCCGATGCCCCGGGTGGATGACGCGGTCGTGGACATCGTCTCGCGCGTGCCGAACCCGGCGAGGGTCGTCGCCAGGGTCCGCAGGCGCTCGGGCGACACGGCCGCGACGATGGCGGCCACGCGCGGGTCGGCGTCGGGCGTCACGACGGGCTGCGCGGCGGCCGGAGCCACGAGCGCGAAGAGGACGACGGCGGCGGCGAGCGGGAGACGGGCGGCGACTGGGGACATGCGGCAACCTCGGAGCCGCAGTGTGGCACAGCCGGCGGGCCGTGTGCCGCCGACGGTGCCCCGGTCCCCGGCGTCAGCCCTTGAGGCGGTCGAGCTCGGTCCGCGCGGTGGTGGCCAGCGGCGAGTCGGCGTGCTTCTCGACGATCTCGGTGAAGGTCTTCCTGGCGTCCTCCACCTTGCCGGCGACGCGATACGCGCGCGCCAGCTCCAGCAGCACGCCGTCGGCGGGCATGCCGGAGGTGGCGTCCGTGCTGAGGGTCTTGAGCGCCTCGATGGCCGGGTCGAACTGGCCCTGCCGGATCTGCGCCTGCGCCTTGCCCAGCATGGCGCTCTTGGCGATGAGGTCGCCGCCCGACGTGAGCTGATCGTACTGCGCCCGCGCGTCGTCGAAGCGGCCCAGGGCCACCAGCACCCCGGCCGCATTCAGCCGGGCGAGCCGGCCCGGCGTGCTGGACGGCGCCTGATCCGCTGCCGCCAGGAACTTCGGGAGGGCGGCCTCGTACTTCGCCTTCTCCGTGGGGTAGGTGCCGGGCATCTGGGTCGGCACGGTCGCCCCGCCCGAGCCGGTCTGGTCCGGGGGCACCGGCGGCTGCACCGGCGCCTCGTTGATGATCATGGCCTCGGCCAGGAGCGCGCTCACGGCGTCGTTCTGCGAGCGCTGCCACGTGGTGTAGCCGCCGACGATCACGACGAGCGCCAGCAGCCCACCGCCGATGGCCAGGATCTGCCCGCGGTTCTCCTGGAACGACTTGTTGGCCGCCTCCAGGGCGTGGGCGACTTCGTTTTCCTTCAGGTGCTCTTTCTCGGAGTGCTTCATGGGGATGCTCGGCCGGCGTCCGGACCGACCCCACAGTGTATCAGCGGCGCCGGCGGGCCGTCACGTACGCGTCCCGCGGGCCATCACCCGGGATGACCGGCGCCCAGCGCCGGCCCCTGTGGCGCCTAGCGACGACGAGGCGCGTTCCGAACGTCGGCCTCCAGCTGACGCAGCCTGGCCTCGAGCGCCGCGATCGTCGACCGCTGCGCGTCGACCTCCGCGACGAGGGCCGCCAGGTCCCGCGGAAGCGCGCCAGGACCCGTCGTGCCGCCGCCGGTCTGGACCTGCGGCCCCACGATGCCGAGCTGCCCGTTCGCGTCGACGAACACGGCCTGGGCGGGTGCCGTGAGCTGTGTGCCGAAGATGCCGGCGACGAACGTCCTGTTCTGCCCTTCGCCCGTCGTGCCGTTGTACGGCAGCCCGAGGCGCATCGTGTTGGCGTCCGAGGCACCGCCAGTGACGCCGGCGCCGAGGTAGATGTTGTAGGAACCGCCGGTGTTCTCCCGGCCGGCCGCGTACCCGAGCGCCGCGTTCATCGCACCGGTATTGGTCTGGGCCAGGGCGGCGTACCCCGTGCCGGTATTGCCGTCGCCGCTGCTGGCTTTCTGCAGGGCGTCGGAGCCTGTGGCCGTGTTGAACCCGCCGGTGGAGAGATTCGCCAGCGCCGACTGGCCCGTTGCCGTGTTGTCGGGACCCGTGGTCGCCAGTTCCCCCGCAAGGGCACCGAGGAAGGTGTTGTGGACGCCCGAGTCGTGGAGGAAGAGGACGCCGTTCTTCACCAGGTTGCCGCCGGTCGGCGTGGATTTCGGCAGCGCGAGGCTGCCGGCGCCGATGGTCTGCGTGCCCGTGAACGTGTTGGCGCCCAACCCGGCGAAGGTGAAGCCGACCTTGGCGACCGTGACCGACCCGTCGGCGAGCTCCGAGGTGCCGACCGCATTCGGCGCGAGATCGGCGGCGGTCAGCGAGTCCGCCATGACCTGCGCCGAACCCACGGTGTTGCTCGCGGGTACGACCGGCCCGCTCCCGAGCTGGCCGTTCGCGTCGATGTAGACGCCCTCGCCGCCCGTCACCGTCGTCCCGCGGATGCCGGCGATGAACGTCCGGTTCTGGCCGGCCTGCCCGCTGAACGGCACGCCCAGCCGCATCGTGTTCGATTCGGCCGTGCCGAAGGCGTTCGTGCCCAGGACGATGTTGTCACTCCCGGAACCGACGTTGAATGCGGCGGCGTTCCCGATCGCGATGTTTCTCGATCCGCTCACATTGGCCAGCGCCGACTTCCCCAACGCGGTGTTGCGGTCGCCGCTCGCGTTGGCCATCGCGAACGCACCGACGGCGACATTGTCGATCCCGGTCTGGTCGCTGACGAGGGCCGACGCGCCGACGGCCGTATTGCTGCTGGCCAGGTTGGCCGAGAGCGCCTGGGCGCCGACGGCCGTGTTGTCGCGGCCGTTACGGTTCGATCCGAGCGTGGACGCCCCAATGGCGGTGTTGGAGTCACCCAGATCGTCCTGGGTCAGGGCCAGGTATCCGACGGCCGTGTTGTTCGAATTGTAGCGGTGCCACTTCAGCGCCTGGTACCCGACGGCGGTGTTGTTGAAGGCCACGCCCGGAAGGTTGGCGTCCAGTGCCTGGTGGCCAAGGGCCGTACGAAAGGGCGACGCCGATTCTTCGATGACCGTGAACGGCACCGGCGCCGGGCTCGTGCCCCGGCCCGGCACGTCGAGGCTCGCATCCGGCTGGACGCTCGACTCGGTGAACGCCGGGCCCCTGGCCGCTGGAGCGCCGCCCATGGCGAACGCCGCGGCGGGGATCGCCGCGCCCGGCGACGTGGCGACGATGAAGCCATCCCAGGCCTTGCGCACGGGGTCGATCGCGACCAGACGATACGTGCCCGGCGTGGCCAGCACCACCGCGGGCGCCTGCACCTGAACCCGAGTGTCGGTGGCGCCGGGCAGCGTCGTCACCGGCAGGCCATCGATCGAGACCTGGAGATCGGGCCCCAGGTGCTCGCCGGCGATGGTCAGGACGCCGGTGTCGGCCGCGAGCGTGACGGAGTGGATCATTGGCGGTGTCTGCGCGCCGGCCGGCGCCGCGATCAGTCCCAGACACACACCCATCCCCGTGAGGACGTGCTTCAGTCGTGACATGTCGAACCCCTCTGCGCCGGGAGCTCGAGGGCCGCGTCGATGGCGCGATGGGCGCGCACGCGGCGGGGGGGTGGGGAGACCGGCGACCCAATCTTACGCCGGACGACACGCCGGCGGGCGCCTGAAATCGTGCGGGGCGGGCGGATCCCACGGCGCGGCCGGCGCACGCATCGGTCTGGCGCCAGCCGCGACTTTTCTCTCGTGGGGCCACGACAAACGGGGCCGGCCGTTGCGGGCCGCCAAAACGACGGTCGGTCGCGGCGCGTCGACCTACCGCCGTGCCGGACGCCGCGACGGGCGCGCGCTCTCCGCGAAGGCGCGCAGCGCCTCCACCTGCCGCTGCAACGCGTCGATGGTCGCCTGCTGGGCCCGGACCAGCGCCGCCAGCGCGTCGAAGTCGCGCGGATTCGCCGCCGGGGTGGTCGTGCCGCCGCCGGTCTGGACCTGCGGCCCCATGATGCCGAGCTGCCCGTTGGCATCGACGAAGACGGCCTGCGCCGGCGCACTGAGCTGCGTGCCGAAGATGCCGGCGACGAACGTCCTGTTCTGCCCTTCGCCCGTGGCGCCGTTGTACGGCAGCCCGAGGCGGATCGTGTTGGCGTCGGAGGCGCTCCCGGCCACGTCGGCCCCCAGCAGGACGTTGTGCGAACCGGTGGTGATGCCCGACCCTGCCCCGACGCCCACGGCCGTGTTGCGGTCCCCGGTTGCGTTGTTGAGGGCGAGCGAGCCGAGTCCGGTGTTGCCGCCGCCGGCATTGCTGAAGAGGGCGGCCGCGCCGATGGCGACGTTGTCGGTACCCACGGTGTTCGAATACAGCGACGAATCGCCGACGGCAGTGTTCGCGATACCCGAGACGTTGTGGTACATCGCCGACGCGCCGGTCGCCGTGTTCGCCACGCCGTCGAAGTTGGAGTTCAGGGCCGAGATGCCCACGGCCGTATTGGCGGACCCGCCGTCGTTCGACTGCAGCGCATCGACGCCGACGGCCGTGTTGGCCGTCCCTGCGGCGTTGCTCGCGAGGGCGTTCTGCCCGACGGCCGTATTCGACGGGCCTTCGATCAGCCGCGGCGACGGGACCGACTGCGCCGCGCTGGTCTGGGCCAGCCCCAGCGCGACGCAGAGGGCGGAAGCGGAAATCACACGGGGGAAGTGTCGCATCGAGGGCTCCTTGTCTGGCGACTGGGGTTGCGCGCGTTCGCGGCGTCGCGAACGCGCGCCGTCGCTCAGGGTGTCGAACGGAGCCAAAACGTCTCGATCGGCGGATACCGGCGAGCCCGGCCTGGCACCGTGGTTCCGAGGCGGTCGGGCGGGCGCGGGCCGTCGCCGCCGCCTTGTTGCCGCGGCGCTCCTGGTGCGGTGGCGGACGAAAGATGGCGCGCCCGGACGGAATTGAACCGTCGACCCCCCGCTTAGGAGTCGGTCGGTAACTAGTGCGGACCGTGTCCGCCTGTGTTTTCTCGTGTGTTCCTGGTCGCCTCCTTGGCAGGTGGTGCCGTCCTGAGGTCCGCTGTTCGGCGATCCGTTGCCCTTTGTTGCACGTAGTCCTCGAATCGCCGCATCGCCTCGTGTGACGTCTTCGCCGTCGTCGCCAGGTACGTGCTCGTCTGCGCGACCGACGTGTGCCCGAGCCAGTCCCGCACCGTGTGCAACGGCACGCCTCCCTCGAGCCAGCGGCTGCCGGCCTCCCGTCGCAGGTCGTGCAGGTGCAGGTCCTCGATGCCAGCCCGCGCGCACGCGCGACGCCACGCGGTCTTGACGTCGCCGATCTGCGTCCCGATCTCCGTGCCGAAGACGTAGGCCGTCGGTTCGAACGGCTCGCCGTCGGGACCGTCCCTCCGGAGCGCCAGGACGGCCGCCAGGCGACGCGAGATCGGGACGGTGCGTCCGGTGGCCGTCTTCGTCTTCGCGGCAGGGACGCGAATCTCGCCCGCCTGCAGGGCTACGTCGCACCACTGCAGGCCGAGCAGCTCGCCCCGTCGCATGCCGGTCTCCAGGGCGGCCTCGACGACGGCGCGCAGGTGCGGCCCGCACGCGGCCAGGAGCCGGTCGCCCTCGCCCTCCTGCAAGCGACGCGTCCGCTTCGGCTCCCGGGGCAGCTTCACGAGCGCCACGCCCATCCGCCGGAACGGCGTCGCCTCGAGGTGGCCAGCGGCGATCGCCCAGTTGAACACCCGCCGCAGGAACGCCAGCAGGCGGTTGACGCCCCGGGGCCCGCCGATCGTGCGGCTGCCGCGGCCGGTGCGCTCCACCGTCTGCGGCACGCTGCGCACCGTCCGGAATTGCTCGAGCGCCGCGGAGGTGATGTCCGCGACGAGCCAGTCCCCGAACGGCCGGATCTCCCCGGTGAGCCGGCGCAGCGGCGCCGACACGATCGCCGAAGTCGCGTGCGTGTCGTTCGGGCGCTCGCCCCCTGGCCGCACCGCCAGGACGTCGGTCGTGAACGCGTCGAGCAGCTGCCGCAGCGTGAGGGTGTCCCGCGCCGGAAGGGTCGCGCCGAACGTGCCGGCCTTGATGGCCACCCGGATCCGCTCGGCCTCGTCCTCGGCCAGGCTGCGGCTGTCCACGTGCCGCCCGAGGTGCCGATCGAGGCTGATCCGGTAGTGGGTCCCGCGCCACTTGAAGTTGAAGTACCACGCGTGCTTGCACTTCGACCAGTTACGCCGATCGCAGTCGCACCGCTTCCGGAGGCCGCGGTTCTGTTGCCGTGGACGTGGGGATCGCGTCATGGGGAGACCTCGCGTCGGAAGGCCTGATCGAGCGCCGCCACGGCCGCCTCCACCCGCCGCGGCACCCCCGCGCGCGTGTAGCGGTCCGTCGTGGACGCCTGCCGGTGCCGCAGCATCGCCTGCGCGGCCCGGATGTCGCCCGTCTCGAGGTAGACCAGCGTCCCGAAGGAGTGCCGAAGGTCGTAGGGCCGGGCGTCGGCGTGCACGGGCCAGGGACGGCCGCGCTTCTCCGGATCGGCGTCCCAGGCCGCGCGCGCCGCGGCGAGCCAGATCCGCCAAGACCGCGCCAGGCTGCGCGGGTCGAACGGGCCCAGCCCGCCGGCGTCGACGAGCGCCTGGAGCGCCTCGGCGCCCCGGCCGGTCAGCCGGTGCCACGCGCCCGGCGCGCCGGCGCCCTTCTCGCGCGCCCGGATCCACACCCGGCCCCGCGCCAGGTCGACGTGGCCAGCCTCGAGGCGGCCGATCTCGATCTGGTGCATCCCGGTGTAGGCCATGACGCGGGCCCGGAGCTTCGACATGCTCACGGTGGGCCGGCTCACTGGAGACGTCACCAGTGAGCCCGACCTCGGCGATGCTGGCGGCCCGTCCTGGGGCCGCCCCCGGTCCGGCGCGTGCGCGAGGATCCACTCGATCACGTCGTAGTCGAGCCCCCGGGGCTCGTCGTAGCGCACCCGGGGCGCCTTCGTCGCCCGGACGGGGTTCCGGGCGTCCGGGCCGTCGATCGTCGTGTACAGCCAGGCCAGGACCCGCCGGAGCTCCTTCACCGTCTTCGGCGCGAACCGCCGGCGGCCTGGTGCGGTCTCGGCCGCGGAGAACACCGCGAGCTGGGTCTTGATCTGCAGCGGCGTCAGGGCCGCGCGCGGCAGCGCCCCGAACGTGGCGGCCTCGCCCTTCGCGGTCGTCGTCTCCGCGCGCAGCCAGTGGCCGAGCAGGGTCTCGATGTCCTGCCGGTGCCTCCAGCTTGCGACGGTGGCCAGGGCGGTCCGGACGTCGGCCGCGAGCGTGCCGCGGCGATGCGCCATCGTCGTCCTGTCCGTCTCGAGCTCGTCGATCAGGGCGTCGCGGTCGTCGGCGAGCTCGGAGAGCGGCGTGCCGCGCGGATAGCGCTGCCGGCGGACGCGGCCGCCGCGCTGCACGACAACCTCGATCCCGTGCGGGTCCTCGTAGATCGACCGCGCCAGGCGCCGTCTACGCATCCCGTCCGCCTCGTGGCGGGTAGGCGACCGCCGGCGCCGGCCGGTCCTGGATCTCGGCCCCGAGCACCTGCTGGACGGCGTCGTAGTCCTCGCGGATGACGTTGGCCAGTTCACTGAGGCCGGCGAAGAACTCGCGGTCGATGGTGAAGTCGTGCCCGCCGTCGTCCGGAATGACGATCGCGACGGCCTGCAGCACGGCTGCCAGCGCCTGCATGCGGTACAGGCGGCTCCCCACGGTCGTGATCGGGAAGGCGGCGAACGTGACCGGCTCCCGATCGGTTGGCGCGGCGGCCCGGCTCATCGCACACCCCCGAAGAGCCGCGCGGCCACGATGAACCCGAGCGCGAACCCGCACTCGGTGAGCGCCTGCTCGTCCCGGTACTCCGCGTCCGGGCACACGGCGTGCAGCACGCGGATCGTGCTCGCGTGGATCGCCTGCTGCGTGAACCCCATGACCGTGCCGGTGCCCTCGAACAGGTTGGGCAGCTCCGCGTCGGCATAGGGCAGCACTGCGCTCAGGTTCAGATCGTCGCCGGCGAGGCACGCGGCCAGCACCTCGAGCTGGCTCACCGGGCCCCGGATCTTGCGCGCCAGGTCGTGCGGCTCGCTCAGGATCCGGGTGTGCGCGCCGGTGGTGAGGTCCCGGCGCGACGGGATCGGGCCAGGCCGGGCGGGTGGGGTCTTCTTCGACATCTCGGGCCTTCCTCTCGGAAAGCCGGCGGCGGGCCCGTCTACAATTCAAGACAGGCACGTCGACCGGGGCAAACGGTTGACGGGCTCAGGGCCGCCGCTTCCTGCTGCTAACAGGGCGGCGGTCCGCCTTCATGACGCCTTTGCTCTCCAGCCACGCCGTGATGGCGCGCCGGATCTGCTCGCTCTCCAACACTCCGTCCCGTTCCTTGACGAGCTTCAGGCCCTCGGCCTGTTCGTCGTCGATCCAGAAGGAGTATTTTCGGCGTGGCGACATTCTAGCGACTCCCAACATATAGACGTTGGAATACTGTCTTGTCAAGGGCCCTGCGCCTGGGGCTTTCCTCAGCTGAGGATCCTCAGCTCCGAAAAGCGACGCCGGCGGAAGGAGACGGACCCGAGTGGCACCACCCGCCTCAGGTCCGCTGGGCGCCCGCCGGCGTCCTGACCGCGCGCCCAACTCGAACACGTTCAGGAGCTGCTCCGCGGCCCCATGCGTTTCGTCAGCGCCGCGTGCTGCGCCCGGAGGGTGGCGACCGCCGTGCTGGCGTCGTCGGAGGCGGCGTAGAACCTGGCCAGGTCCGTCTGCACCAGATGCCCCTTCATGACGGCCGCCGCGAGCGTCCGCGCATAGCTGAGGGTCCCGTCGGCGATGTCGAGGATCTCGCCGGCGAGGGCCAGGATGTCGATGGAGTTGGCCACCGCGCGCGCCAGCTCTGGGTCGGGGGGGCTGGGCGGCGGCGGGGTCGGTCGGGCCATCACGGCACCCCGTGCCGATAGAGGGCGTCGGGCACGTGCGGCACGACGACTTCGGCCACCTGACGGCCGTCGAGGTGCACGGGCACGCGGATCGTGACGTTCGCCCCAGCACCGCCGGCGCCGTTGGTGCGGCTGTCGACGTTCGGACCCTGGGGCGGCTGCGGCCCGCTTTGTCCCGACGGGCTCCCCTCCTGGTGGTATCGGGTGGTGATGTCGGTCGTGATGCGCTCGGGGATCTTCTTCAGGTTGTCGACGAGCTCCTTGACGGCGTCGCGCATCTCGAGCACGGCGTCGCGGACGTCCTCGAGCGCCGGCTTGCTCTGGTCCTTCCAGAGTCCGAGCTCCTTCGACTGGTCGATGAGCTTCTGGGTGTTCTCGTCGAGCGGGACGCCGAGCAGCTCGGCCTGCTTCGCCGCCTCGCGCAGGAAGTCCTGCATCGGCAGCAGCGCCGCCCGGGCGGCCGCGTCGCCCTCGAGGCCGAACTGGCCGGCCTGCTCGAGGAGCCGGCTGTACATCCGCTGGCCGGCCTCTTCCATCGCGCCGAACGTGTCGGCATTCAGGAGCCCGATGTTCGACAGGGCGATGAACGAGTCCGTCAGGCCCTGGATGCCGGCGAGGACCTCGGGGTTCGCCTCGACGAACTTCGCCTGGGCCAGGAACTCCTTCAGGCCGGCGTCCTCGGCGCTGAGACCCAGGTTGTCGTAAGCCTTCGACAGCTGCGCGAGGCCGGGCCCGGCCGCCTGGATCGCCTGGATGTGGGACATCCCTGCCTGAATGGCCGCCGCGTAGGTGCCCATGGCGATGCGGCCCAGGTTCTCGAGCTCGGCGGCGGCGCCCTCGCCGGCGGCGTGCTGATCGCCCAGGGCCTTCGTGAGGGCCTCCTGGGCGGCCGTCATCTCGCGCGTCCACTCGACGCCGCGGCCGCGGTCCTCGACGGCGTTCAGCTTGTCGACCTGGTCCTGCGCCGCCTTCACCGCGTCCGCGATCTTCTGGTAGCTGTCGAACTGGCCCTTGGAGGCGTTGATGATTGCGTTCGTCCCCTCGAGGGCCGTGGCCGACTGCTCGCGCAGGTAGCCCTGGACCTCTTGGGACGCCACGCCGAGCTCGCGGGTCAGCCGGATGATCTCGGTGAGGGACGGCGCCAGGCGACCCGCCGCATCCGTGCCGGCGTCGACGAACGACCGGAAGTTCTCGTCGAGGACGTGCGCGGCCTGGGCGCCCGTGAAGGCCCCGGTCTCGAGCAGCGAGAAGACGTCGTGCAGCCGCGACGTCAGCCGCCCCAGGTTGTCGGCGTTCAGCCCCCGTCGGCCTGGATGATGTCGGCCAGGCTGAAGATCGACGCGGTAAACCGGTCGCCGCGGAAGAGCCGGTCGGCCGTTTTGGCAATCGTGTCCCCCATGCTCTCGCTGATGAGCACGCCGAACTGGCGGCCGACCTCCTGGGCGGCGTGCTCGCCGCTCGAGGTGGTGAGGCCGTCCCAGAGGCTGGCGGCCAGGTTGGCGCCCAGCCGTACGCCGGCCAGGATGGCGCTGGTCTTGTCGCCGGCCGCGGCCGCGGTGAGGACGTCGTTCAGGTCCCGCACCGCCGCGGCCGCGATCGTGACGGCCTGGGCGACCTCGCCCATGCCCCGCCCCGACACCTGCGCCAGGCGCTGGAAGGCGCCGGCGGACTTGTCGAGCTCGCTGGCCAGGGTGGAGGTGAACGCGATGACGTCGCCCAGCGCGTCCTTGAAGTCGTCCGGGCGCGCTTCGGTCGCCGCGGCGTGGTACTCGAACCAGGCGGTGGCGGCCGCCTTCAGCGGCGGCAGGATCCGGATCACCTGCCCGGTCACCTCGGCCATCTGGTCGGCGATGAGGGCCGAGACCTCCGCGGCGCGCATGCCCATCGGCACGAACTCGCCGATCGTGACGTTGTAGCGGTCCTGGAGTTGCGCCACGGGCTGCAGCCGATCGGCCACGTGGGCGTAGAACTCGGCGAGCTCGGTGTCGCCCAGGTGGCCCGCGGCCTCCGCGCCGGCCTCGAACTTCTTCCGGAGGCCCTCGAGCTGCGACGGGAGGACCTTGAGGGTCCCGCCGACGTCCTGTAGCTGCTGCATGGCCTGCTCGGCGCCCGCGAGGGCCGCCCGGCCGCTGAGGGCCGCCAGGCTCTCGGCGTAGGCGCGCGCGGCCGCCTCGCCCGTCTCCAGGGCCTTGGACGTCTCCTTCACGACCGACGAGTACAGGCGCTGGGCGTCCTCGGAGAGCCCGAGGCGATCGGCCACGGCCTCGAACCCGCGGCCGAGGGCGATCGTGGCATCGAGCTGCGCCCGATCGGCGGGGGCCAGGGCTTCGACCTCCTGGCGGGCCTTCGCCAGCATTTCGACATAGGGCGCAGTGGCGTCGGTGGTGCGGCGCCGCTGCTCCGCCAGCGCGGCCTCGTCCGCCTTCGCTTTCGCGTTCTCGGCGCGGAACTGGGTCATCAGATCGAGCAGTTGGCTGTTCCCGAACTGGTCGGCGCCGCCGGCCGCCTGGGCGAGGATCTTCCGCTGCTCGGCGCTGAACTCGGTGAACCCCGACGCGGCCGACGTGACGTTCGCGAAGGTCTCCCCCAGCCAGTTGGTGGACGCGACCTTCATGCGCCGGAGGGTCGCGACGAACTCGTCGCCCGCGCGATCCAGCGCCTCGATCGACCGATCGCTGGCCACCGCCGCGGCCTCCGCGAGGGCGGCGTAGCCGTCCGCGACGCGCGCCAGCTTCGCGGCGCCCTCATCGCCGAAGAGCCGCACCAGGGCGGTGTTCCGCTCCTGTGACGGGCCCAGCGCGTCGGCGGCCTTCAGGATCTCGTGGAGCTGGTCGGGCGCCTCCTTCAAGGTCCTGAAGGACAGGCCCAGGGACTCGACCGCGGCGCGGACCGAATCGCTGCCCCCGTCGAGCCGCGCGCTCAGCTTGAAGGCCTCTTTCGTCAGGTCCTCGAGCGACAGGCCGCCCTGTTCGGCAACGTGGGTCCACTGCTGCAGCTGCGCGAGCGACTGCCCGGTCGCGGCCCGCAGGTCGGTCAGCGCGCCGGCCGACCGGAAGGCTTCGCGGCCCAGGTCGATCACGGTGTCGACGCCCCGCGTCAGGAGCGCGCCGGCGGAGAATGCGGCTGTCATCTGCCCGAACGCGCTGGCCATGCTGCCCAGGCCACGGGCTGAGGCCTCCGCCGGGCGGGGAAGCTTCGCGATCTCGCTGTTGATCGCCTGCAGCGACTCCGGCAGCTGCTCGCCGAGCCGCTCGGCCTTCTGGGTCGCCGCGGCCATCGTCGACGTGACGCGCTGCAGCTCGGCGTCGGTCAGCTTCAGGAGCCCCGCGGCGGTACCGCCCTGGTCCCCGAGCCGCCGGACGGCCTCGGCCATTCGCGCCGCCTGGGTCGCCAGCTCCTGCCCGGAAAATTGTTCGACCGTACGCGTGAGACTCCGGACCGAGTTGCGCGTCGCCCGATCGAACACCTGCAGGTGCACCTGCGCCGCCTCGAGGTCCCGCGTGAAATCTCGGAAGTCGGCGGAGAACGTGGCGGTCAGGGGCATCGGCCGTCAGATTTCCGTGAGGGCCAGCGTGATCGCGATCTCGTCCGCGTCGCGCTGCAACTGCCGGGCGTGCGCATCGAGTGGCGCCGGCGGCGCCGACACCCGGGCCGCAAGGCCGGCGGCCGCGGCGAGCGCCTGACCGCGACCCCGAGCGAGCGACGCGAGCAGCTCGTCGCGGGTCCCGATGCGGTCGACCAGGCCGATGCGCCGCGCCTCCGGCGCGTGGAACATGCGGCCTTGGCCGAAGTCCGCGCGTACCTCCGCCACGCTGACGCCTCGCCCCTTGGCGACCGCCGCCTCGAAGGCCTCGCCGTAGTAGCTGACGCTCGCCTGCAAGTCGTCCCTGGCGTCGTCGGAGAGGGCCTCGTACTGGTTCCCGTCGACCTTGTGCGCGCCGTGAAAGATCAGCGTCGGAGACACGCCCGCCTGGCGGAGCATCTCGGAGAAATCCAGGTGCAGGGTGTAACACCCGATCGACCCCACCTGGCCGCTCTTGGTCATCCAGATCGTCGAGGCGGCGCAGCCCAGGAAGTACGCCGCCGAGGCCATGTAGGGATTGATGATGCTGACGACAGGCTTCCGATCGCGGGCCGCGAAGATCTCCTCGAATCCCTCCTGCAGGCCGTACGCTTCGCCGCCGGGCGAGTCGACGTCGAACACGATGGCGCTCACGGCTGGATCGTTCAGGTACTGGCGGAACGCGAAGAGGAGTCGCTCGACTGAGGTGCCACCGAAGAACCAGGCGTCGAACGACTTCTGCGTGATGACGCCCGTGATGGGGATGACCGCCGTCGCCCCCACGACGCGCCCGAGCGGCGTATCGGTCGCGGCACGCACGGCCCGATCGATCTGCTGGGGCGTCATCCCGGCCATGCGGGCCGCCTGCGTCTCGGCGCGCTCGAACAGCTCCGGCAGCCGCGTGCGCTCGATCGCGAGCGGGCGTGTGCGAAAGAACGCGGCGATCCGGTCCGTGGCCATCATGCACTCCCGAGTCAGGCGGCCGAATGGCCAAGGAACTCCCGCAGGACAAGCGCGCGGGTCTTGCGCGCCGGCCCGGCCACACTGCGCCAGGTGCGGAGCGGACTACCGGCCGGCAGGCGCTCCAGGGCTCGCGGATCGTCGAACGTGCTCACCCACGTGTCCCGGCACCGCGGCGCCTTCGGTGCACAGATGAGCGAGATCTCGCGGAGTGCCACCGCGCAGCTCGTGAGGACCTCGAGCGCCTGACCCGCGTTGGAGCGCCACGTGGCAGCCTCAGCGAGGCGCGGGTCGTAGTGGATGGACACGCCGGAGAAGCGCCCGGCCCGCACCTGGCGCTGCAGATCTCGCGCACGGCCGGAGTGTTCGATGTCGACGGCGAAGTACAGATCGCCCTCGTCCTCGAAGAGCTGCAGTTCTGCGGCCGTCGTGCTGCACCAGGCGGTCGCCTGGCCGCCGTGATCGACCTGAAGCTGGACCTCATGCGCGAGGTGCTCGATTCCCTGCCAGGTGCCGCGCGCATCGACGATCGCGCCCCCACCGTCCCGCGGCATCGTGTACCCACACCGCGACGCGAGGCCGAAGACCGGAGGCAGCTCGAGGGACGCGACGCGCATGGCGGGCGCTCAGTCGACGCGCTCGAACATCGGCGCGGACGCCATGAGCGACTCTGGCAGCGTCCACGTGGGTCCTCGGCGGAGCGGCGACCTCCTCGAGACGCCGCAGCTCGGCCTGATCCCGCCCGCTGATGGCCGCGAGGGGCAGCGGCAGCAGCGGCGCTGGCCGGCGATCACGTCAGCGTGACGGGTGCGCTGGATGGCCGCGTCCAGACGCCGGCGCATCTCCTCGACCTCGGGCGGCACGGTCTCGTACATCACGCGCTCGAACCGTCGCTCGGCGGCATGGAACTGCCCGTCCACGTCGCCCAAGGCGCCCCAGGCGGCCCGGAGCTCTCCGTGGGCCTCGGCGAGCTTGACCTCGAGTTCGCGGGCCTTGGCCTGGGCCGTGGCCAGGCGCCGCTGTACCTTCGGGCGCGCCTGGTCCCGCAGCGTGCGGGCGGCGGCGAGGGCCTGTATGGCCGTCGCACGCCGGTCGGCCAGGGCGGCCTCGTGCTCTTCGGCGGCAGTCTCGAGGTGTCGGCCAAACCCCAGCGCCGTCAGGGCGTCTCGCATCTCTCGCAGCATGGCGGTCCCGTCCTTCCCTTCGCCCGGGGTGTCTACGCCTCGACGAACGCGTAGGTCACGGTCACGTCGACGTGCGTGGCGCCCGTCGCGTCGAGGCCCGTCACGCCGATCGTGAGCGGCGTGTTGGCGTCGTTGGCGACGTAGGAGGCGCCGTCCGCGAGCACTGCGGCCCCCGTGGCCCCGTCCTTCAGCACGGCGCTCCGCGTCAGCGAGGCCTGCGCGAACGCGACCAGCGTCACGGGCGCGCCGCCCTGCGTGGCCCCGACGTCGATGGACGTGGCGTCGCCCACGTCCCCGCCCACCGCGACCGCCTCGACCTCGACCAGGCGGAATCCGTAGCCGATGCGGGCGGCTTGGAGCGTCGCGCCGGCGTTGATCTCGGCGATCGTCAGGCGCCGGCGCAGGGTGTACTGCAGGTTGGGCACGATGACCAGGCGGCCGTGGGGCGCGAGGTGCGCCAGCGACAGGCTGCCGTCGTCCTGCCATTTCGATGGGAGCAGCGACATGCGGGGTCTCCTTTGCGGGTCAGGCCAGGGGCTTCGGCGGCTGTGAGCCCGGCGACTCGCGCCGCACGCGCTCGGCCGCCACGCTCTCCGGATCGAAGAGGCGGACCCCGTTCGAGGCACGCACCGCGCGCAACACGCCGCGGCGCTCGAGGCCGCGCGCCGTGGCCTCGGAGATGTCGAGGGCGCGCGCGACGGCCGAGGTGGTCAGGAAGGACGCATCGCCGATCGGTGGTCGAATCAACATACGGCTTCCAGCTTGCGGCGGCCGGCATCACTTGTCACGACCGCGTGTGTCAGCACCTGTCCGTCATTTTCAGCACGAGAGGACTTGAGCGACACCGAGGCATCGATCCGGATGGCGCGGCCGACGCGAATCACGCCGGCGAGCTCGCCGCGCGCCACGAGCCGGTAGACGGTTTTCGCGTCCATGCGGACCAGCGCCGCGAACTCCGCGACCGTGAGCAGTTGCTCGGGCGTCATCGGGGCCGTGTGGCGCGCGGGTTCCCGCGTGGCTGCTGCAGCACGTCTTTGGTGAGCACCTGTGGTTCGAAGGCCGCCTGCGGCACGCGCCGTCGCTCGCCTGATAGCCACAGGCCGAGGCGCTCGAGATAGGCCGGTTGCGACTCCATGAGCGGCGGTTGCCCGGTCCATGCGAATCGAGGGATCCCCGTTTCGTGGCACCGGTCGAGCGCCGCCACGACCGGCTCTGGCTGCACGTCGATCAGCACACGTCGCAGTTCCGGTGCCGACCACCACCACCAACTCGCGGGCCGCGTGCCTGGGAAGGCCCGCACCCACTCGGCGAGCGCCTCGCGTTCGATCGCATGCCACGCCGCCTGGTGGTGCTCGTCCATCCAGAGATCGAAGGCGCTCGTGTCGTCCTGCGCGTACAGGTCGGCCGCTTCGTTGATGTCGCGCCAGAGCAGGTACGCGGCCAGCCCTGGGTGGATCTCCGCCGCAGACGCTCTTCGCAATTTCGGCCGGCGCAGCTTGCGTGGCATTACCGTCTCCCTCCCGCGATCGAACGCAACTCCGGCGGCCGCCGCGCCTCGGCGGACGGCGGCTCCACGTCGAGGTCGAGCTCGCGCAACAAGCGGGCGAACGCGAGCCTCGCATCGGCCTCGACGCGCACGGCCGGGTGGAGCTTCGCGCCGCCGGCGCCCGTCGTCGTCGTCAACCCCTCGCGGTCGACCAACTGCCGCGCTTGTTGACAGCGGTCCCAGGCCTCCGCGCACAACGTGAGCAGCCGCACATGATGTGGCTCGAGCTCCCACCGCCGCACGACCTCGCTCCACCAGCGCCGCGTTGCCGGCTTCAGGTGTCGCGGTGGCGCCGGCGCCTTCGGCTCGCTCACCGTGCGCCTCGAAAAAAAACGAACCGGGGAGCCCCGTGGTTGTAGGGGCGACCGGGCGCGGTATCCGAGATCGACACTTCTGGAAGATCCCCGGGGGATATACCCCCCTCCCAGCGGCGCCGCGCGGCCGTCACTCGATCACCTCAACCTCCCACGCAAAGAGGCGCGAGTCCCCACCCCGGCGCACCAGGAACCGCACGCGCTGCCCGACGGTGAGCTCCTCTCGCGCCGGGCGGACGGCCCGCGAGGGCACGAAGATGTCCGCGTGTCCCGTCACGCGGAGGAAGCCGAACGACCGTTCGGGATGCCAGAATCGGCAGGTGCCCATCGTTCGCACCCCGGGCTCAAGCGGCGGGAAGTCTCGCCCCTGGCACCTGTCCCCGGACGTCCCGGACACGTGTCCCCGAACGTCACCACGGACGTTCCCCCGGACGTTCCCCCGGACGTTCCCCCGGACGTTCCCCCGAACGTCACCGCCAGGTGTCGCGCTCACGACGGCCGCCGATCGGCCAGCGCCTGGCTGACGAGCACCATGCTGATGTGGCGGTGCCATTTGCGCAGCGCCGCCCGATCGGCCGGGCAGACCTCATCGATCGGGGCCACCATCAGCCAGCCGTCGGTGTCGAGCGAGAAGCGGAATCCCTCGGCCTCGAGACGGAGCGCCAACTGCACCGCCTCGAGCGGCACCACGGGACCACCGTCGCGCAAGAAGACGAAGCGACCTTCGACGTCAGACACGGCCAGGTCCTCCTTTGTTCGCGTCAGGTGGAGGCTGTGAAGGGTTTCCGGGGAAGTCCTGACCGCCGTGACCAGCGGCGCTACCGGGCGCGTTACCGGGTCCGTTACCACCGCAGGTTTCTGCGGAAGACCCTGCACACCCTCCACCAACCGGATCGGTGTGGGTGTAGGGTGAAGGGTGGTGAAGGGTTCTAGACAAACTCTCTCCACGCGCGCGCGTAGGAGACGAGTTCAACGGAGACCCTACAGAACCCTTCACCCTACACCCGTAGACCATGCCGGCCTTCGTCCGGTGTCGGCCGAACTGTGACGTCATCCACTCGCCGAACGTCCGCGCCCCAGCGCGCTCGCGGTCGCTGAGCCCTTCCTCGACCGCCCACGCACAGAACGCCTTGTAGGCCTCGGCCGCCGGCAGCCGGCCCTCCGGGTCGGCGACGAGCGCGCCGGAGGCCCACTGCCCGATCAGGTCCTGCGACTGGCGCCAGTCGTCCCTGGCGGCCTCCGACGCGGCCGGCCGGGGCAATCCCTCGCGCTGCCAGTCGAGCGCGGCCTCGACGAGCCAGGCCAGGATCCCGGGCGCCTCGTCGCGCAGCCGCGCCTCGAGCGTCGTGTCGCCGGCGAACGTCCGCGTGAACGGGATCAGGACGGCCCGGCGCCAGAAGCCATGCGATCGGTCGCTGACGCGCGGCCGGTGGTTGAGCCCGAGCCAGAGCTTGAACGCCGGTTTGAACACGAACGGATGGGCGTACTTGCGCGACGCGCTGATCGGGTCCCCGCCGGTGAAGGACTTGAGCCTGCCCTCGTCGACGTAGGCGCCCTCCCGGATCTCCGACGAGCGGACGAAGCGCGTGCCCGGCAGCTCGGCCACTTCGGCCTGCACGGCGCGCGCGTCGCGGTCCCGGGCCAGGGTCCCGAACGGCAGGACGCCGGCCAGGTCGCCCAGCACGTGCGCGACGAGCTCGAGCAACGTGCTCTTGCCATTGGCGCCGTTGCCGATCGCCACGAAGAACACCTGCTCGCCGACGTCGCCGGTGATGCTGTACCCGAGCGCCCGCCGGATCAGCTCGACGAGCTCCGGATCGCCGTCGGCGATCTCGTGCACGAACTGCCGCCAGCGGTCGCAGCGCGCCGCCGTGTCGATCGGCACGGCACAGGCCCGCGTGATGAGGTCCGCCGGCTGCGTGGCCCGGATGCCGCCCGTCTTCAGGTCGACGAGCTGGCCGCCGGCGGTGGCCAGGACCCAGGGATCCGGATCCCAGCCCTTGCCGTGGTAGGCCACGGGGCGCTGGTAGGTGGCCAGGTCGAGCAGGTTGTGCAGCCCGCGCGCGGCCAGCGAGCGTCGCACGGACGCGCGCACGGCCTCGGCGTCGCGCTTCGACGCGGCCGCGATGACGGCATCGAACGCGCGCTGCTCGGCCCAGGCCTGCAGCGCCTGGCGGGTGTCCCCGGACTCGTCCTGGCGCCAGATCCCGGTGGTGGCGTCGCAGAGCATCCAGGCCTGGCGCCGGAAGTCGTACCGGAGCCGCTCGCTGTGCGCGACGGCGAAGGCCGCGGCGAGCGCGGCGTCGGTGTCGCCGAGGATGTCGTCGGGCGTCTCGCCGTTCATCACCTGGCGGACGGCCTTGACGGCGGCCGGCATCGGCCGAGAGAGCCCGCCGAAGATCTCGTCGATGTTCAACGGCCCGGGCGTAGGCCCGGGCGGCGCGTGGGGAGGCATCGGCCAGCCCCTACTCGTTCACCGCGCGCGGCCCAGGGGCCGACACGGGCACCGGCGTTGCCGAGGCCTCCAGCCACTGGTCGATCCACTCGGGCCGGATCCGGATCTGACGGCGGTCGCCGACGAGGGCGGCGCGGAGACGCCCGGCGCGCACTTCGCTGTAGATCGTGCGCCGACCGATGTTGGCGCGCTGCGCCGCTTCGTCCACGGCGAGCCAGACAGGGCCAGGTGCCTGATTGCGAGACGACTTCCTCATGAGCGAGAACCTCCGGTGCACGCGGGCTCGAACGACGAGCACGCGTCGGATGAAAAGCACCTGGATGCGCTCCCGAAGCGATCTCGCCCCGTGCGCTGGTCTCGCCCACAACCCGGTCTCGGCCGGACGTCAGCGGTGAGTGTCACCGCCAAGCCTCGCGACGGCCGCGTGGGCTGGCGTGCAGCGTCTGAAAAGCCCGTCAGACGCCTACTTGTTCGATTCTGCGCACGTCTACACAGAAAGTCAACGAGCTGCATACAACGCCCCCAGGGGCGCGCGTTGCTCATTCGTTGCACACGGCAGGGTGGAATGTGGCGCGCCCGGACGGAATTGAACCGTCGACCCCCCGCTTAGGAGGCGGGTGCTCTATCCCCTGAGCTACGGGCGCGTGGCAGATGGCTGATGACGCACGTGCAGCGAGCCGCGGGCGAGCCGGGCCCGCGAAGAGCCAGACGCGCCAGCCGCCTCAGTACCGCAGCACTGAGAATACTTCGGCGTCGGCGAGCTTGTCCCGGCCCTTGAGGAAGTCCAGCTCGATGAGGAACGCGGTGGCGTGCAGCGTGCTCCCCAGGCGCCTCACGAGGTTCACGGCCGCGCGGGCCGTGCCGCCCGTGGCCAGCACGTCGTCCACGACGAGGACCCGATGGCCCGGGCCGAGCGCATCGTCGTGGATCTCCAGGCTGTCGGTGCCGTATTCGAGCGCGTACGACTCCCCCAGCGTCTTCGACGGCAGCTTGCCCGGCTTGCGAATCGGCACGAAGCCGGCGCCGAGGCGATCGGCCACGGCCGAGGCCAGGATGAATCCGCGGCTCTCGATGCCGACCACGCGGTCGACGCCCTGCGCTGCGTGCGGGTTCGCCAGCGCGTCGATCGTGTCGCGGAACCCCGTCGGGTCGGCCAGCAGGGTCGTGATGTCGTAGAACAGGATGCCCGGCTTCGGAAAGTCGGGCACGTGGCGGATCTTCGACTTGAGATGGTCCATGCGCGGCGAGGTCGGCGTGAAGGCGAGACGGGGGTGGCAGTGCGACAGCGTGACAGTGTGACCGAACTCGCCGCCAGCCGCCAGTCCCTAGCCGCTGATCGTGAAGCCATCCCCGCCGCCCAGCGGCTCGATCTCGGCGATCTGCACGTGCTCGACGCGGCTGCGCGACGGCCCGCGCCTGAGCGCGGCCTCGAAGCGCGTCAGGCTGTCGGCCTCGCCCTCGGCGACGGCCTCGACGCGCCCGTCGGGCAGGTTCCGGACGTGGCCGACGAGACCCTCGCGCTTCGCGGCGTCCACGGCGAACCAGCGGAAGCCCACGCCCTGGACCCGCCCCGAGATCAGGAAGTGCCGCGTCGCCCGCATCCGCCCGAGTGTACTCGCGGCCCCGAGGCCCGCGCTCACTCGCGGTCGCCGGAGGCGACTGGCGCCGCGTCGGCGACGGCGGGCGGCGCGCCCACCGCGGCGGACAGCCGGAGCAGATCGCTCGTCAGCTCGTCGAATCCCGCCGGTGTCTCGGTGGGCTCTCCCCGGAACTTCTCGAGCGCGCCGCCGGTCACCAGGCCGGCGAACGCCTCGACCAGGTCGGGCCGCCGCCACCCCACGGTCACTTCGTGCCGCAGGATGTCCAGCGCCTCGGCCGCGCCGCGCGGCGCGACGTACTCGCGGCCCATCGTGATGGCCTCGAACAGGTCCACGATGCTCACGATCTGCGCCAGGAGCGGCACGGCGTCCCCAGAGAGCCGGTCCGGGTAGCCAGACCCATCGAGGCGTTCGTGGTGGTGGCGGACGATGCCGCGCACCGGGTGCAGCGTCCGGAGGTTCGCGCAGAGGGCGTCGCCGATCACGGGATGCGACTTGACGATTTCGTACTCCTCGGGGTCCAGGCGGCCTGCCTTGTGGAGGATCCCATCGGGAATCGAGAGCATGCCGATGTCGTGCAGGAACGCGCCCCGGTACAGCGCCGTGAGGTCCGCGTCGCCCAGGTGCAGCGCGCGGCCCAGGGCCGTGGCGTAGTTGGCCATCCGGTAGCAGTGTCCGGGCGCGCTCTCCCGCGCCTCGATCATGGCGGTCACCGTCATGATGATCGACGCCGCCGAGTCGAGGTCGCTCGTGTACTCCGCCACGCGGGTGGCGGCGCGGATGCGGGCCAGGAGTTCGTCCGGGTCGAAGGGCTTGACGAGCAATCCCTCCGCGCCGGCGTCGATGCCGGCGAGGCGGTGCTCCTTCAGCCGGTCGTCGGACAGCAGGATCACGGGAATGAGACGCGTGGCCGTGTTCCACTTCACGTGCCGGCACATCCGGACGGCGCCGTCGTGGTCGTCGTCGATGTCGAGGACGACGGCGGCGACGGCCGTCGCGTCGATGGCTCGCATCGCCTGATCGGCGCCGGCCACGGACGTGGCGCGGACGCCCTCCCGCAAGAGGTACCGGTGGACGGCCTGCGCCTCCACCGACTCCCCCACCACCAGCACGGGCAGGCCCGCCTGTCCTCCGGACGACACCGATACCAGGCTCATCGGCGTACCAATCGGCCGCCGGTGGCCGGTCTTGACCGGGCAGATACCCGAAAGGAACCGGGGCCCGAGCGCCTCAGGGACGTGGAGACGCCGGGGGTGCCGGAGGCACGAACTTCGCCGTCGGGTCCACCGCCGGCTGCTTCTCGCGCCGAAGCGCGTTGTTCAGCCGCGTCAGGTCCCCGTCCAGCGCCGACTTCATGGTCGACAGCTGAGCATCCAGGGCCTTGGAGAGCATGTCGAACACCTCGTAGCTCTGGTCCGTGGGCGTGCTGTCCGCGCTCTCGACCACCCCGGCCAGCGCCGCGATCTTGTTGTTCAGCTTGATCGGGTAGTTCAGGGGGTCCTGGCCGCTGCGATTCCGGACCTGGTAGACCTCCGCCTCGACCGTCCCCAGGGTGGTCATCAGGGTGTCGGCCAGCTTCTGGATCTCGGCCTTCCGCCGCGGCGGAATCTTCTGCATCCGGTCGTCCACCTGCTGGCGGATGGACCGGATCGTCAGAACGGCCTGGTTGGCCTCGCTGACCTTGTCGCGGACCTTCACGGAGAGCTCGAACTGGCGCGTGAGGTCGGCCGCCGTCACACCGTCTGCGACTAGGCGCGGGTCGATGCCCACCTCGAAGCGCGTGGACTTCGTCTCGCCGTTCGCGGTGATGCGGGCGGTGTAGGTCCCGGGCGGCGCCGCGGGGCCGCGCTGGGGCTGGGCCGCCCACATGATCATCCCGGGGAACACCACGGCCCCCTCGTAGCGCATGTCCCACGTGAAGCGGTTCATGCCCTGGGCCACCCCGACCCGGGGGGCACGCCGCGCGAACGGGTTGTCCTCGTCGTCGCCGCCCGCGGCGCGGGTGGCCTCGCCGCTCTTCGCGGCGCCCGTGAACGTCCGCAGGACGGTGCCGGCGCCGTCGAGGAACTCGATCTTCACCTCGTCGGCTGCCTTGCTCAGGTAGTAGTCGATGCTCACGTTCCGGTCGCGGCCGCGCATCGGATTGAACGTGTCGAAGACGTGCAGCGCCTCGGTCGTGAGCGTGGGCGTCGCCTGGCGCAGGACGCCGATGTTGTCGAGCACGTAGAACCCTCGCCCGTGAGTGCCGATCACCAGGTCGCGCTCCTCCACCACGATCCCGTGCACGGGCGTATCGGGCAGGTTCAGGCCCAGCGACTGCCACGAGGCGCCGTCGTCGAACGAGATGTAGATGCCGTGCTCGGTGCCGGCGTAGAGCAGGCCGCGCCGCTTCGGATCCTCGCGCACCGTGCGCAGGAAGTCGTTGGCCGGAATGCCGTTGACGATCGGGGTCCACGTCGCGCCGAAGTCGGCGGTCTTGTAGAGGTAGGGCGCGCGGTCGCCGAGCTGGTAGCGGTTGGCGGCGAGGTACGCGACGCCGTCCTGGTGCGGCGAGGCCTCGATGAGGCTGATGCGCGCGAACTCGGGCAGCCCGGGCGGCGTGACCTTCTGCCACGTCGTCCCGCCGTCACGGGTGACGTGCACCCATCCGTCGTCGGAGCCGGTCCAGATCGTGTTCACGTCCTGGTGCGAGGGCGCGACCGAGAAGATCACGGCGTAGGTTTCGACGCCCGTCTGGTCCTTGGTGATCGGGCCGCCCGACGCCTGGAGCGTCTTCGGATCCGCCCGCGTGAGATCCGGGCCCATCCGCTCCCAGCTCTGGCCGCCGTTCGTCGTGCGCCACAGGTGCTGCGACGAGGCGTAGAGCACCTTCGGGTCGATCGGCGAGAAGACGATCGGGTAGGTCCACTGGAAGCGCTCCTTGATGTCGATCGCGGAGTACCCCATCGGGTTGTCGGGGTAGATGTTCACCGCGCGCTGCTGTCCCGTCTCCCGATCGAGGCGGCTCAGGTAGCCGCCGTAGCTGCCCGCGTAGAAGACGTTCGGATCCCGCGGGTCCGGCGCGATGTACCCGCTCTCGCCGCCCCCGACGTCGTAGAAAATCGGGGGCACACCGCCGTCGCCGAAGCCGGCCGCCGGCGCGCTGCCGACGCACGCGGTGGTGTTGTCCTGCTGCGCGCCGCAGATGTGGTACGGCACGTGGGTGGTGGTGAAGACGTTGTAGAACTGCCCCGTCGGGTAGTCCTGGCCCGTCCACGTCTGCCCGGCGTTCACGCTGACGTTCGCGCCGCCGTCGTTGGCCTGGATCATCCGCCGGGCGTCATTGGACGCAATCCACAGGTCGTGGTTGTCGCCGTGCGGCGGCCGGATCGTGGTGAGCGTCTTGCCCGCGTCGGTGGACCGGTAGAACTGCACGTTCAGGATGTAGACGGTGTCCTTCGCCACCGGGTCGGCCAGGAGGCGCGTGTAGTAGAAGGCCCGCTGCCGGATGTTGCGCGAGTCGTTCACCTTGCGCCACGAGGCGCCGGCGTCGTCCGACAGGTACAGCCCGCCGTCCGGTTCGTGCTCGATGAGGGCGTACACGCGGTTCCCGTCCGCCGGCGACACCGTGACGCCCACCTTGCCCCACACGCCCTGCGGCAGGCCGCTGTTCCTGGTGATCTCGGTCCAGGAGTCGCCGCCGTCCGTCGACTTGAAGAGCCCGCTGCCGGGGCCGCCGCTCGACATCGACCACGGGGTCCGGAACGCTTCCCAGGCCGCCGCGTACAGGACCGACGGGTTCTTCGGGTCGATGGACAGGTCCACGGCGCCGCTCTTGGCGTCCCGGAAGAGCGTCTTCTTCCACGTCGTGCCGCCGTCGGTGGACTTGAAGACGCCGCGCTCCGGGGACTCGTTGTAGGGCGGGCCGAGCACGGCGGCGTACACGGTGTCGCAGTTGGTCGGGTGCACGCGCAGGCGCGCGATGGCCTGGGAGGCCTCCAGACCGACGTGCGTCCACGTCTTACCGCCGTCGGCGGTCCGGTAGACGCCGTCGCCCTGGATGATGTTGCCGCGGAACTCGGTCTCGCCGCCGCCGATGTAGACGACGTCCGGGTTGCTCTGGCAGACGGCCAGCGCCCCGATCGACGAGGCCGTGATCTTGCCGTCGGTCATCGGCGCCCACGTGGTGCCGCCGTCCAGCGTCTTCCAGGCGCCGCCGCCGGTCGCGCCGAACCAGTACTCGTTCGGCCGGCTGTCGCTGCCGCCGACGGTGATGGAGCGGCCGCCGCGCGCCGGGCCGACGCTGCGCCACTGCATGCCCTTGTAGAGCACGGGGTCCACGCGGGCGGCCTGGGCGGCCAGCCGCGGCGGCGCGAGCATCGGGAGGCTGGCGAAGCCCAGCAGGGCCAGGGCCACGGCAGCACGACGGGTGATTCGAGGCATCATGACGACACTCCGGGAAGGCGGGTCGGCGCCTGCGCGCCCACTGCCGCGATTGTATGTCTCAGCGACGCGCGCGGGCGAGGACGACGAGGCCGACGGCGTTCCACACGAGGATCCGGAGCTTGCGCAGGAGCGCCAGGGCGACCCCGTGGCTCGGAGGGATACCGAGCGCGGTCGCGACCACGGCGGCGCCCACCTCGTCCACGCCCATGCGGAACGGCACCACCTTGAACAGCACCGTCACCAGCCGGCCGGCCGATTCGAGGACGAAGGCGTCCGCGAGCGACGTGGCGCCGCCGGAGAGGGCGCGCAGGATCACCCAGACCTCGGCGACCGCTCCGGCATGGAACGCGACCTGCCAGGCCGCGGCCGTCCAGAGCGCCGCGCGCGGCCAGCCCAGCACTCCGTAGAAGCGGGCCTCGATGTCGCGCAGCGCTTCCGGCGACCGGGCGGCCCGGCCCGTCACGCGAGCCGTGAGCTGGGCCAGCGAGGACAGGATCGCCGGGCGGCGGCGCGCCAGCCACACGGCGGCTGCAGCGGCGGTCGCGACGGCGGCCAGGACGCCCTCGACGACGAGCTGGAACGTGGGGTCGAGCCCCACCTGGCGGACCAGGATCCAGGCGCCCGCGGCGATCATCACCAGCACGGCCACCGTGTGGAAGCCGTTGTCGAGCGCCACCGATGTCAACGCCGGCCCGGTCGCGAGCGTGGACCGGACGAGCAGCACCTTCGTCGGTTCCGACGCGAGGAGCCCCAGCGGCGTGAGGTTGCCGACCGCGTCGCCCGCCAGCACCGCTCCGAACGCCGGTGCGGGCGTCAGGCCCGGCGCGCCGATCCGGTCGGCGCAGAGGATCCACGACCTGGCGCGCGCGTAGAAGCGCGCGCCGCCCAGGGCGACGACCACCAGGAACCACGCGCCGACGGTCCCGACGCCCCGCTGGATCTCGGCCCAGCCGACCTGGCGGACCGTCACCACGAGCAGGCCCATCCCGGCCGCCGCCGCGACGACGCCCAGCAGGGACGCACGCGAGACGGTTCGAGAGGACGAGGGCGATGACACGCCCGGCAATTGTATCGTCGTGTCTCGACCACCGCCGCGTGTCGGCGTCGATCCGGCGGGCCGATTCGGCGGGAAATCCTGTTGCGCACGACCGGCCGGCCCACTAGGCTACCGACCACAATGCGCCGCTCAACGCTCCTGCTCCTCTCCTCCAGCGTCGTCTGCACCATCGGGCTCGTCGCCGCGGCGACACGGGCGCCAGGAGGCGGCGGGGAGCAAACCCGCGGCGCGCAGTCGGCCACCGTGGACGTGCCCGTGCACGAGGGGACGTCCATGTCGGTGGCCGTGTCCCCCGACGGCCGCCGCCTGGCCGTCGACCTGCAGGGCAGCATCTGGGTCGTGCCCGCGTCCGGCGGCGCCGCCACGCGCATCACCGACGTGTTCAACGACGCGCGGCAGCCGTCGTGGTCGCCCGACGGGACGACGATCGCGTTCTTCGCCTATCGCGACGGCGGCTACGACCTGTGGGCCGTTGCGCCCGACGGGTCGAACCAGCGCAAGCTGACCACGGGCGCGTTCGACGATCGCGAGCCGGTGTGGTCGCACGACGGCCGGCGCATCGCGTTCTCGTCGGACCGCGGCGATCCCTTGGGCAGCGACTACAACATCTGGACGCTCGAGGTCGCCACCGGCGCGCTCACGCAGCTCACGACGGATCCGGCGGAGGACTACATGCCGAGCTGGTCCGGCAACGACGCCGACGTGTCCTTCGTGTCGACGCGCGACGGCGCGCACAAAGTGTGGGCCGTGCCGTCGCGGGGCGGCCAGGCGCGCGAGATCGCGTCGTCCACGGGCGCCGTGGACGCCGCGTCGTGGAGCCCCGGCGGCCCGGTGGTCGCGCATGTCATCGAGGGCCGATCGAGCCGGCTGGAGATCGACGGCAAGACCATCACCGGCACCGAGAACGTGTTCCCGTTCCGGCCGGTCTGGACGAGCGCCACCGAGTTCTACTACACGGCCGATGGCAAGATCCGGAAGCGCACCGTCGGCGGCGCGGCGTTCACCGACGTGCCGTTCACGGCCACCCTGCAGGCGACGCCCGCGCGCTACACCCGCGTGAAGCGCGACTTCGATTCCCGGGCCCCCCGCAAGACGCTCGGCCTGGTCCGGCCGGTGCTGTCGCCCGACGGCACGAAGGTGGCCTTCGCGGCCGTGGGGGACATCTGGGTGATGCCCGTCGGCGGCGCCGCGGAGAACATCACGAAGGACCGCTTCCTCGACACCGACCCGGCGTGGTCCCCGGATGGCACGAAGCTCGTGTTCTCCTCGGACCGGGGGGGCCACCTGCTCCAGTTGTGGATCCGCGACATGGCGACCGGCCAGGACCGCCAGCTCACGCGGCTCACGACCCAGCCGCAGGGCGCGACCTGGTCGAACGACGGGACGAAGATCGCGTTCTTCGACGTGGACGGCATGTGGCGGCGCGCCCAGGTGTCGGTCGTGGACGTGGCGACCGGCGCCGTCACGAAGATCCACGACGCCCTCTTCTCTCCGGGCAACCCGACGTGGTCGCCCGACGGCGCGCGCGTGGCCGTCGCGATGGTGGCGTCCTACTCGAGCCGCTTCCGCGAGGGCACGAACCAGGTGCTGACGATGTCGTCCACGGGCGGCGACGACAGGTGGTACGCGGCCGTGCCGAACCTCTCGATCGACTCCCGTGGAGGCGGCGGCGTGGTGTGGTCCCCCGACGGCACCAAGATGGCCGCCATCTACGAGGGGCTGCTCCACGTGTGGCCCGTGTCGACGCAGGGCGAACCGTTGGGACCTCCCCGCCGCGTCACGACCGAGATGGCGTTCTCGCCGAGCTGGGCCGGTGACTCGAAGCGGCTCCTCTACCAGTCGATGGACAAGCTGCGGATCGTGGACATCGAGACCGGCCAGACGACGGACGTGCCGCTGAACCTCACCTGGACGCCGGCCGTGCCCACCGGGCGCACCGTGGTCCGCGTGGGACGGCTGGTGGACGGCCTGTCCGAGACGGTCCGCCAGAACGTGGACATCGTGATTCAGGGCAACCGCATCCAGAGCATCACGCCCGCGCGCGCAGGGCGCCCCGCCGGGACGTTCGTGGACGCGTCGAACCTCACCGCGATGCCCGGGCTCATCGAGTTCCACTCGCACCTGCAGAAGGACTTCGGCGAGGCGCAGGGCCGCGCGTGGCTGGCCTTCGGGATCACGACCGTCCGCAGTCCCGGCAACACGCCGTACGAGGCCGTCGAGGACAGGGAAGCCAACGAGGCGGGGGTCCGCATCGGCCCGCGGGTGTACGGCACCGGCTACCTGATGGAGTGGAAGCGCGTCTACTACAAGATGGGTGTCGCGATCTCGAGCGTCGCCCACTTCGAGATGGAGCTCGAGCGGGCCCGGGTGCTGCAGCACGACCTGATCAAGAGCTACGTGCGGCTCCCCGACCTGCAGCAGAAGCGCATGGTGGAGTTCGCCCACGGCATCGGCGTACCGGTGGCCACCCACGAGATTTACCCTGCCGCGTTCCTCGGCGTGGACAACACCGAGCACACGGCCGCCACCAGCCGCCGCGGCTACTCGCCCAAGCAGTCCCCGAACCAGCGGGCCTACGAAGACGTCGTGCAGCTGTTCGGGAAGAGCGAGCGGTACCTCTGCCCCATGATCTCGGGCGGCGGCGTGCGGCGCATCCTGGAGAAGCAGCCGTCGCTTCGCGACGATCCGCGCTTCCTGCTCTACCCGCAGTGGATGCAGCAGGGCGTCCGCGCCCAGAACCAGGGCGCGCCCGGCGGCGGTGCCGACAGTCCCGGCAACGACCAGATGATCATGGACGTGCTGAAGGCCGGCGGCACGATCGTGGCCGGCACCGACACCCCGAACGGTCTCAACCTCCACGGCGAGCTGAACGGCTACGTGAAGGCCGGGATGACGCCGTTCCAGGCGCTGCAGGCGGCCACCGTGAACTCGGCCCGCGCGCTGAACCTCGACGCCGGCGCCATCGCGCCGGGCAAGCTCGCGGACATCGTCCTCGTGGACGGCAACCCGCTCCAGAACATCGACGACGCGCTCAACGTGAAGCACGTCATCGCCAACGGCCGAAGCTACACCTTGGAGGAGCTGCTGAAGGGCCGGCAGCCGTAGCGGACGCCGCGGCGGACACGCGGTGACGCCTGGAGGGGATGGCGGTCGAGGTGCCGGGATGTCCAAAGCCGTACTGCACCGTCTGCCGGACGGCCGCTGGCGCGTGACCGACGCGCCCGGGGGCTGGGTGAACGACGGCCGGGACTACCCGCCGCCGAGCGACTCGGACCGCGTCTACGAGTTCCAGGCCGACGCGATCCGGGACTACCTCGAACGGACCACGCCGCGTGACCCGGAAGACGAGATCGCCGCGCCCGGCGAGTCCTAGCCTAGTGGCCTGTCCGGGCCACGAGTCCCCTGTCCAGGCCCCTAGCCGTCCGGACGGAGGGCGCGCGCGGGGGCGAGCCGGCTGGCACGGGTGGCGGGTACGAGCGTCGCCAGGGCGGCCACGGCGATGACCGTCGCGCCAGCCGTCAGCAGGACCACCGGGTCGGCGGCGTTCATGGCAAAGATGCGGCTGGCGACGAGCCGCCCACCGGCGTATGCCCCGGCGAATCCCAGGACCGCGCCGAGGGCCGTCAGGCGCTGGCCGCCGGCCATCACGTGTCCGAACACCTCGCCGCGGGAGGCGCCCAGCGCCATCCGGGTGGCCAGTTCCTGCCCACGCTGGGCCACCGTGCAGGCGATGTCGGGCTGGTGCGGGCCTGCTCGACCAGGAGCGTATCGGCACGCTCGCGGAGGAGATCGAGTGCCGTGCCCGGACGCACGCGGGCGATGACGTCGAGCCCGTGGCCGATGTCGCGCGGGTTGATGCGCGCCGCGAGCCACACGTCGGTCCCGCGAGGCAGATCCAGCGCGGCGGCGGCGACGCCTGCAATCCGAACGCCGCCGGGGATCTCCACGAGGCGCAGGCGCTGCCCGACGATGCCGGGATCGCCGCCGAGCAGCGTTGTCCAGGCGCGGTGCGACAGCACCCCCACCACCGGCGCGTCCGGGCCGATGAAGGCGTGGTCGTCTGGCGTGAACCCGGGACCGATCGCCAGCGGCAGCCCGAGCACCTGGAAGAAGCCCTCGCTCACGCCCGTCACGAGCAGGGGCGTCGCCTGCCCGTCGTCGCCCACCAGCGTCAGATCCTGGGGTGAGGCCGAGAAGCCCGCGGCGCGTTCGACGGGCAGCGACGGATCGCGGAGGAGCCCGAGGTTCAACGGGGACAGCAGCCCGGTCGTGATCTGGCCGGTCGTGAGCCGGCTCCGGACGCTGACCAACTGCCCGGGGCGCGCGAACGGGAGCGGCCGGAGCATCGTGGCGTTGACGGTGCTGAAGAGGGCCGTGGTCGCGCCGACGCCAATCGTCAGCGTCAGCACGGCCACCAGGGCGAAGCCGGGCGTCCGGCGGAGGCTCCTGCCCGTCGCACGGAGGTCTTGCGCGAGCGCGTCCAGCCCGGGCGGCGCGGCCATGGCGGGCGACTCTTACAGAACGTCAGAGTTGTGTCAAGCGCGGTGTGGCGGTGCGGGCCCCGCCGCCGCCGCCGCGGCGATCAGCCGCGCCGCGCGGAATCGATGGCGGCCACGTCGACCTTGCGCATCGTCATCATGCACTCGAAGACGCGCGCCGCTTCCGCTCCGCCGGCCGCCAGCGCCTCGGTGAGGACGCGCGGCGTGATCTGCCACGACAGGCCCCAGCGGTCCTTGCACCAGCCGCACGCGCTCTCGGCGCCGCCGTTGCCGACGATGGCGTTCCAGTAGCGGTCCGTCTCCTCCTGCGTGTCGGTGGCCACCTGGAAGGAGAACGCCTCGGTGTGCGCGAACGCGGGTCCCCCGTTCAGGCCGAGGCATGGCAGGCCCAGCACCGTGAACTCGACGGTCAGCACGTCGCCCTTCTTGCCGCTCGGGAAGTCCGCCGGCGCGGTGTGCACGGCGCCCACCGCGCTGTCCGGGAACGTGGCCGCGTAGAAGCGCGCGGCGTCGAGGGCATCCTTGTCGTACCAGAGGCAGATCGTGTTCTTGGGCGTCATCGTTCGCATCTCCGCGAAGGGGCGTGGTCACCGGCGGTCGAGGCGCCGCCTCCCGCCATCGTATGTCGACGGGGCCGCAGGCGCGGGTCGATCAGCCTCGCGGCGACGGAGCGTGGGGCACGCGGTCGGCTGCCGGCGCCACGTCCACCTGGATGGTCGTGTGGCCGATGCCGAACCGCTGCGCCAGCACATGCCGTGCGGCCTCGAGCACGGAGGGGTGCGCGGCCCGGTCGCTCACCACGACATGCGTCGAGCACGCGACGAATCCGCTGGTGATGGTCCAGACGTGCAGGTCCTGGACGTCCACCACGTCCGCCAGCGACAGCAGCGCCGAGCGGACCTCGTCCACGTCGATGTGGCCGGGCGTGCTCTCCATCAGCACCGACACCGATTGCTCGACGAGGGACCACGAGGAGTGGACCACGAGCAGGCCGATGAGCATCGAGGCGACGGGATCCACCCACGTCCAGTCGAGGGTCCAGATGAGCAGGCCCGCCCCGATCGCCTGGAGGCTGCCGAGCGTATCCGTCAGCACGTGCAGCCAGGCGCCGCGGGCGTTGAGGCTCTGGTCGCGGCTGTCGCGCAGCAGCCACAGGCCCGCGCCGTTGACCGCGAGTCCGCCGCAGGCCACCGCCAGCATCAGTCCGCCCTGCACGTCGGGCGGCTGCCGCAACCGTTCGTACGCCTCCACGAAGATGAACACGGCGATGGCCACCAGGGTGACGCCGTTCGCCAGCGCGGCGAGGATCTCGGCGCGGTGGTAGCCGAACGTGCGGGCGGCCGTCGGCGGACGCCGGGCGAGGCGCATGGCGAACAGCGTGAGCCCGAGCGCGCCCGCATCCGACAGCATGTGGCCGGCGTCCGCCAGCAGCGCCAGCGATCCGGACACGAGACCGCCGGCCACCTCGAGGCCCATGTACACGACGACGAGGCCGAGCGTGAGGGCCAGCGGCCTCGTGTCGCGCCGGCCACCGCCTGCGCCTTGCCCGTCGCGGGCGTGCTGCTCGGCCACGTCCCATTGTGCCGCGTCCCCTCGCGAGGCGGACTCAGCCGGCCATCCACGCCTGCAGCCGGTCGAGCGGCCAGCAGTTCACGATGCGATCCGGCGGGATGCCCGCGAGCCGCGCGTGGGCCAGCGCGATCTCGGCGTACCAGAGCTCGGTCGTGGCATGCGCGTCGCTGTCGACGGCAAAGAGGCAGCCCGCGGCCAGCGCCCGGGCAGCCATCGTGTGGTCCAGATCCTGGCGGCTCGGGTCGCCGTCCAGCTCGACGGCGACGTGGCGGGCCGCGGCGGCGGCGAAGATCACATCCCAGTCGCCGTGCACGCCGGCGCGGACGCTCGATTGCCGGCCGCGGGGATGCGCGAGGATCCGCACGCGGGGATTGGCAACGGCCGCGAGCATCCGCGGCGTCTGGTCGTGGCCCTTACGGAGGAGCGAATGCGGCGCGGCCAGCACCAGGTCGAACCGGGCGGCCTCCTCGTCGGTCAGGTCGAGCGTGCCGTCCTCGCCGATATTGGCCTCGACGCCCTGGAACAGGTGGAACGCTCCGCCAGCGGCGGCGTTCACGGCGTCGATCTCGGCGCGCTGCGCGGCGGCCTCTGGCATCGACATGCCCCCGGCCAGCGCCAGGCCGTGCGAGTGGTCCGTGATGGCGGCGCGGGTGTAGCCCCGGGCCGCGCACGCGGCGGCGAGCTCGGCGACGGTGTTGGCGCCGTCACTCCACGTGGAGTGCATCTGGAAGTCTCCCCGGTACGCCTCTGCCGGCAGCAGGTCGTAGGCGGGATCCTCGAGAATGCGCCGGGCCTCGGCGCGGCTGATGAAGTGCTTTCGCAGCGTCCGGCGGCGCTCCACCTCGGCGCGCTTGCCGCTGGCGTCGATCTTCGCCTCGGCACTCGGCGATTCCCCCGCCGCCAGGACCTCCTGGATCACGCGCGACGAGCTCGGGCCGATGCCGGGAATCTTGGGCAGGGTCCCGCCTGGCCGGAGAAGGTCGGCCATCGAATGCTCGACCGCGAGGATGGCGGCCGCGGCGCGCCGGTAGGCGTAGCGCCTGGCGGTTTCGGTCTGGATGAACGCGAGGTCCGACAAGGTGCCGGCGATCGCGGCGTTGACGTCGAGGAGCGGGGACGAGGCGTGCCGCATGTTCCGGGAGCGGCCGTCGGTCCCGGTGGCAGCCTTCCGTGCCATCGTGACCGCATTGTGGCACTCCGTGCGGCGTCCCGTGCAGTGCGGGGCGGGTAGTATCTGCTCGTGCCCAAGCCCGTCTTCGCCGTCCTGTGGTCCTTCGTGTTCGTGGCAGGGTGCCAGCAGGCGCCGCCGCTCCCTCCCCCGCCGCCGGTCCTGCCGGCGCTCACGGCCGACAGCGCCTCCAACTTCGCCCGGATCACGCTCCGGTGCGTCGCCAAGGCGTATCCGAGCCAGCCGGGCTACGTGCTGAACGCCCCGGAGGACGTGCAGCTGCCCGACGTCGTGCACCCCGCGTTCTACGGCTGCTACGACTGGCACTCGTCGGTGCACGGGCACTGGATGCTCGCGCGCTTGCTGCGGCTCTTCCCGTCGATGCCCGAAGCCCCGGAGATCGTCGCCGCGCTCGACCGCAATCTCAGCGCGGAGAATCTCGCGGTCGAAGCCGCGTACTTCATGCGCCCCGGTACGGCCGCCTTCGAGCGGATGTACGGGTGGGCATGGACGCTGAAGCTCGCCGAGGAACTGCACCGGTCGTCGTCGCCGGAGGCGAAGCGCTGGGAGCAGCACCTGCAGCCGCTGACGTCCGCGCTCGTGAAGCGGTATCTCGACTTCCTGCCGAAGCAGACCTACGCCATCCGGACCGGCGTCCATCCGAACACGGCGTTCGGTCTCGGGTTCGCGCTCGACTACGCCGATGCCCTCGGTGACACGGCGCTGCGCGACCTCGTCGTCGCGCGGAGCCGCGACTACTTCCTGGGCGACACCGACTACCCCGCCAAGCTCGAACCCAACGGCTCCGACTTCCTGTCGCCGGCGCTCGTCGAGGCCGACCTGATGCGGCGGGTGCTGCCGCCCGAGGAGTTCGCGCGCTGGTTCGCCGCGTACCTGCCGGCGATGGGGAACGGGCAGCCGTCGAACCTGCTGACGATCGCGGTGGTCACCGATCGATCGGACCCGCAACTCGGCCATCTGGACGGCCTGAACCTGAGCCGCGCCTGGGCGATGCGGAACATCGCCCAGGCACTGCCCGACGGCAGCCGCGCCCGCGCCTTCCTCGCCGACGCCGGACACACACACGCCGTGGACGCCTTGCAGCACGTGGCGACCGGCCACTACGAGGGCGAGCACTGGTTGGCGTCCTTCGCCGTGTTCCTCCTGACCGAGACGCCCTCGCGCCGATGACGGGCCGGGCCCGCGCGCGTCAGATGCCGGCGTACCAGGCGTAGCCGATGTCCGCGTTGGACCCGCCGAGGCCCTTCCCCAGGTGGTCCAGGCGGTCCACTACCTCCAGCCGGACCAGGTACTTCACGCTCTTGTAGCCCAGTTGCCGTGGGACGCGGATACGCAGCGGCCCCCCGAACGTCGCCGGCAGCGCCCGGCCGTTCATGCCCGTGGCCACGAGCGTCTGTGGGTGGAGCGCGTCGGCCATGTCGATCGCCTCCCACCACGGGTCCATGGGATGGCAGGCCACGTAGCGCGCGCCCGGCCGCATTCCCGCGGACGCGAGGAGATCGGCCATGGCGACGCCCGACCACTCCGCGATGTACGACCACCCTTCCTCGCAGGCCAGCTGGGTGATGTGACTGCGTTCCGGATACCGGCGAAGGTCGGTGAGGGACAACGACAGGGGCCGCTCCACGAGGCCGTCCACCTGGAGCCGCCAGTCCGCGAATCCCCCGGCCTGGAGCGCCTTGTAGGCGTCGTTGGGAGGATTCGGTGTGTTCGCGAACGGCGACGGCGAGATCATGTGGCGGGGGAACTCGCGCGCCGGGGCATCGCCGACCAGCAGGCGGTGGGCCGCGTAGGTCAGCGTCTCGCCCGCGCCGAAGAGGCCGCCGCTGTCCGGCGGGACGAGCCCGAGCCGGGCGGCCGCGCGTGCGCCAAGGCCCAGACCGGACACACCGGCCGCCGCGGCGAGTCCGCGAGTCAGGAGCCTGCGTCTGGAGATCTCGCTCATGACGTCTCTCCACGGGCGCCTGCGCGCCCCGTGATCATCGCGCCCACCCGCCGCACGAAGCCCACGCGCCCGATCATGGCCAGGTGCACCAGCACGAAGAGGGTCAGGAGCCCGGTGGCCAGGAAGTGCAGCGTGCGCGCCGACTGCCTCCCGCCGAGCAGCGTGACGGTGGCCGGCCACGCGGCGGCGACCGCGTCGGACATGGCGAGGCCCGTCCACACCAGCAGTGGCACGAGGACGAACACCACGGCCAGGTACGTCAGCCGCTGGAGTCCGTTGTACTCCCACGCCTGAGCCTCTGCCGGCGTCGCACGCCGCAGGCTTTTTGCCACGGCCGATCCGATCGCGTGCGGCGCGAGATCGCGCGCCGCGGGTACGAGGTCGTCGCGCAGGTGACGGGAGACGCTGCCGGCGGCCACGTAGTAGAGGCCCGTGAACACCAGCAGCCATGCGGCCTGGAAGTGCAGGTAGCGGCTCCACCCGTTCTGGTCCGGAAGCACGTAGTCGTACCCGGTGGGCACGGTGTCGCGGGAGCTCGGGATGGGCAGCGAGAAGAGCGGCGGGTCCATCACCGTGCCCGTCTCGCCCCAGTAGAAGCGCGGGTGCGACACGACGATTTCCAGGCCGCTCACGAGCAACGCCACAACAGCGCCGGCCGTGAGCCAGTGGGTGACGCGCACGCCGAGGGCATGGCGGGGCGTCCCGCGGACGGCCGTGGCGGGCGCGATCGCCGGAGAAGCGGCCACGGCGCGGATACTAGCACCGCCGGAGCGGGAGGACGAGCGGCGTCTGCGCCGGGCGGTGCCGGCGTCCCGGTCACGGGCATTCGTTCGTGCCGCTGTCGCCCGGAAACGCCGAAGGCCCGATGACGTCGCCGTCACCGGGCCTTCCTATGTCTGGTCGGGGCGAGTGGATTCGAACCACCGACCCCTCGGTCCCGAACCGAGTGCTCTACCAGGCTGAGCCACGCCCCGACTGAGCGGCCATCATACCTCAGATTCCGGTGCCCGACCGCGCTCGCGACGGAGGCTGTCCTCGGCGGCGCCCAGAAGGCGTCGCGTCCCGTCCCGCCCCTGCGGGACGTCAATCGCCCGTTTCGAGCCGGTCGAGCCAGGCCGGCGCGCCCGTGTGGGCGGTCATGTCCGGCTGGAGGGGCGTGACCGACACATAGCCCTCCCGGCAGGCCACGTGGTCGCTCCGGTCGTGGGGGTGCCAGTCGTCCTGCCCTTCCTCGATCCAGTAGTAGGTCTGGCCGCGAGGGTCGAGGCGCTGGGAGATGGTCGTCACGTGGTTGCGCTTGCCCTGCACCGTGAGGCGGATGCCCTTCGGCGTCCCGCGCGGGACGTTCACGTTCAGGAAGACCCGCTCGGGCAGGCCCTCGGCCAGCACCTGCCGGGCCACGTCCTGGGCCACGGCGGCCGACGGGCCGAAGTCGAACGTCCAGTCGCGCGTGCGCATGAGCGAGACGGCGATGGCCGGTGCGCCCAGGAGTGCCGCCTCGAGCGCGCCCGAGACCGTGCCGGAGTAGGTGATGTCGTCCCCCAGGTTGTACCCGGTGTTGATGCCCGAGACCACCAGGTCGGGCAGCCGGCCTTCGAGCAGCACGGCGACGGCGATGTTCACGCAGTCGGTGGGGGTCCCGTCGACGCCGTAGGTCTTGGGCGCGACGGTCTCCAGGCGCAGGGGCCGGCGGAGCGTCAGGGCGTGTCCGATGGCACTGGATTCGGTGAGCGGAGCCACGACCAGGACGTCGCCCAGGGGCCGGATGGCTTCTGTGAGCGCCTTCAGCCCTGGCGCGTGGACGCCGTCGTCATTGGTGACGAGGATCGTGGGCATGTGAACCCCGCATCTTAGCACCCGCCTTTCGGGGGCCTGCGCCCCGGTCCCGGGTCACTGGTCCCTGCAGAGCTTTCCCTGTATCCTTCCCCCGCGTATGGCATGGTGGCTCTGGCTGGCCGGCGGGTTCGTGCTGCTCGCGCTCGAGCTCGCGACACCGGCCGGGTTCTTCATCCTGTTCTTCGGCGTGGGGGCGGTGCTGACCGGCGTGGCCGCGGCCGTGCACGCCGTGGAGACCCCCGCGGCGCAGTGGCTCACCTTCACGGTGCTTTCCGTCGTGTCGCTGCTGCTCTTCCGGGGCCAGCTGCTCCGCCGAGTCGAGCATTCAGGGGCACCCGGTCCCGTGGATTCCCTGGTCGGCGAGACGGCCTTCCCGACCGCCGCGATCGAACCCGGCGCCGTGGGACGGGCCACGCTTCGCGGGACGACCTGGGATGCCAGGAACGACGGCGACACGCCGCTCGGCCCGAACCAGCGGTGCCGCGTCACGCGCGTGTCAGGTCTGCAGCTCGGCGTGGTCGCCGAGTAGCCATTCCCGAGAGGAGCCTCCCCATGGAAGGTGGTGTCGTTGTCATCGTGCTGCTGGCGGTCATGGCGCTCATCGTCATCGCCAAGACCGCCATCGTCGTGCCGCAGCAGAGTGCCTACGTGGTGGAGCGGCTCGGCCGCTACTCTGGCACGCTCGACGCCGGCTTCCACATCCTGCTGCCCTTCATCGACGTCATCCGCTACAAGCACTCGCTGAAGGAGGCCGCGCTCGACATCCCGGCGCAGGTCTGCATCACGCGCGACAACGTGCAGGTGGGCGTGGACGGCGTGCTCTACCTGAAGGTGCTGAACCCCGAGCGCGCCAGCTACGGCATCAACGACTACGTGTTCGCCATCTCGCAGCTCGCGCAGACGACGCTGCGCTCGGAGGTCGGCAAGATCGATCTCGACCGGACCTTCGAGGAGCGCACCAACATCAACACCGCCGTCGTCGCGGAGCTGGACAAGGCCAGCGAGCCCTGGGGCGTGAAGGTGCTGCGCTACGAGATCAAGAACATCACCCCGCCCGCCGACGTCCTGGCCGCCATGGAGAAGCAGATGCGCGCCGAGCGCGAGAAGCGCGCCGTCATCCTGACGTCGGAAGGCCAGCGCGACGCCGCCATCAACAACGCCGAGGGCGAGAAGCAGCAGACCATCAAGGCCTCGGAAGCGCGCAAGCAGCAGCAGATCAACGAGGCCGAGGGCCAGGCCTCGGCCATCCTCGCCGTGGCCACGGCCACCGCCGAAGGCATCCGCCGCGTAGCGGAGGCCACGCAGGCCCCCGGCGGCTACGAGGCGATCCAGCTGCGCGTGGCCGAGCAGTACATCGGGGAGTTCGGCAAGGTCATCTCGAACGCCGACACCATCATCCTGCCGTCGAACGTCTCGGACGTCGCGTCGATGATCACGACCGCGATGTCCGTCATCAGCCAGCAGACGCCGACGCCGCCCCCGCCGCCGATGCGGCGCTGACCGCGCCGGTCCTCGTCCGCGTCATGCCGGCAGGCCGACTGCGAGGCGGCGTGTCAGCGAGACCGATCTGGCCGCTGGCCCCGGAGCCGCTCGCCGCTACGCCTTACGGCACGTACGCGATGCAGTCGATCTCCACCCGCAGCCCCTTGCCCGGCAGCTTGGCGGCCTGGATCGTCGTGCGCGCGGGCCGGTGTTCCCCGAACACGCGCTGGTAGACGCCGTTCATCTCCTGGAAGTCGTCCATGTCCACCAGGAAGACGCCGCAGCGGAGCACGTAGGGCAGGTCCGACCCGGCGGCCTTGAGGATCGCCTGCAGGTTGCGCAGGCACTGCTCGGTCTGGATCGCGGCCGTGTGGCCGGCCAGCTCGCCGGTGGCCGGATTGGTGGCGCCCTGGCCCGAGACGAACACGAGCCGCTCGAAGCCCATGCCGGGTGAATACGGGCCGACGGGCCGGGGCAGGTTGTCGGCGTGGATGGGACGATGGCTCGACTCGGGCATGACGCTCCTCGACGGTGGCGGCCGCGCGAGAGCCGCGGCCGGGCTGCTATTCTAACGGCCCGGTGCCCCGCTTCAAGCTGACGATCGAATACGCCGGCACGCGCTACAGCGGCTGGCAGGCGCAGAAGAACGCGCGCACGGTGCAGGGCGAACTGAACCGGGCGATCGTCGAGGCCGTGGGCGACGCGTTCGTCGAGTCGCAGGGATCGGGGCGCACCGACGCCGGCGTGCACGCGCTGGCCCAGGTGGCGCACGTCGACCTCACGCGCGCGCCCGCGCCGGAGACGCTCCGCCGCCGGGTCAACGACGCCCTCCCCGCCGACATCAACGTCCTCGACATCCGGCCGGTGCCGCGCGCGTTCCACGCCCGCCACGGCGCCGTGCGGCGCAGCTATCTCTACCAGATCAGCCGCCGGCGGACCGCGTTCGCCAAACCGTACGTGTGGTGGGTGCGCGATCCGCTGGATCTCGAGGCGATGCGCGCCGGTGCGGCGGCCTTCGGCGGGCTCGCCGACTACCGCGCGTTCTCGCACGACGACCCCGCCGAAAAGTCCACCAAGGTGCTCGTCGAGGAGGTGACGCTGGTCGAGCACGGCGCGCTCGTGCTCGTCCGCGTGGTCGGATCGCACTTCCTCTGGAAGATGGTGCGCCGGATGGTCGGCGTCCTGGCCGCCGTCGGCACCGGCGAGCTCGAGGCCGGCGACGTCGCGGCGCTGCTCGAGGGCGAGTCCACCGTGCCCGCCCAGCTCACGGCGCCGGCGGCGGGGTTGTTCCTGGAGCACGTCGTCTACGACGACGATCCGTGGCCCCGGCCGATCACCCCGGCGTTTCCGCTCGGGGCGTGACGCCCGGCGCCCGGTGGGCGTCAGTCGTGCGCGGCGCGCAGCGGCGCCAGATCGCCGGCGGCGAGGGCGCCGTGCCGATCGCCGCCGCGCCAGCTCCACGGCCAGGCGCCGGCGAATCCCCTCGTGCGTGCGGCGCGCGCCAGTCCGGCGACCGTGAGCGGGGGCCGGCCTCGCCTGTCGTCGGCGGCGTCGCCCAGGGCCGAACACTCCCCCACCACGATCGGACGCGTCAGGCCCAACCCGCCGGCCGGCAGATCCAGCAGGTCGAAGTCGTGGTCGGGGTCGTAATAGCAATGGGCCTGCAGGAGGTCGAGACCGAGCGAGGCCTGGTCCCACCACCGGGCGAAGCGAAGCCGCGCGCCGCCGAGCGTGACCAGGGCGTCGCCGTGCGCGTGGAACTCGGCGGCCGCGGCCCGGAGGTACGCGGCGAGGACGTCGAACGGCAACGGCCGGCCGACGCGTTCCGCCGGGTGCATCTCGGCGACGAGCCAGTCGGGCTCGTTCAGGAGATCCCACGCGTACACCGCGCGCCCGAGGTCGGCCCTCGGTCCGCGCGCGCCGTAGCGGCGCGCCAGCGGCGCGACCACCGCGTCGAGGAGCCGCGCCTGACCGTCGGGGTCTGCGAGCCAGTCCAGATGGCCGCCCAGGCGCGCTCCCCCCTCGTCCGACGCGTCGAAGCCCAGGGTGTGATCGAAGAGCACGGGCACGAGGCGGACGCCCGCGGCGAGCGCCAGGCCGAAGAGCGCGTCGAGATCGGCCACGGCGTCCGCGTGCGGGCCCGTCGGCCAGCCGTCGACGTCCAGCGCGAGCCCGCCGCGCGCGTCGGTGAAGACGAACCAGCGCACGACCTCGAGGCCCGCCGCCGCAATCGCCGCCAGGTCCGAAGCGATCGGGACGGCGTGGGCCCGGATGCCGGCGGCCGGCCCCCAGACCGTGGGGCCGAAGTCGCCGCCGTAGCGGCGCCACGGGTAGTTGACGCCCGTCGTCATCGGCGACACGCGCCCGGATAGACTGGGACCATGTGCCGGAACATCCGCACGCTCTTCAATTTCGATCCGCCCGCCACCGAGGCGGAGATCCGCGCCGCCTCCGTGCAGTTCGTCCGGAAGCTGAGCGGCTTCACCGCTCCGTCGCGCGCGAACCAGGCGGCCTTCGACGCCGCCGTCGAGGACGTGGCCGCTGCCGCCGGCCGTCTGCTCGACGCCCTCGTCACCACGGCCGAGCCGCGCAATCGCGAGATCGAGGCCGAGAAGGCCCGCCAGCGATCGGCCGCCCGTTTCGGCGCGGCTGGCTGAGTCACCGGGGGCCGCCTCGAGGCGACCGGCTGGCACGTGCCGCGAGTCGCGCGCGCACGGCCGGCGATGTCAGCTCCCGGCGCGCGTCCCCCGCGATCCAGCGGGCCCCCGGCGTGTCGAGGGCGTCGATCACGTCGAGACATTCGAGTACGGCGTGCCGGAGCGCCTCGTTGCGCTTCCCGATCTGACGGAGCGCCCAGTTGACGCTCTTCTTCACAGAGGGCCGGTCGTCTTCAGCTGCCCGCCGCACGTCCGGGAACGTCGCGAGGAAGCGCGCATCCGGCGCTCGCGTGTCGTGCACGGCCAGGCCCGCGAGGAGGGCGAAGGCGGCCCGGCGCTGGAACTCACCGCGGCGCCGGCTCCAGGCCCGCACCCGACCCCAGGCGCCCGCGGCGCGGCGGAAGGCGTGCAGACAGGTGCTGTCGGTCACGGCCCAATGGTCGAAGTCCCGTGCCCAGGCGTCCATGAGCCGCGGCGTCAGGCGTGCGGGATCCACGACGAAGCCCGCGAGCACGCGCGCTTCGAGCCACCCGGTGCGCCAGAGCGCCTCGGCGAGCGCGTGGTCCCGGCCCAGCCGGCGGACGAGCGGCGCCATCGTGGCCATCGACACGCCGAAGGCCTTGGGCGTGACGATCCCGTAGCGGGCCATGCCCTCCACGTTCCGGCGGCGGCCACGGCGGGACAGCCACGCCAGGACCGCCTCGACGGAGCGGACCTCAGAACTGGAAGTAGATGAAGTCGGCCGTGCCGCCATGCAGCGTGATGATGCCGTACAGCATGAGCGCGGCGACGACGGCCCGCACGGTGGGGCCGAGGTGGCCCATCCGCCCGCGCTCCAGGAGCCACGTGTGGGCGTGCATGGCGACCACGGGCGCCAGGAACACGAAGGCCTGGAGCATCCACCGGTCGGGCAGGCGCCACTCGCCGCCGGCGATGTTCGCCAGGAATTGCCCGGCGCCGGCGAGCGTCTCGCTCCTGAAGAAGACCCACGCGACCAGCACCGCCGCCTGGACGACGACGAACCACCCGGCGCGGACGATCACCGGCCGGGGGACGTGGGCGCGCTGCAGCCCGAGAGCGCGTTCGACGGCGAGACACACGCCGTGGATGGCGCCCCAGACGATGAACGTGTAGGCGGCGCCGTGCCACAGGCCGCCGAGCACCATGACGACCATGAGGTTCACGGCCGTCCGCGCGCGTGTGCCCCGGTTGCCGCCCAGCGGGATGTACAGGTAGTCCCGCAGCCAGCGCGAGAGCGTGATGTGCCAGCGCTCCCAGAAGTTCTTGAACGTCCCGGCGATGTAGGGCGCGTCGAAGTTGATGGGCAGCCGGTAGCCGAGCAGGTACGCGAGGCCGCGGGCGATCGTCGAGTACCCGCAGAAGTCCGCGAAGATCTGCGCCGAGAACATCAGCGCCAGCCACAGCGGGAACGTGGCGTCCATGCCCGGCCGGCTGCCGCGCTCCCAGAACTCGTCCACGTAGGCCGCGAGGTTGTCGGCGCACACCATCTTGAGGAAGAAGCCCAGGATGAGCAGCCACAGGCCGTGGTACAGCACCGGCAGGCGCAGCCGGCGCGGCCGCGGCATCTGCGGGAGGAACTCGGTGGCGCGCACGATGGGTCCGGCCACGAGTTGCGGGAAGAAGCTGATGTAGAGCAGGAAGCGGCTGAAGCTGTGGATGGGCGCGAGCCGGCCGCGGTAGACGTCGATCGTGTAGGACAGGGTCTGGAACGTGTAGAAGCTGATGCCCATCGGGAGCACGAAGTCGAGCGCGGGCAGCCGCGGACTGAAGCCGGCGAGCCCGGCCAGGCTCTCTCCGGCGCTCAGCGCGAAGTTGCCGTACTTGAAGAAGCCGAGCAGGCCCAGGTTCGACGCCACCGACGCCGTCAGGCAGGCGCGACGCAGGCCCGCGCGCTCGGGCGGCAGGCGGCCCAGCATCCCGCCGACGAGGTAGTCGAGCGTGGACGAGGCGAGCAGCACGATGAGGTACGGTGGGACGTGCCACCCGTAGAAGACGAGGCTGGACGCGAGCAGGACCGCCGAGTACGCCGGTTCGATCTTTCGCCGCCCGATCGTCAGACGGGCGGCGAACGTGGCCAGGAACAGGGCCACGAAGGCCCACGAGACGAAGTTCATTCCGCCGTGTCGTGCGAGGCCGTGACGTTGCGGAGGAAGGGCGCCAGCGCGCGGACGAACGCGCGGCTCCAGTCGATGGCGCTCGCGCGGTCCAGGTGACTGTCGTCGTGGCTGGACGGCCCGGCGATGTCGGCCGTCACCAGGGGGACGCCCAGGTAGTCGGCGAAGACGGCGGGCCCGCCGCCGGGCATCGGTTCCGGCGTCGGCACGCGGGTCAGCACGAGCCGGCTGCCGCGGGCGTCCATGTCGGCCTTGAAGGCCCTGGCCGCGGCCAGCTCGTCGCGCCCGGCCCGAGGGCCGTCGAGCGGGAAGGGCGGAAACGCCGTCGTGCCCGCCCGCCACGGCGAGATGATCCACGTGCCGTCGAAGCGCGATCGGTAGGCCGTGAACGTCCGAAGCGTCCGCAGACCGGGGCGGCCGTACAGCTCCAGCCAGTGTGGAAGCACCGCGTGCATGCTCCGCCGGAACTCGTGGCCGAGCTCCGCCTCGATCTGGAGCTTGCGCGCCGCGAAGGGCGTGTCGCGGTTCACCACCTCGGCCCAGTCGCTCAGGCGGTTCGCGAAGAAGCCGTCGGCGTTGACCACGACCAGCTTCGGGCGCAGGTCGAACTTTCGGATGATGGCCAGTGGGAACCGATCGGCCTCGCGGTAGCCGAAGCCGAGCACGTAGTAGTTCAGCCCCTGGGCCTCGAAGAACGGCCGCAGGACCCGCGGGCGCAGGGCGAACATGAGCCGCGAGTTGCCCAGGAAGAGGACGTCGGCGGCGCGCAGGCGGGCCAGGGCGTCCGGGTCGGTGCCGAAGTAGAGCACGTGGTGGTCCACGTGGCCGGCGATGTCGTTGGCGAGATAGTGGTCGCCGTCGTCGGGACGCTCGCCCGCCACGAGCTGCTCCCGTCGATCGCCCTCGACCGGCAGCCGCCGGGACGCCTGGTCCCCGGCCACCACGGCGGTCGCGAACGTGGCGGCGAAGGCGGCGGCCGGCACGAGCATTCCGGACGCCCTTTTCGACCGCATTTTTTCAGTGTAATTCAAGTCAGTTCCGTGCAGTCGAGGGTCCTTGGCGGCGGCAGCGGATGCGTCGCGCCGGGCGCGCGCCGGACCGTGGCAAGGCATTGACACGACTCGTATCAAGTCCTACACTTGATGCGTGTCAAGCGAGCTGATCTTCATCAGCGTGGCGGCCCGGATGCTGAGCATGCATCCGCAGACCCTCCGCAAGTACGAACGGCTGGGGCTGGTGCAGCCGACGCGCACCCTCGGCAGCATGCGCCTCTACTCCGAGGAACAGATGGCCCGGCTGCGGCTCATCAAGTTCCTCGTCGAAGATGCCGGGGTCAACCTGGCGGGCGTCCAGCGCCTGCTCGCGGTCGCGGAGGGCCTGCAGCGCCTCGAGCCGCTCCTGGACGACGGAGACCTGAGTCGCGCCGACGCGCGCCGCCGGCTGGCGCGGGAAGTGCAGCGGTTGAAGGAGGTCGTGGGCCTCGCGCCCGCGTGAGCCATGGACTTCCGCGACTACTACGCCACGCTCGGCGTGCCGAAGACGGCCTCCGAGAAAGAGATCAAGCAGGCCTTCCGGCGTCTGGCGCGCAAATTCCACCCGGACGTCAATCCCGGCGACAAGGGCGCCGAGACGAAGTTCAAGGAGATCAACGAAGCCTACGAGGTGCTGGGCACCCCGGAGACCCGGAAAAAATACGACGAGCTCGGCGCCAACTGGCGGCAGTACGAACAGATGCCGAACGGGGCCGCCGGACCCTGGGCGGGCCAGTCGGGTTTCCGCACGATGTCGCCGGAGGAGGTCGAGCAGATCTTCGGCGCCGGCGGCAGTCCGTTCTCGGACTTCTTCAACACGTTCTTCGGAGGGCAGACGACCGGGGCCGGTCGGCCGCGCGCCGGCCGGAGCCGACCGCGCCGGGCTCCCGAGGTGGAATACGAAGTCGCGCTGCCACTCGAGGCGGCGCTCGGCGGGCGCGTCGAACGCCTCACGGTACCGGCCTCGGGCGGCGAGCGCACGATCGAGGTACGGATTCCGGCGGGCATCACGGATGGCACCAGGCTCAGGGCGGGTGACGTGCACCTGCGGGTGCGCCTGATGCCCCACCCGCGTTTCGATCGGCAGGGCCGCGATCTGACGGTGGGCGTGCCCGTGTCGGTGGCGACCGCCGCACTGGGCGGCGCGGTGGACGTGACGACGCTGAGTGGAAGCCGCCTTTCGATCAAGGTGCCGCCGGGCACCCAGTCCGGGCAGCGGCTCCGCGTGAAGGGACACGGCCTGCCGGCACCGGGAGCGCCCGACGACCGCGGCGACCTCTTCGCCCGCATCGACGTGCGGGTGCCGACCAGCCTGACCCCCGAGGCCCGCGCGCACTATGAAGGGCTGCGCGCGCTCGAGACGCACTAGCACGACCCCCGGCCAGGCCGGGATGCGCAGGAAGGACGAACGGCCATGACTCTCAACAACTTCACGGAAAAGGCGCAGGAAGCCATCGTCGCCGCGCCGCGGCTCGCCGCGTCGCTGTCGCACGCCCAGGTGGAGCCGGAGCACCTGCTGGTCACGCTGGGCGAGCAGGCCGGCGGTATCGTGCCCGCCCTGTTCCAGAAGCTCGGCCAGCCGGCCGGCCCCATCGCCAGCGCGCTCAAGGAGCAGCTCGGGCGGCTGCCGAAGGCGCACGGCGCCGCGGAGCCCGGCGTGTCGCCGCGCCTCCGGGGCGTGCTCGAGCAGGCCCAGGCCGAGGCCGCCTCGATGCAGGACCAGTACGTCAGCACCGAGCACCTCTTCCTCGCGATCGCGGGCGAGAAGGGGCCCGCGCCCGCGGCCGAGATCCTGCGGGGACGTGGGGTCACGCGCGAGGCGCTCCTCCGCGCGATCGCGGAGGTGCGAGGATCGCAGAAGGTGACCGACCAGAACCCCGAGGGCAAGTACCAGGCCCTTGAGAAGTACGGGCGCGATCTCACGGCGCTGGCCGAGCAGGGCAAGCTCGATCCCGTGATTGGGCGCGACGAGGAGGTCCGCCGCGTCATCCAGGTGCTGGCGCGCCGCACCAAGAACAACCCCGTCCTCATCGGCGAGCCGGGCGTCGGCAAGACGGCGATCGTGGAAGGCCTGGCCCAGCGCATCGTCCGAGGCGACGTGCCGGAAGGCCTCAAGGACAAGCGGATCGTCGCCCTCGACATGGGCGCGCTGGTCGCCGGCGCGAAATACCGCGGGGAGTTCGAGGAGCGCCTCAAGGCGGTGCTCCAGGAGATCGTGAAGGCCGAGGGCCGGCTGGTCCTGTTCATCGACGAGCTCCACACGGTGGTGGGCGCGGGCGCGGCCGAGGGATCGCTCGACGCCTCGAACATGCTGAAGCCGATGTTGGCGCGCGGCGAGCTCCACACGATCGGCGCCACGACGCTGGACGAGTACCGCAAGCACATCGAGAAGGACGCGGCGCTCGAGCGGCGCTTCCAGCCCGTCATGGTCGGGGAGCCGACCGTGGAGGACACGATCAGCATCTTGCGCGGCCTGCGCGAGCGCTACGAGCTCCACCACAAGGTCGGCTTCAAGGACGCGGCCCTCGTGTCGGCGGCGGTGCTCTCCCACCGCTACATCACCGACCGGTTCCTGCCCGACAAGGCCATCGACCTCATCGACGAGGCGGCGTCGCGCCTGCGGATGGAGATCGACTCGATGCCGGCCGAGCTCGACGAAGTGCAGCGTCGTGTGATGCAGCTCGAGATCGAGCGCGAGGCGCTCCGCAAGGAGAAGGACAAGGCCTCGGCCGACCGCCTGGCGAAGCTCGAGAAGGAGCTGGCGGACCTCAAGGAGCAGCAGCGGACGCTCACGGCGCACTGGAACGCCGAGAAGGAATCGATCCAGAAGGCGGCCGACCTCAAGGAAGAGCTCGAGGGGCTGAAGCGGGACGTGGACGCGGCACAGCGCCAGGGCGACTACGCCCGCGCCTCGGAGCTGCGCTACGGCCGGATTCCGGAGCTCGAACGCCAGATCCACGCCCAGGAGGAGGCCGGCGCCGGTCCCGGCGGCCGCCTGCTCAAGGAGCAGGTGGACGAGGAAGACATCGCCGAAGTGGTCGGCAAGTGGACGGGCATCCCCGTGAGCCGGCTGATGGAAGGCGAGGTGCAGAAGCTCGTCAAGATGGAGACGCGGCTCCACGAGCGGGTCGTCGGCCAGGACGAGGCGATCCGGGCCGTGGCCAATGCCATCCGCCGTGCACGGGCGGGTCTCCAGGATCCACACCGGCCGCTCGGGAGCTTCATCTTCCTGGGCCCGACCGGCGTCGGCAAGACGGAGCTGGCGCGCGCGCTCGCCGCGTTCCTGTTCGACGACGAACACGCGATGGTGCGGATCGACATGTCGGAGTATCAGGAGAAGCACACGGTGTCGCGCATGATCGGCGCGCCGCCCGGGTACGTGGGCTACGACGAGGCCGGCCAGCTCACGGAGGCCGTGCGGCGGCGGCCGTACGCGGTCGTCCTCTTCGACGAGATCGAGAAGGCGCACCCGGAGGTGCTGAACGTGCTCCTCCAGCTCCTGGACGACGGACGGCTCACCGACGGCAAGGGCCGCACGGTGGACTTCAAGAACGCGGTCGTCATCATGACGTCGAACCTCGGCAGCCAGTTCATCGCCGACGCGGCCGCGCGCGGTGGCGGGATCGACGAGGGCGTGCGCCGGCAGGTGAACGACGCCTTGCGCGGGCACTTCCGGCCGGAGTTCCTGAACCGGGTCGACGAGGTGATCTTCTTCCACGCGCTGACGCGCGAGGACATCGCGCGCGTGATCGACATCCAGCTGGCCGGCCTGCTGGCGCGGCTGGCCGACCGGAAGATCGTCATCACCCTCACCGATGCCGCCCGGGCCGCCCTGGTGGCGGAAGGGTACGATCCCGTCTACGGCGCCCGGCCGCTGAAGCGCACGATCCAGCGGCGCATCCTGGACCCGCTGGCGATGAAGGTGCTGGAAGGGACGTTCGGGGAGGGCGACCACGTGGTGGTCGATCGGGCGGGGGACGGGCTGGCGTTCACCAGGCAACAGCCCGTCGGCGCGTAGCCGCTGCCGCGCCCGGGTCGCCAGCGGCGGCCCGGGCGTCGATCCGTACGGCTACGGCTGCGGCGCAGGCGCGTCGGGCACGGGCGCGGCCTCGGCGGCCTGGAAGCCGCAGCGGCTGTGGGAAGCGTCGCAGAAGGGCTTCTTCTCCGAATGGCCGCAGCGGCACAGCGCGAACGGACGCTTGGCAATCGGATACGGGTTGCCGTTCCAGTCGATGAGGGTGACGTCGTCGCCGTCGACGAGCAGCGATCCGTTCTGACGGACTTTGATCGTGGTCATGGCCGGCAGTATAGCGTGACGGGTCACGACGGCCCGGCAGCGGGAGCCACTACAATCGGGACGTGCGCCGATCGTTGGCTCCCCTGCTGCTGCTGGCCGGCCTGACGTTCCTCGTCGGGCTCGGCGGACCGGCGATGACGGACGCCGACGAGGCCTTCTACGCCGAGGCGTCGCGCGAGATGGTGGAGTCCGGCGACTGGCTGACGCCGTACTACAACTACGAGCCGCGCTTCCAGAAGCCCATCCTCTACTACTGGGCCACGGCCGCGACGTTCCTGGTGACCGGCCCTGGCGAAGGGGCCGCACGGCTGTGGGCGGCGCTGTCCGGCGTCGCTCTCGTGTTCGTCACCGCCGGACTGGCGCGGCGATGGTTCGACGACGACACGGCGCTCCTCGCCGGCGCCGTGGCCGCCACGAGCTTCGGCTACGTCGCGCTCGGACGGATGGCGCTGCCGGATCTGCCGCTGGCGCTCTTCGTGACGGCGGCCATCGGCTGGACGCTCGTTGCCGTCGGCGACCGCGTGCCCCGCCCGCGCGGATGGCTCGTGGCCGCGGCCCTCGCGGCCGCGCTCGGATTCCTGACCAAGGGGCCGCTCGCCGTCGTCCTGCCGGCCATCGTGGTCGGGCCGATCGTGGCCATCGAGCGGCGCCGATCGCGCATCCGGGCGGCCGACGTCCTGGTCGCCGCCGCCGTGTTCCTGGCCGTGGCCCTGCCCTGGTACGTCGCCATGTGGTGGCGGCACGGGACGCCGTACCTGGAGAGCTTCTTCGTCGGCGACAACCTGGAGCGCTTCGCCACCGACCGGTTCAACGAACCGCGGCCCTGGTGGTACTACCTCCCCGTCATCGTCGGCGGCATGGCGCCGTGGGCTCCGTTCCTGCTGCTCGGCGCGGGCGCGTTCGGGCGCCTCGCCGGCGGGCGCGGCGGCCCCGGCAGCATGGAAACCCGCCTGCTGGTCTGGATCGTCGTGCCGCTCGTGCTCCTGACGGTCTCGGTCGGCAAGCAGCCGCGCTACGTCCTGCCGCTGCTGCCGCCCCTTGCGATGCTCGTGGCGCGCGCGATCGTCGCGCGGACCGAGACGCTGCGCGGGCTGGACGGCGGGCTGTTCCGCGGCACGCCGGACCGCGCGCTGCAGATCGCGACGGCGGCGTCGGGCCTCGTCGTGCTGGCCGCGGGCCTGCTGCTCTGGCGCGCCCGTCCGCTCTTCGTGGAGCTGCCCGCCTGGCGGAGCGGCGCGGCGGCGGGCGTGATGGCCGCCGCCGGCCTGGCCGTGATCGTCGTGGCCTGGTCGAGCGCGTGGCGCCGCGGGCCGTGGGCCCTGGCGCTCGCGAGCGGCCTGGCGCTCCCGGCGCTCGTGCTCGGCGGACTCGGCGGAGGCGCCGACGCCGCCGTCAAGCATGCGGCCGAGGCCGTGGTCGCCGCGCGCCGCGAGGCCGAGCCGGTGGGCGTCTCGCGTGTGTTCGTCAGGAATCTCGTCTTCTACACGGGCATCCGTCAGCTCGATCTCATCGACGACGACCAGCTCGCCGCGTTCCTGCGGCAGCCCGGCCGGGCCCTGGTGGTCGCGCCGCTCGCCGACATCGAGCGCGTCGAGGCCGCCGGAGTGCCGCGCGCGGTCCGCCTGGCCGAGTTCCGCTATGTGAACGCGGCGGGCCTGCGCCTCCGCTCGTTCCTGTGGCCCGACCCGGCGCGCGACGTGCAGCGCATCGTCCTGGTGGCGACGCGCGACTGAGCGCGGACGGGAGGGCCTACGGGGCCTTGACGGGAGGCGGCGTCAGCGCCTCGAGGTCGCCGGGCGTCGTCTCCCACATCTTGCCGGGGTTCAGGACGCCACGCGGATCGAACGCCTGCTTCAGGCGCGCCATCAACGCACGTTCGTCCGGCGAGAGCTGCAGGGCCAGGTAGCGGGCCTTGGCGAACCCGACGCCGTGCTCGCCCGTGATGGCGCCCTCGAGCGCCACGACGCCCTCGAAGAGCGCCTGCTCGGCGGCCTCGGCTCGTGCCATCTCCGCCGCGTCGGTCGGATCGACGAGGAGGTTCACGTGGATGTTGCCGTCGCCGGCGTGGCCGAACGCCGCGACCTTCAGCCGGTGGCGCGTCCGCAGCGTGTCGACGAGGGCGTAGAGCGCCGGAACCCGACCCCGGGGGACGACCACGTCGTGGTTGATCTTCCGCGGCGCGAGGCCGCGCAGGGCGTAGGACAACTCCCGCCTGGCTTCCCAGACCCGCTGGCGCTCCGCGTCGGTGGTGGCGGTCACGAGCGACGTCGCGCCGGCCTCCTGACACGCCGCGCGCGCCCGTCCGAGGTCGTCGTTGGCCGCCGCCTCGCTGCCATCGACTTCCACCAGCAGCATGGCCGCGGTGCCCGGCGGGGCCATCGGCCGCCCGAGGTGCACGGCCACGGCCTCGAGCGAGACCGCGTCGAGGATCTCGAGCGTGGCCGGTACGACCCCTTTTCCGACGATGGCGCCGACGGCCCCGGCCGCCGACTCGATGCTCGCGTAGGTGGCCAGCAGCGTGCGCCGCACGTCGGGCCGCGGCAGCAGACGGAGCGTGATCTCGGTGAGGACGGCGAGCGTGCCTTCCGAGCCGACCAGCAGGTCGGTCAGCGCGTAGCCCGCCACGTTCTTCACGGACTTCGAGCCGGTACGCAGGACCTCCCCCGTCGGGAGCACGGCCTCGAGGGCGAGCACGTAGCGCCGCGTCGTGCCGTACTTGAAGGCCCGCGGGCCGCCGGCGTTCTCGGCGACGTTGCCGCCGATGGCACACTCGGCGAGACTGGCCGGGTCGGGCGGATAGAACAGCCCGTGCGCCTCGACCGCGTCGTGGAGATCGCGCGTGACGACGTTGGGCTGGACGACGGCCAGCAGGTTGGCCGGATCGATCTCGAGGATCCGGTCGAAGCGCGCCATCGAGACGACGAGGCCGCCGCGGATGGGCACGGCGCCGCCGGTGTACCCCGTGCCCGCGCCCCGGACCACGAACGGCTGGCGCAGGTCGTGGCAGAGCGCGGCGATGGCCGCCACCTCCCGGGTGGAGCCGGGAGTGACCAGCAGGTCGGCACGTCGTCCGAGCTTCAGAGCGTCGCGCCCCGCGGCCTCGAGCCGATCGGGGTCGGCGGACACCCAGGCGGCGCCCACGATGGCCTCGAGCGAGCGGTGCAGCGAGTCGATCACGGCCGGGCGCTCAGCCCGCGGCCACGGCCCGGCTGCGCTCGCGGTCGTGGACGAAGGCCATCAGGCGCGCCACCCCTTCCCGGAGGCGGTCCATCGACGTCGCGTACGAGATGCGGACGAATCCCGGGGCATCGAACCCCTCGCCGGCCGTGACGGCGACCCGCGCCTCGGCCAGGAGCGCCTCGGCGAACTCGGCGCTCGACCGCACCCCGCAAGGCGCCAGGAGCTCGGCCACGTACGGGAAGAGATAGAACGCGCCGCCAGGGCGGAGGCACTCGATGCGGGGATCCGCCGTGAGGAGCGCCAGCGTGGCGTCGCGGCGCGTCCGGTACTCGTTGAGCATCGTGGTGACGGGCTCCTGCGTGCCGAGGAGCGCGGCCACGGCGGCCTTCTGCGTGATCGACGACACGTTCGTGGACGTGTGGCCCTGCACCGTGTTGCAGGCGGCGGTGAACGCCGGCGTGGCGATGCCCCAGCCGCAGCGCCAGCCCGTCATGGCGTAGGCCTTCGACATCGAGCCGCAGAGGACGGTCCGTTCCCGGTGCCGGTCGGTGAGCACCTTGACGAGGTTGTGGGCGACGGGCTCGTAGATGAGTTTTTCGTAGGTGAGGTCCGCGATGATCCAGATGCCGTCGGCCGCGCACCGGTCGGCGATAGTGGCCACGGTCTCCTCGCGCATGACCGCCCCGGTGGGATTCCCCGGCGAGTTCAGGATGATGGCCTTGGTGCGCGGGGTGATGCGGTCGAGGATCTCGTCGGCCTCGACCACGAAGCCCCGTTCCCGGCTGCCGCGCGCCAGGACCGGCGTGGCGCCGAAGAGCGCGATCTGGTCGACGATGGTGGGCCAGTACGGCGAGTGCGTGATCACCTCGTCGCCCGGCTCGAAGAGGGCGGCGGCGGCGTTGAAGAGCGCCTGCTTGCCGCCGGCCGTGACGATCACCTCGGCCGGCGTGACCTCCACGCCGTGGTCGGCCAGGTAGCGCTGGCACACGGCCTCCCTGAGCTCGGCGGTCCCCGCCGTCGGCGTGTATTTGGTGAAGCCCTGGTCGATCGCGGCGTGCGCGGCGCGGCACACGTGCTCGGGCGTCGGGAAATCGGGTTCGCCGGCTCCGAAGTCCACCACGTCCACGCCGGCCCGGCGCAGGCGGTCGGCTTCGGCGGCGACCTTCAGGGTCGGGGAGGGGGCCACGCGGGCCATGCGGGCAGCGAGCGTCATGCGAGCCTCGGCGCGGACTCGGGGTCCTGCGCCATCGCGAACGTGCGGCGCAGCCGTTCTTCGACCAGCGGGGGCACGAGTCCGCGGATGTCGCCCCCGAGCCGGCACACTTCCTTGATCAACCGCGAGCTCGTGTACGCATACGGCTCCGCCGGCATCAGGAACATGGTCTCGATGTCGCTCCGGAGGCGCCGGTTCATGAGCGCCATCTGCGACTCGTACTCGTAGTCGCCGACGCTGCGCAGACCCTTCACGATGACGGCCGCGCCGCGGCTCGCGGCGTAGTCCACGAGCAGACCATCGAAGGCCTCCACCTCGAGGCCCTCCCGCGGGCCGAAGACGGCCCGGATCATGGCGACCCGATCGGCGACGCTGAAGAGCGGCGCCTTCGACTCGTTCCTGAGGACGGCGACCACGACGCGGTCGAAGACGCGCAGTCCGCGTTCGATGATGTCCACGTGGCCGTTCGTGATGGGGTCGAAGGACCCGGGGTAGACGGCCAGCCGCGGGCCCGCCGTGCCGTTCGCGCTCATCCCTCGGTGTCTCCCCTCTCGCCGTTCACGCCGGGCCGGTAGGTGGTCAGGGCCGAATCGCCCGCGCGCCGCGTCCGCTCCCGCACCAGCCCGGGCACGTCCGGCGCGGTGACGCGCGCGGCGTGCTCCAGTACGATCCGGCCGTCGCCCTCCACCAGGGCGGCGGAGGCGGCCACCGCGTCGGCGATCCACGGGGCGTCGTATGGCGGATCGAGCACGACCAGATCGTACGGCCCGTCGAGACCGGCCGGCGTCAAGCCGCCCGGCGCCTGTCCGCGGACGATGATACAGCGTTTCTCGAGACCGACGGCCGCGGCGTTGGCGCGGATGAGCGCCACGGCCCGCGCGTCGCTCTCGAGGCACGTGGCGCGGCTGGCGCCCCGGCTGAGCGCCTCGATGGCGATGGCCCCCGTGCCCGCGCACACGTCGAGGACGCGGGCGTCCACGACCGACGGGCCGAGGACGTTGAAGATCGTCTCGCGCAGCCGGTCGGACGTGGGCCGGAGGCCGTCCCACGTGGGCGATGCGAGACGGCGTCCCTTGAGCGTGCCGGCGATGATGCGCATGCGCGTCTCACCCCACCGTGACCAGGCCGAACTGCTGCTGCCAGACCCGGGCCACGTGATCGGCCAGCGCCGGCGGCACGGCGCCCGCGTCGACCAGGCGGCGGGCCTCGTCGTGCGCCAGCGCCAGGAGGTCCGCGTCGCGGATCGGATCGCCGGCCCTGAGCCACGGCGTGCCCGATTGACGGGTGCCGAACACGTCGCCGGGGCCGCGGATGGCCAGGTCCCGTTCGGCCAGGACGAAGCCGTCGTCCGACTCGCCCATCGCCGACAGGCGCTCGCGCGCCTCGTCGCTCCACGGCGCCGCGTAGAGGAGCACGCAGGTCGAGGCGTCGGTGCCGCGCCCGATCCGGCCGCGCAGCTGGTGGAGCTGGGCCAGTCCGAAGCGTTCGGCGTGCTCGACGATCATCACGGTGGCGTTGGGCACGTCCACGCCCACCTCGACGACGGTGGTGCTGACGAGGACGTGCACCTCGCCCGCCGTGAAGCGCCGCATCACGTCCTCCTTGCTGTCGGCAGCCAGCCGGCCGTGCAGGAGCTCGACCCGCAGATCCGGAAACACGTCGGCGGCGAGATGGGCCGCCATCGTCGTGGCGGCCTTGAGGTCGGTCTTCTCCGACGTCTCGATGATCGGGTAGACCACGTACGCCTGGCGGCCGCGGGCGACCGCCTCGCGGATGAGGCGGTACGCGTCGTCGCGCCGGGTTTCGGGCGTGACGAGGGTGCGCACCGGACGCCGGCCCGGCGGCCGGTCGCGCATGAGCGAGACGTCCATGTCGCCGCAGGCCGTGAGCGCGAGCGTCCGGGGAATCGGCGTGGCGGTCATGAGCAGCACGTCGGGGTGGAGCCCCTTCTCCGCCAGCATCCCCCGCTGCACGACGCCGAACCGGTGCTGCTCGTCCACGACCGCCAGCGACAGCGCCTTGAACGTGACCGGATCCTGCACCAGCGCATGGGTGCCGACGACCAGCGACACCTCCCCGGCCGCGATCTCCTCCACCAGCCGCCGGCGGCGCGCGTCGGTCTGCTTGCCGACGAGGAGGCCGATGCGGAAGCTCGTGCCTAAGGTCCACTGCTCGAACGTGCGGAGATGCTGCTCGGCGAGCAGCTCGGTGGGCGCCATGACCGCCACCTGGAAGCCGTTCTCCATCGCGACCATCGCCGCCAGGAAGGCCACCACGGTCTTGCCGGATCCCACGTCGCCCTGGAGGAGACGCTGCATGGGCCACGGCCGCTGCATGTCGGCCACGATGTCTCGCACGGCCGCACGCTGGCCCTCGGTGAGCTTGAACGGCAGCACGCGGCGGACCCGCTCGCGGAGCCCGTCGTCGATGGCGACGACGTGCGGCTTCCGGACCAGGGCGTTCTGGCGGCGCCGGAGCGCGAGTCCCGTCTGGTAGACGAAGAAGTCCTCGAAGACGAGCCGTTGCTGCGCCGGCGTGGCGCACGCGTTCAACCGGTCGACCGGCGTCTCCGGATCGGGAAAGTGCGCCTGGCGGAACGCGGTGCGCCGGTCCGGCCACCCCTGCGCCGCGGCGAGGGCGGCGGGCACGACATCGGGCAGCGGCGCGTCGAGCACCTCGAGCGCCCGGTGCACGAGCGTGCGGTGCAGGTTGGGCGTGACCAGGCCCGTGCGTTCGTAGATGGGCACGATCCGCCCGGTGTGCAGGGGCTCGGTCTCTCCGTCGTCGGTCAGCACCTCGAATTCGGGCGACGTGAGCTGCAGGCCGCGGCTGCCCCAGTACTCGGTGCGGCCGAAGAGCACGACCTTCTGCCTCGGCTTGAGGACGTCCTTGAGATAGGGCTGGTTCGGCCAGACGGCCTTCACCTGGCCGCTCTCGTCCTGGACGAGCGCGGTGAAGAGCGAGAAGCCGGGCCGCCGGGTCGGCGAGACGCCGGCCGTCAGGATCTCGCCGAACACCGCGGCGGGCGCGCCGGCCCGCAGGCTGGCGATCGGCTGGAAGCGGCTGCGATCCTCGTAGCGGCGCGGGAAGCAGAGGAGCAGGTCTTCGATCGTCCGAAGTCCGGCCTTCTCGAGATCGGCGGCCTTCCGCGGACCGACGCCCTTCAGGAACTGCAGCGGCGTCTGCAGGGGATCGTCGGCCATCCCCCGCTACTGGACGACCGTGGCCTGGCCCGTCGTGACGTCGATGCGCTCGATGTCCGACGGCAGCACGAAGGGCTCTTCGAGCCGCATGCCGGACGGGTTGGCGGGCGACCGGGTGTAGTAGGCCAGCAGCTCGTCGACGAAGAGCTTCGGCACCGGGATGCCGTCCACCGTGGCGCTCTCGAGCGCGAAACGGCCGCGCCCGTTGCCGGTGGCCAGCGTGCCGGTGACGATCACGGGCAGCCGCCCTCGCAGGTAGGCGGTCGGATCGAACCAGCCGCCCGAGCTCGTACGCCGCACGCCGTCGAGGTCGGCGACGACGGCCGTCGACACGCGGTTGGCGCCGATGAACTGCACGCTGGGCGTGGTGATGCCGGCCGGCAGCCACGTGGCGCGGTATTTGAGGTAGGCGTTCATCTCGCTTTGCGAGAAGACCGTGCGGCGCACGACGGCGGGAGCCTTGGCCGGCGCCGGCGGCACGCCCCGGATCACGACCTGCAGCTTGGCATCGGTGGCGTCGGCGAGCGCCTGCGGCGACTGCGCGGCGACCGCCCCGGCCAGGGCGACGGCGACGAAGGCGAGAACGAGTCGGAGGTGCATGGCAGCCGCTTTCAGGCCGGAGGGCACCGGCCCCAGCGCATTGTAACGCGCCGTCGCCCGACGTCACGCGCCTGGCCCGCTATCGCCGCGGCGGCCGCTGGCGGACGTTCTGACGGGCACGCAGCATCAGCTCCAGCTTCCGCCGTTCGATCTGTTCCTCGAACACGCGGAACCTGGCCTGCTGCCGGGGGGTGAGGAGCGCGTCCACCTCCGCGTAGGCCTTGCGCGTCTCGGCCGCGTGACGCGACTCGAGCTCCTGGAGGGCGGCCAGCCGCTCCGTGATCGCGGCATCGTCGCCGGTCGCACGCGGTCCGCTCAGCCGGCCCAGCTCGCCCAGCATCCGTCCCCGCTCGGTGAGGAACCGGCGCCGCGTGTCCTGCAGGTGGCGCAGCCGCGTGAGGAACGGCCCGTACTGGTCGTCCTGCAGGCCCAGCGTCTGCTGCGCCTCCATCACGAGGTACGCGTCGAACAGCCGCTGGATCTCCGCGGGGCGCAGATCGGGCGACCCGGCGGGCGGCGCGGCCGGCTGTCGTGCCGAGGCCACGGGGGCGAGCGTCAGGACGGCCGCGACGGCGATCGCGGCGACCGATGGACGACGGGACGGGAACATCGTCATGACTTGGGCCGATCCAGGGCCGATCGCAGGAGCGCCGCCAGCGCGTCCTGCTCGTCGCTTGTGAGCAGGGCCGCCGCCGTGCCCAGCTCGGGAAGCCGGCCGACGTCCAGCGGCTCCCACCCGCCATCGGGCAGGCCGTTCGTCAGGTCCCCGATGAGCCTCAGCGCGGCGTCGTCGGCGTCGTCCGTGCGCTCCGGCCCGGGCATCACCGCGGCCTGCCCGCGCTCGTTCGGTCCGGGCGTCGGCGAGGACGGCGCGGGTGTCTCGGTGCCGATGGCCACGGCCAGCAGGAGGGCGGCGGCCGCCGCCGCGGGCACCAGCACCGGCCAGCGCACCCAGCGGCGCCACGGCCGGCGGTCCGCCTGGTCGAGGCGCGCGGCCACGCCGGCATTCACAGTGGCCCAGAAGTGGGCCGGGGGCTCGGGCACGGCGTCCTCCCCCGCCAGGCTCAGCGCCTCGGCGACCGCGGACACCCGGGCGCGGCACGCCGCGCACTGGTCGGCGTGCGCACGGCGTTCAGGCGCGAGCGTGCCGTCGGTGAGATCGACGAGCTCCTCCGGGCGAAGGCAGGGCGTCATCCGAGTGGCTCCAGGCGCTTGCGCAGGTTCGCCAGCGCGTGGAAGACGTTGGCCTTCACCGCGCCGACGCTAGTGCCGACGATCGCGGCGACCTCCTTGTGCGAGAGGTCGTGATAGGTGCGCAGGACGAGCGCGGCCCGCTGCCGCGGCGGGAGCGACCGGACTGCGCGGCGGACGGCGGCCCGCCGCTCGTCCTGGAGCATCGCGTCGGACGGCCCGATCGCCTGCGGATCCACGTCGCACTCGAAGTCGCGGGTCTCGATGGTCGGGCCCGGGGCCGCCTTCTTGTTGAGGCTCACGTTCACGGCAATCCGGTAGAGCCACGTCGCCACCCGGGCGTCCCCGCGGAATCGATCGAGGGCCCGCCACGCGCGGACGAAGGTCTCCTGCGTCAGGTCGGCGGCGTCCTCGTGGTCGTGCACGAACCGGTAGCAGACCTGGTAGACCGCGCGGCGGTGGCGGGTGACGAGCGCGTCGAACGCGACGCGGTCCCCGGCGGCAGCCGCGGCCACGAGACGGCGCTCCTCGTCGCGGGCCTCGGCGTCGGCGTTCATCGGGATCGGGGCGGCCCCGAGGGGCCAGGTGCTGCAGGGCGCGTCGGGCATGGCACGTGGGCTCGACAGGATTGGACAGGCCGACCCCCCGGAAGGTTACACGGGCCGCGCCAGGAAGGCGCGCACCTCCTCGAGCCGCGGGATGGTGGTCCGGGCCCCCAGGCCCCGGCACTTCAGGGCGGCGACCGCGTTCGCCCAGCAGAGCGCGTCCTCCACCTCGGCGCCATCCCCGCCGTGGATCCAGGCGGCGACGAAGCCTGCCCTGAAGACGTCGCCCGCGCCGGTCGAGTCCACCACAGGCACGCGGAACGCCGGCGTCCGGATCTCCCGTCCGCCGACCCGGCAGAGGCTGCCCTCTTCCCCGAGCGTCACGCACGCGACGGCGGCGCCGGTCTCGGCCTGCAGCCGCTCGAGCGCCTCGCCGGTCGCGCGCCGGCCCGTGAACTCCGGGGGAAACGCCTCGGCCGCGATGATGACGTCGATCGAGCGGAGCAGCCGGTCGGTGCCGGGGCGCACGCGCTCGACGTCGATCACGGTGCGGGTGCCCACGCGCCGCGCCTCCTCGGCGGCAGCGGTGACGGCGGCCGTCTCGTGGCAGTCCACGTGGAGCACCGCCGCCTGTGCGACGGCTGGCAGCGGGATGTCGGCCGGGACCATGGCGAGGTCGGGGTGCCGGTGGATGAGCACGGTGCGGGTCCCGGTCGTGCGGTCCACGAGGATGACGGCGAACTGGCTCATCGCACCGGGCACGACGGTGACCCCCGCGACGTCCACGCCCTCCGCGGTGAGGCTGTCGAGGCCCTTGCGGCCGTAGGCGTCATCGCCCACCCGGCCGACGTAGCTCACCGAGAGGCCCAGGCGGGCCATGGCGACGGCCGCGGTGGCGGCCTGCCCCCCCGGCAGCTCGGTCAGGGCGTGGAGATCCGCCTTGGTGTTGGGGGCCGGGTGCCCGTCGATCTCGGCGAGGAGATCGATGCTGTTCAGGCCGACCGACAGGACGTCTCGAGGGCGGCCGGCGGGCAGCCGCAACGGTATGCGCACGGGGAGCGACATGATACCGGGTTCGCCGGCGTTGATTTTCGCTTTTTGTTTGGGTAGACTGCCCCACGTCCATTGGCTGTTTCTTCGCCCCCCCTGACGGAGGCACCCGTGCAACCGCTCACCAAGCGTCAGCGAGAGATTCTCGATTTCCTCAACGAGTTCATCCAGCAGCACGGGTACGCCCCGAGCCTGGAAGAGATCGGCCAGCGCTTCGGCCTGTCGTCGCTCGCCACCGTGCACAAGCACATGACCAACCTGGAGTCCAAGGGCTTCATCAAGCGCTCCTGGAACCGGAGCCGGTCGGTGGAGCTCCTGCCCGGTCCGAGCGGGGGACGCACGGTCGACGTGCCGCTGCTGGGGTACGTCGCCGCCGGTGCGCCCATCGAGGCGGTGGCCTCGAACGAGACCATCGCCGTGCCGGAGTCCCTCCTCGGCAACCGGCGCGACACCTACGTGCTGCGTGTCCGCGGCAACTCGATGATCGACGAGCAGATTCGCGACGGCGACTGGGTGGTGGTCGAGGACAGGAAGACCGCGAACAACGGCGAGATGGTCGTGGCCCTCCTGAAGGACGCCGACGTCACGCTCAAGACGTTCTACCGCGACAACGGCCGCATCCGCCTCCAGCCGGCCAACGCCGAGATGCAGCCGATCTTCGCGGATCCGAACGACGTGCAGATTCAGGGGGTCGTGGTCGGCGTGATGCGCCGGTACTGAACGGCCGCCCGTTCGGTGGGCCCGGTGGTTCGTCCGTCGGGCCGCGTGCCGCCCTGCTAAGCTACCGGCATGGCCGACCACAAGCAGATCAACTTCACGATCGTGCCCGACGACGGGCCCGGTCCCGCCCGGCAGTACGCCAACTTCTGCGCGGTCGCGCACACGCCGTTCGACTTCACGCTCACCTTCTGCGACGTCCAGCCGCTCTCCGAGAAGGAGATCCGCGACGCCGAACACGACCACGTGGTGCGCGCCCCGGTCCGTGCGCGAATCGTGCTCCCCGTGCAGTTCGTCGGGCCGCTCATCGCGGCGCTCCAGGAGAACCTGCGCGTGTACACCGAGTCGACGGCGAACCAGGGGCCCAAGGGGCCCGTGCACTAGTGGCCACCGCCGCGGCCGTCCGCAAGGCGCGGGCGCTGCTCGACGCCGTCGCCCGGCACCATCCGGGCGCCGACACCGAGCTGGCGTACGGCAACGCCTTCGAACTGCTCGTGGCGACCGTGCTCTCGGCGCAGTCCACGGACCGGCGCGTGAACGAGGTCACGCCGGGGCTCTTCGCCCGCTATCCCACGCCCGCCGCGCTCGCCGCCGCCGCGCCGGCGGACGTGGAGCGCATCATCCACGCCACCGGGTTCTTCCGCCAGAAGGCGAAGGCCGTCATCGGCCTGTCGGCAGCGCTCGTGGAGGAGCATGGCGGAACGGTGCCGGCCTCGATGGAAGCGCTGGTCGCCCTGCCGGGCGTGGGCCGCAAGACCGCCAACGTCGTCCTGGGCCACGCCCTCGGCGTGCCCGGCTTCCCCGTCGATCGCCACGTGCTGCGCGTCGGCGCCCGACTGGGGCTGCTGCACACCGACGACGCCGTGAAGGCCGAAACCGCGCTCACGGCGCTCGTGCCGCCGGAGGCATGGACCCGCACGTCGGACACGCTCATCCTCCACGGGCGGCGCATCTGCACGCCGACGCCGAAGTGCGACCTCTGCCACGCCCGGACGCTCTGCCCCTACGCCGTGACCGGCACGCGGCGGGCACGTCCGGCTGCGGGCGCCACCCGCCGCCCGGCGCGTCCGGCCGCTCGCCGGGCACCGGCCGCGCGCGCCCGGGCGAAGCGGTGACCCGGGCCAGGTTCAGGGCGCTCGTTGCCGAGGCCATCGACTCGATTCCCCCGCGCTTCGCCGAGCACGTCCGCAACGTCGCCATCGTGATCGAGGACGAGCCCTCGCCCGACCTGCTCGACGAGATGGCGATCGATCCGCCCGATACGCTGCTCGGGCTCTACCAGGGCACGCCGCTGCCTGAACGCCGCTGGGATCACGGCAACGATCTGCCGGATCGCATCCTGCTCTTCCAGCGCCCGATCGAGGAGGACGCCGCGGACGACGGCGACGTCGTGGGCGTGATCGGCGAGACGCTGATCCACGAGCTCGGCCACTACTTCGGCCTGAGCGAGGACGAAATCATGGCGATCGAGGAGCGCTACTGGCGGGGCGAGGGCGAACCCGGCGACGGCGAACGCGACGGGTCCGACGAGGGCGGCGCGGCATGATCCGGGCGCGGAAGCGCTTCGGCCAGCACTTTCTCGAGCCTGTGTGGCGCGCCCGGGTGGCCGAGGCGTGCGCGATCGGCCCCGAGGACGACATCGTCGAGATCGGGCCGGGGACGGGCGCGCTCACGGAGTTCCTCGTCGCGCACGCGCACCGCGTGCTCGCCATCGAGGTGGACCGGGATCTCGGTGCGGCGCTCGCCGCGCGGAACCTGGCGGCACTGAGGGTCCATGTCGGTGACGTGCTGCACCGCGGGATCGACGGCGTGCTCGACGCCTGGCTGGGGTCCGAGCCGACGCGGCGCTTCAGGGTCGCCGGCAACCTGCCCTACAACATCACGTCGCCGATCCTGGCCCTGCTCGCCCGCTGGGCCTCGGCGCGCCCGGGGCTCGTGGACGCCACCGTCATGGTCCAGGCCGAGGTCGCCGATCGGCTGACTGCGGTGCCCTCGACGTCCGACTACGGCGTCCTCACGCTGACGACGGCCCTGCGGGCCGATGTGCGCCGGTTGCTCGACCTGCCCCCGGGCGCCTTCCGGCCGCGGCCCAAGGTGGCCTCGGCCCTCGTGCGGTTGAGCTACCGGCCCCCGCCGCCTGGCGTCGTCCATCCGGCCCTGATCAGCCGTCTCGTGCGCGCCGCCTTCATGCAGCGCCGGAAGACACTGGCCAACGCGCTGAAGCCGCTGGCGGCGGCCGACGGCCTGGACCCGGCCGCGGCGATCGCGGCCGCCGGGCTCGATGGTCGGCGCCGCCCCGAGACCCTGCAGCTGCTTGAGTTCTCGGCACTTGCGGACCGCTGGGCGGCGTCGGCGACCGTGCACCCTGTGCTATAGTTTCGCCAGCCCGCCTCGAGCTCGTCGGGACGTCCCAGCGTCCCGTGTGTCGGTTCGTGCGCACCGGAACACGTCCGGTGGCCGACACAGCACGACGTCGCCTTCGCCCGAAGTCGCCGCCGGCTGCCGCCGTTTCCGGGACGCCCCCGGACTGGGAACCGTATGTCCGCGTCATGGGAACCGTCGGCCGCGCCGGCCGTCGAAGTCGTCGCCCTCGGGGGCCTCGGCGAGTTCGGCCTGAACATGCTGGCCGTCTCGTGTGGGGACACGACCCTGCTCGTGGACGCCGGCTCGATGTTCCCCGAGGCGGATCTGCCAGGCGTCGACCTCGTCGTGCCCGGGCTCGACTATCTCGACCAGCGCGGTGGCCGCGTGGACGCGCTGGTGCTGACCCACGGCCACGAGGACCACATCGGCGCGGTGCCCTACGTGCTGCCGCGCGTCGAGGGGCCCGTGTGCGGGACGCCGTTCACGCACGCCCTCCTCGAGGGCAAGCTCGAGGAGCACGGCCAGGACCTCGGCGAGCGGCGTCGGGTGGTCCTGCCCGGCGACGCCGTGGCCGTCGGGCCGTTCCGCATCGAGTTCATCCGCGTCACCCACAGCATGCCGGACTGCGTCGCCGTGGCCATCCACACGCCTCAAGGCGTGCTCGTGCACACGGGCGACTTCAAGATCGATCACGCGCCGCTCGACCGCCAGCCCACGGACCTGGCCCGCCTGGCGGCGCTCGGCGCCGAAGGCGTCCTGGCGCTGTTCGCGGACAGCACCAACGTCGACCGCCCCGGGGTCACCGGGTCGGAGTCGGACGTCAAGGACGCGTTCGACGAGGTCTTCGCGACGACGACCGGCAAGCTGGTGGTGGCCTCCTTCGCGTCGAGCATCTACCGGATGCAGCTCGTGGTGGACCTCGCCGCGCAGTTCAACCGGCAGGTGGCGTTCGTGGGCCGCGGCATGTGCGAGAACTCCGAGATCGCGCAGCGGCTCGGCCACCTGTCGATTCCCACCGGCATGACGATCAAGGAGAGCGACGTCGGCAGCCTGCCGCCGGGTGACGTCGTGTGCCTGGTGACGGGCTCCCAGGGCGAGCCGCACGCGGCTCTCTCGCGCATCGCCATCGACGATCACCGGCACGTCTCGCTCGAACCCGACGACACGGTCGTCCTCTCCGCGCGGGCCATCCCCGGCAACGAGAAGGCGATCGGCCGGGTCGTGAATCACCTGGCGCGTCGCGGCGTCGAGGTCGTGACCGAGGACACGCGCCGCATCCACGTGTCGGGTCACGGCAGCGCGGAAGAACTGAAGCTCGTGCTGTCGCTGGTCCGGCCGCGGTACTTCGTGCCCGTCCACGGCGAATACCGCCAGCTGGCGCGGCACGCGAAGCTGGCGCGCGAGGTCACCGCCAGCTTCGGCCGGCCGGCCGAGGTCGTGCTGGCGGAAGACGGCCAGCGGCTGCGCTTCGACGCTGCCGGAGGCCGGCTGCTCGACGCCGTCCCGATCGGCCGCGTGCTCATCGACGGCACGCGCGCCGGTGAGGTGGACGGTGAGATGCTGCGCGACCGACGCCATCTGGCGGCCGACGGGCTCGTGGTGCCGGTGGTGGTCATGAGCCGGCACACCGGTGCCCGCGAGGGCGTGCCCGAGATCGTCGCCCGGGGGTTCGTGCCGGAGGCCGAGGCCGGCGACGTCCTCGCCGACGGCGGCGCCTTCATCGCCTCGGTGATCGACGGCTGCTCGGCCGGCGAACGATCGGACGAGGGCCTGCTGAAGGAACGGATTCGCGGCGAGTTCCGCCGCTTTCTCAAACGACGGACGGGCCGCCGCCCGATGGTGCTGCCCGTCGTGATGGAGATCTAGACCGCGTGGCTGCGAAAACCGCGTCTTCCGTGGCGTTGCCTCCCCCATTCTCGTCGCCGCTCTCGCGGCGCGCCAGCGAGGTCCTCGGCGTGGCCCTGTTCGCGGCCAGCCTGATCTGGTTGATCGCGCTCGCCAGCTACGACCCGAACGACTCGGCCTGGTTCTTCGCCACCGGCGCCAACCAGGTCCCGGCGAACTTCATCGGCCGCGTGGGCGCGTTCCTCGCGGAGCTGTCGTTCCAGGTGTTCGGCTTCGCGTCCTACACGCTGCCGATCCTGGTCGCGGCCGCGGGCTGGCACTACTTCTGGTGCCGGGCCGTCGAGGCGCTCTACACCAAGCTCACGGGGCTCGCCCTGCTGGTGACCGGCAGCGCCGCCATGCTGAGTCTGCTGGTGGGCGCCGCGACTTCCGGCGCGCGCACCTACGAGGCCGGGGGCTTCGTGGGCACGGTGCTGGCCTCGTCGCTCACCGACTACCTCAATCGGACCGGCGCGGCGATCGTGCTCGTCACGCTCTTGTGCCTCGCCGTGGTCCTGACCACGCAGGTGTCCTTCGGGCAGCTCTTCACGCTCGCCGGGGAGCGGGCCGGCGACGTCGGCGCCGCGCTCCGCCGCCGGGCGGTGGCCTGGCTCGACGAGCGGCGGAGGCTGCGCCAGCGCCGGGAGGTGCTGGCGAAACACGCCACGCGGGAGGCGGCCGCCGACGGGACGGCGCCCCGGCCCGCGCCGGTCGAAGCGGCGGCGCCGCCACCGCGGACGCGCGTGTCGGCGCCCGAGACCCGGCCCGTCGCCGAGGTCGAGGTGCGCCCGCAGACCCCGCCGGCGCCCGTCGTCAAGCGGCCCGCGCCTCGCCCGCCGGAGCCGGCCGTTCCGGTCCTGCCGCTGGCCGAGGCCGGCCCCATGGGGCTGCCGCCGGCGGCGCGCCGCGCCGGCGCCTACGCGCTGCCGCCGGCGTCGCTCCTCGATGCGCCGAAGGGCGAACGCAAGGTGGACGAGCGCGAGCTGATGGAGGCCGCCCGTCAGCTCGAGGAAAAGTGCCGCGAGTTCTCGGTGGACGGCGCCGTCGTGCAGATCCACCCCGGGCCGGTCGTGACGACGTTCGAGTTCAAGCCCGACGCCGGCGTGAAATACAGCAAGGTCACGGGCCTGGCCGACGACCTGTGCCTGGCCATGCAGGCCGAGTCGGTGCTCATCGACCGCATTCCGGGCAAGTCCACGGTCGGCATCCAGATTCCGAATCCGAATCGCGAGGCCATCTCGCTGCGCGAGCTGCTCGAATCGGAGACCTACCAGCGATCCGCCTCGAAGCTCACCATCGCCCTCGGCAAGACCATCCACGGCGAGCCGTTCATGGCCGACCTGGCCGTGATGCCGCACCTGCTCATCGCCGGGTCGACCGGCACGGGCAAGTCGGTGGGCCTGAACGCGATGCTGACGAGCATCCTCTACCGCGCGACCCCCGAGGACGTGCGCCTGATCATGATCGACCCGAAGCGCCTCGAGCTCGGGATGTACGAGGAGATCCCGCACCTCCTCACGCCAGTGGTCGTGGATCCCAAGAAGGCGGCGAACGCCCTCCGCTGGGCGGTGCGCGAGATGGAAGAGCGCTACAAGCACCTCGCGAGCTTCGGCGTCCGGAACATCGAGCAGTACAACCGCAACGTGCGTCACATGCAGGAGGACCCGGCGGCGGCCGACGGGGCCGAGCTGCCCAAGACGCTGCCGTTCATCGTCGTCGTCGTCGACGAGCTGGCCGACCTGATGATGGTGGCCGGCAACGAAGTGGAAGAGTCGATCGCGCGGCTCGCCCAGATGGCGCGCGCCGTCGGGATCCACCTGATCCTGGCCACGCAGCGTCCGTCGGTGGACGTCATCACCGGTCTCATCAAGGCCAACCTGCCGGCGCGCATCTCGTTCCGCGTGTCGTCCAAGATCGACTCGAGGACCATTCTCGACAGCAACGGCGCGGAGCAGCTGCTCGGGCGCGGCGACATGCTGTTCATGCCGCCCGCCACCTCCCGCATCGTCCGCCTGCACGGCCCCTACATCTCCGAGCAGGAGTCGGCGCGACTGGCGAGCTTCCTGCGCAAGCAGGGGCGGCCGTCGTTCGACGAGACGATCACGGCCGACGAGAAGACCGACAAGGCGGGGCTGGAGTTCGAGAAGGACGACCTGTACGACGACGCGGCCCGGATGGTCGTGCAGAGCGGGCAGGTGTCGATCTCGTCGCTGCAGCGCAAGCTGCGGATCGGCTTCAGCCGGGCCGCGCGCCTGGTGGACATGATGGAAGCGGAGGGCCTGGTGTCGGCGGCCTCGGGCGCCAAGCCCCGTGAAGTCCTCGTGGACCGCAACTACTTCGACGAGGTCGACCAGCAGCTCCGCTGATGACAGCCACTACCCTCGCCCGCACGTGTCTGACCGCCGTCGCGCTGGTGGCCCTGGCCGCGTCGTCCGCCGACGCCCAGACGGCCGAGCAGCGCTATGCGACCGCCCGCGCGCGTGACGCCGCCGCCCGCGCCGCCGCCGACAAGGTGGACGCCGGCGCGCCCGCCGCCGAGGTCGACCGCGCCATTCGGAGCGCCCGCCGCGCCGTCGTGCTCTACGAGGCCATCGTGCGCCGCTACCCGACCAGCGGCTACAGCGACAACGCCCTGATGCTCGCCGGCACGCTGTCGCAGTGGCTGTACACCCGCTACGGCCGCGAGCCGGACCGGACGGCCGCGCGGAAGTACTTCGACTGGCTCGGACGCGAGTATCCGTCCAGCTCGTTACGGCGGCCCGCACGTACGGCCATGCGGGCCCTGGACACCCCGTCGCCGGCCCTGACCGCCGCCGTGGCGCCGCCGGTGCGCACTCCGTCGCCGCCGCCCGCCGTCGACGCACCCGCCCCGGGGGCCGCCGCGCCTCCCGCGGAGGCTCCGGCGCCGCAGGGGCTGGCGCCAGCCGCCGAGACGGCCAGCGAACCGTCGGTCGCCATCGACGTCCCTGCGCCCGCGTCCGACGGGCCACGGCTCGAGAGCATCGAACGCGCCGTCGTCGACGACACGGTGCGCATCACGCTCGGCCTCGACCAGGAGACCTCCTTTGTGCACCAGGTGATCGGCGGTCCGCCGCGGGCCTTCGTGGATCTCCTGGGCACGGTGGCCTCCGACGGCATCCGCGACGTGACCTACGAGGCGGGCGCCGTAAAGCAGGTGCGGGTGGGCCAGCGGGCCGATGCGCTTCGGGTCGTGCTCGATCTGGCGGACGCCACGCCGGTGTCGGTCCGCTCGCTGTCGAACCCGTTCCGTGTCGTCATCGAGGCGATGCGGCTGACTCCCCCGCCCGTGACCGGCGAGGCGGACCCCCGCCCCGATCCCGCGCCGGCCCTCGCCGTCGCCCCGGCGGCGCCGCCGCCTGCCGTGCCGTCCGCCAACGCCGACGGCAGCTATTCCCTGTCCCGCCAGCTCGGGCTCGGTGTCTCCCGCATCGTCATCGACCCGGGGCACGGCGGCCACGACCCTGGCACGCCGACGACGGGCACGACCGAGGCGCGCCTCGTGCTGGATGTCGCACTCCGCCTCGAGAAGCTCCTGGAACAGGACGGCTTCGAGGTGGTACTCACCCGCCGGACCGACGTGTTCATCCCGCTCGAGGAGCGGACGGCCATCGCCAACCGCGAGAATGCGGATCTCTTCGTGTCGATCCACGCCAACTCGGGGCGCGACCCGAAGGCCCGCGGCGTGGAGGTGTACTACCTGAGCTTCGCCTCGAATCCCGAGGCCGAGGCGGTGGCGGCGCGCGAGAACGCGACCTCCACCGGCGGGATGCACAACCTGCCGAGCATCGTGCGGGCCATCGCCCTGAACAACAAGCTCGACGAGTCGCGCGACTTCGCCCAGATGGTCCAGCGCTCGCTGGCGAGCCGCCTGTCGAAGACGAACACGGGCATGCGGGACCGGGGCGTGAAGAAGGCGCCGTTCGTGGTCCTCATCGGCGCCAACATGCCGAGCATCCTCGCCGAGGTCGGGTTCATCACCAACCGGCAGGAGGTGGGGCTCATGAAGACGCCGGCCTACCGCCAGCGGATTGCCGAGTCGCTGCAGGCGGCCGTCACGCAATACCAGCGGGCGCTCAAGCGCCAGGCGACGGTGGCGACGCGCTGAGCCGCGCTACTCGCGCAGCAGGTTGTGGTTGCCGCCCCGGGCCTCGATCTCGGTGATTGGTCGGCGGGCGCGGAACCACACGTAGAAGACGCCGGCGAGGAGTCCCACGACGACGGCGGCGGTCATGATGTAGCCGGTCAGCGTGAAGGCCGAGACCGTCACGTCGATCATGCTGACCTCGCGTGCCGGCTGGTGCGTGCCCGTGCGGACGACGGGCGTGACCGGGATGGCGTCGGGGCGCGAATCCGGCTGCGTCACCCCTCGATTCTAGCAGCGCCTCAGGACGGCAGGTCGCCGGCGGCCAATTCGACGAGCGTCCGGACCATGACGCCGGAGGCGCCCTTCGAGGCCCAGGGCTTGGCGTCGTCGATCCAGGCCGTGCCGGCGATGTCCAGGTGGGCCCACGGGGTGGCGCCGACGAACTCGCGCAGGAACATCGCCGCCGTGATCGCCCCGGCCGGGCGGCCGGCGCTGTTGACGATGTCGGCGATTTCGCTCTTCAGCTGATCGCGGTAGTCCTGCCCGAGGGGCAGCTGCCACACCGTCTCGCCGGCCCGGGCGGCGGCGGCCTTCACCGCCTCGACGTAGGGCTGCGGCGTGCCAAAAAGGCCGGAGGCGGACTTGCCGAGCGCGACGACGCAGGCGCCGGTCAGGGTGGCGACGTCCACCAGGTGCGTCGCGCCGCGTTCGCGCGCAAACCACAGCGCGTCCCCCAGGATGAGGCGCCCCTCGGCGTCCGTGTTGTTGACCTCCACCGTGGTCCCGCCGGCGCCGCGAATGACGTCGCCGGGCTTGAGGGCGCGCCCCCCCGGCATGTTCTCCACCGCCGGCACGATCGCCACCACCTTGCGCGGGATGCCGAGGCGGGCGATGGCCCGCAGCGCGCCGATCACGGCGGCGCCGCCGGCCATGTCGTCCTTCATGCGGTCCATGCCGTCGGCCGGCTTGATCGAGATGCCGCCCGTGTCGAACGTGACACCCTTGCCGACGAGCCCGAGCACCGGACCGCCTTCCAGTCCAGGCGGGGCGTAGGTGAGGCACAGCAGGCGCGCCGGTTCGCTGGAGCCCCGGGCCACGCCGAGGATGAGTCCCATCCCCATCGCCTCGAGCCTGTCGGGACCGAACACCTCGGCCTGCACGCCTGGTTCGGCCGTGAGCGCGACCGCGCGATCGGCCAGCTCGCGAGGCGTGAGCGTGTTGGCGGGTTCGTTGGTGAGGAGCCGTGCCGCGTTGACGGCCTCACCGACCACCAGGCCCCGATCGAGCCGCGGATGCTGGCCCTCGGCCACCAGCAGGGACGCTTCGGTCACTGGCGGCAGGGGCTCGCCGGCCTTCAGGTGCCCGTGGTTGAAGTTCGCGACCACCACGGCCTCGGCTGCCGCGGCCGTGATCGGCTCGACGTCGTCCGTGATGCGTGTGAGGTCGATGGCGATCCGCTGGTATCGCCGCTCTCTCGCCCAGGCCGCCGCCGAGGCGACGGCCCGCCGGGTCCGGTCGGCCGTCAGGGGCCCGGTGCCGGCGCCCACGACGATCACCCGACCCGCCGCGGCCAGTCCGGCGCTGGCTACGAGCACGCGCCCCAGGTCCGCCACGGTCTCGCCACGGGCCATCGCCGCCTGGAACTCCTGTCGGGCGGCGGCCGGCAGCCGCGCCGAGAACGCCTCGACGGGCTCGCCGCCGTAGAGGGCGACGAGCAGGTCTGCGGAGGCGGCGTCAGGCGCCGACGTGACGGCGCGCAACGAAGGGAGCTCGAAGGAACTGTGCATGGACTCTGGCCTCGACCACGGGGGGAGCGAACGCCCGTAAGTCTAGCATCGCGTTCGCGGGCGCCGCGGTGCCGCAGGTCACGGTAGGGCGGGCCACCAGAGGAACGCGCCCGAGACGAGCACGGTGATGACGACGAAGCAGATCGCGGCGTAGCCCATGATGTCGCGGAATCCGAGGCGAGCGGCCGCCAGCAGCGGCAGCGCCCAGAACGGCTGCACGAGGTTCGACGCCATGTCGCCCCACGCGTAGGCCAGGACGACCCGGTCGACGCCGACGTGCAGGCGCGCCGCGGCGTCGAGGATGAACGGCGCCTCGACCGCCCACTTCGATCCGCCCGACGGGACGAAGTAGTTGAGGGCGCTCGAATACCAGTAGAGCGCCAGCGGCAGCGTCTCGGGCGACGCCGTTCTCGCGATGGCGTCGCCCAGCAGGCGCGCGAGGCCCGTGCCCTCGATGACGCCGTACATGCCGGCGTAGAGTGGAAACTGCAGGAGGATGCCGGCCACCAGCCGCGCGCCCTGCTCCCCCGCCGCCGTCAGCGACGCGATGCGCCGGTGCAGCAGCACCGCCGCCATGAGGAACGCGAAGTTGAGCACGTCGAGCGTGAGCGCCGGGCCGTGGGTGGAGACGTACCACGCGAGCCACCCGGCGCCCGTGACCCCAAGCGCGATCGGCAGGACGGCGGTGTGGTCGCACCACGCGGCGAACGTCCGGGTCCCAGGCGCCGGCGGCGGGTGGAATTGCTCGAGCCCCTCGAGCGACTCGGCCGAGACCGTCACGGCCTGGCCGTCGGCCGGGTGCATGGCCGCGACCAGCGCCACCATGACGCCCGCGACGAGCGCGGCGAGCGCGAGGTTGAACGGCTGAAACGTGGTGGCGCCGAGGGGCACGAGGCCGGTGCGCGCCTCCAGGAAGTTCCCGGGCGTCGCCATCAGGAGCGGCACCGATCCACTCAGCCCCGCATGCCACGTCGCGCCCATGCCCAGGTAGGCGGCCGTGACGAGGAGGCGAAAGTCCACGCGGGGCTGGGCGCGCGCGATGTGCCGGACGAGCATCGCGGATCCGACGAGGCTCAGGCCCCAGTGGACCCAGGCCAGCGTCATCGAGACGGCGGCCATGAGCGCCGCGGCCTGACGGGGCGAGCCCGCCCGGGCCGCCACGCGGGCGAACGCCCGGTCCACGACCGGCGCTGTCGACACCAGATAGCCGGTGAGGACCACGAGCGACATCTGCATGGCGAAGCCGCTCAGGGCCCAGAACCCCTGGCCCCAGGCCACCACGATGGCGCCCGGACCGGCGCCCGCCGCCAGGGCGCCGGCGAACACCACGCCCGTCAGCAGGACCGCGATGGCGAAGGCGCCCGGGACGTACCGTTCGGCGACGTGGGCGAGCCGCGACGCGATGAAGGCGAGCACGCCGACATTCTAGAGGCGCCGGGCACCGGCCGATCGGGTGGCGCTGGCGCACGACCGCGCGGGAGGCTCAGAGCGCCGCGGGCGCCCCCATCGGTCCGTCGGCCGTGGGTGGCACGGGCGGCGGCACGATGGCGGAGCGCCCCAGGCCGGTCAGGAGCGCGGCGCCGAGGCCGACCGTCCACGCCACGTACTCGACGAGCGCGCCGACGGCCAGCAGCGCCCAGACGATCGGGTGCAGGAGATCGGGGGCGATGCCGATGAGCCGCGAGGCGAGCGTCGGCAGCACGATGACGAGCGTGCCGAGGAGCGCCGCGCCGACCGTCGGGTGCGCCGCCCACGCGTACCGGGCGCCGAGGCTGCGGCCGAGGCGCTCGGCCAGCCCCGTGAAGCCCAGCAGCATGGCGAGGAAGAGCGCCAGGACCGCAAGCGGCAGGACGACGGCGATGAACGGTAGCCCGACGATCGTGACCGCCAGGAGCACGGCGAGCAGGACGAGCGCGGGCACGAAGAGCACCTGCGCCGCCACGCCGATGAGCCCCGCGCGGATCGGCGCCGCAGCGGCGGCGGCGCCCACGCGTGTGACGCGGCCGCCGGCCACCACCGTCACCAGCAGGACGGCGAGGGCCAGCATGCCGACGCGAAGCACGGTCGCGCCCAGCGAGAACCAGCGGGCGGACCCGGCGGGATCGAACCAGGTCCAGCGTACCGACGGCCAGGACCACCGCGGCCAGTCGCCTCCCATCGCGTGGTGCACGTCGCCGACGTGCCGGGCGCCGGGCGCCATGACGAGCTCGCCGCCCACGACCGTGATGTCGCCGCGCACGTCGGCCGTCGGGCCCAGGTCCACGTTGGCACCGATCACCACGACTTCGTCGCGCACGCGTCCGTCGATGCGCACGGGGCCTCCGAGCGAGAAGACGCCGTCACGCACGTCCTCGTCGGCGGCCACGACGATCCGCTTCGCGAGCGCGATCCGGGCCCCGGAACGCCGCATGACCCGCTCGGTTGGGGCCGGCGGTGCGGGGGGCGGCGCGGGTGCCTCGGGAGCCGAGACCGCGGCCGCGGGGGGCGCGACGACGGGCGGCGTCGGCGCGGGCGGAGCGTCGGGCGGGGCTGGTGCAGGGGGAACGGCCGGCGCCGGCGTGAAGAGCTGCCGAAGGTCGGTGTCGTTCAGGTACGAGAGCCGCAGCACCAGATCGGCATCGGCGCCGAATCGGCGGCGGAGCTCGGCGCCGGAGAGGGGCATGCCCCGTGCGTACACGACCCCGGCCGAGATCTCGACGCGCCGTTCGTCGGCCGTGCCCGCGAGGGCGATGCCGTGGGTGAGCGGCACCACCTCGAACCGGGCCTCGACGGCGCGTCGAAGGGCCTGCCGATCCTCGGCCGCCGGGGCCTGGCCGGCCGCCTGCAGGGAGACGACGGCGGAGATCGCCGCCAGGATCACCGCGGTCCTGAGGACGGCGCGGACGTGCTGTCGGCTGGCTCGAACCATGCGACCTCCCGGAGCGCCCGGCGGCGCTCGCTATGTTCGGACGAGGCCCACTTCGGTGAAGTTCCCCGCGTCGAACGTCCAGGCCTTGAGCTGGGGCGCGGGCGCCAGGCCGACGATCAGGAAGACGAACCCGCCGAATGCGGCGGCTGCGTCGTCCGGCGACGGCTCGGCCGGCGAACGCGGGTGCGAATGGTAGCCGCCGATCACCTCGAGGCCGTCCTGCCGCGCCGCGCGGATGACGGCGAGGTGTTCCTCCGGGGCGATTGCATACCGGATGGGCGAAGCGGCGGCATTGGCCGTGGGGATGACGCGCAGGACGGTGCGCCCCGTGCCGACGAGCAGTCCGCACGCCTCCTGCGGCGCCCGCTTGAGCGCGTCGGCGACGACGATGGCGGCGTCCACGCGACTCAGCCGCAGGGGGCCGGCGTCGTCGGCGGGCGGCATGGGACCGTGCGCTAGAACCGTCCGGGGGGGCCGTCGAGCCCCAGCGGCGCGGCCGTGGCGGCCCTGACGGCGGCCTCGGTGGTGTCGGACGCGATCTCGCGCAGCACCAGCCCGGCGAGGGTGACCTCGATCACGGCCATCTCGGTGACGATGAGGTCCACGACGCGCGCGCCGGTCAGCGGCAGGGTGCAACGCGGCAGGATCTTCGGGCCGCCGGTCTTCGTCGTGTGCTCCATGGCCACGATCACGCGGCGCGCGCCGGCGACGAGGTCCATCGCGCCGCCCATGCCCTTGACCATCTTTCCGGGCACCATCCAGTTGGCGAGGTTGCCCGACTGATCCACCTCGAGGGCCCCGAGCACGGTCACGTCGATATGGCCGCCCCGGATCATCGCGAACGAGTCGGCGCTGTTGAAGTAGCTCGTGCCCGGCGTCTCGCTGACCGTCTCCTTGCCGGCGTTGATGAGATCCGGGTCCACCTGGTCGTCCGTGGGATACGGGCCCACGCCGAGCATCCCGTTCTCGGAGTGCAGGGTGATCTCGATGCCGGGCGGCAGGAAGTTGGCGACGAGCGTCGGCATCCCGATGCCGAGGTTCACGTAGTCCCCGTCCTTCAGCTCGCGGGCGACCCGCCGCACGATGCGTTCCCGCGCGTCCATGCCGTCAGCTCCTCACCGTGCGCTTCTCGATCCTGCGGCTGAACGCGGTGCCTTCGAAGATCGCTTGCACGAAGATGCCCGGCGTGTGCACGTGGTCGGGCACGATCCGTCCCGCGTCGACGAGGTGCTCCACCTCGGCGATCGTCGTGGCCGCCGCGGTGGCCATCATGGGGTTGAAGTTGCGCGTGGTCCGTCGGTAGACGAGGTTGCCGGCCGTGTCGCCCGTCCACGCCTTGACGAACGCGAAGTCGGCCTTGAGGGCGCGCTCGAGGACGTACTGTCGGCCGTCGAACTCGCGCACGTCCTTGCCGTCGGCCACTACGGTGCCCACGCCGGTCGGCGTGAAGAACGCGGGGATGCCCGCGCCGCCGGCGCGGATCCGCTCCGAGAAGGTGCCCTGCGGCACGAGCTCGACCTCGATCTCGCCCTGCAGGAACTGCCGCTCGAACTCCTTGTTCTCGCCGACGTAGGTCGAGATCATCTTGCGAATCTGGCGGGCGCGAAGCAGCACGCCCACGCCGTGATCGTCGGTGCCCGCGTTGTTGCTGACGACGGTGAGGTCCTTCACGCCGCGGCGGTGGAGCGCCGCGATCAGGTGCTCGGGCACGCCGCACACACCGAAGCCGCCCATCATGATCGTGGCGCCGTCGTGCACGGCCTCCACGGCCGCGTCGGCATCGCGAACCACCTTGCGCATGCGGCGATTATACCGGCGGGAGTCGCCGGCGGGCCCGGCGCGCGTCGTCCACCAGCCGCGCCGTCGCCGCGGGGTCCGCCAGCCCGGCGGCCGCCCCCTCGAGACGGGCCGCCAGGTCGCGCAGGAGCGGCGCGATGCGATCGGCGTTGGCGGCCAGGATTGGCGACCACATCGCGCTCCGGCTCTCGGCCAGGCGCGTCGTGTCCCTGAGGCCAGCGCCAGAGAGCGCCAGGGCGTCGTCGCCGGCCGCGGCGCTCACGGCCAGCATCAGCGCGCTCGCCACGACCTGCGGGAGGTGGCTCGTCGCGGCCACCGCGGCGTCGTGCGCGTCGGCGTCGGTGACGACCACGCGGGCCCCGCAGCCAGCGGCCAGGGCCGCGGCGAGCCCGACCGTGCGGTCAGACGCGCCGTTCGGCGTGATCGCCCAGGGCCGGCCGTCGAAGAGCGTCGCGGCGGCGTGCGTGTGGCCCGCCGTCGTGCCGCCGGCCATGGGATGGCCGCCCGCATATTCGGTCAGGCCCGCCTCGGCGGCGAGTGTCCGGGGCAGACGTTTGACGCTGCCGACGTCGGTCAGCGGCGCGCCGGTGCCCCGCGCCGCCAGGCGTGGCATCCACGCGGCGAACGCGTCCACCGGGCAGGCCAGGACGGTCAGGTCCGCGTCGGGAAGGGTGTCGTCGGCCGCCAGGTGCCGATCGAACGGCGCGTGCGCGCCGGGGACGACGTCCATCGCCGTGAGGTGCACGTCCGGCCAGCGGCGCCTGACGGCGAGCGCCACCGACGTCCCGAGCAGGCCGGCGCCGACGACGAGCAGCCGGCCGAACGGGGCGGCCGTCATGTCGCCGTGGGCTAGCGCGCCCAGCCGCGCCGGGCGAGCGGCTCGGTGCAGATGCTCCGGCCGATGGCCGGGGCGATGATCCGGAGCTCGGCCATGAGGCGCTCGAACTGCACGGGGAAGAGGGACTGCGCGCCGTCGGACAGCGCGTGGTCGGGATCGCAGTGGACCTCGATGAGCAGGCCGTCGGCGCCGGCCGCGGCGGCGGCGCGCGCCATCGGCGCCACCTTGTCACGGCGGCCGGTCCCATGACTCGGATCGACGAACACCGGGAGGTGCGACAGCTGCTTCACGATCGGGATCGCCGAGACGTCCAGCGTGTTGCGCGTGTAGGTCTCGAAGGTGCGGATGCCGCGCTCGCAGAGCATCACCTGGCCGTTGCCGCCCGAGAGCACGTACTCGGCCGACAGCAGCCATTCCTCGATGGTCGCCGAGATCCCGCGCTTGAGCATCACGGGCTTCCGCGTCCGGCCGAGCTCGCGGAGCAGCGTGAAGTTCTGCATGTTGCGGGCGCCCACCTGGAAGATGTCGGCGTAGCGATCGATCACCTCGATCTGCGAGATGTCCATCACCTCGGTGATGAGCTTCAGGTCGTGGGCGTTCGAGGCGGCCCGGAGCAGCTTCAACCCCTCTTCCCCCAGGCCCTGGAAGCTGTAGGGCGACGAGCGCGGCTTGAAGGCGCCCCCGCGCAGCCCCTTGGCGCCCGCGCGCTTGACGGCGGCGGCGGTCGCGTTGACCTGCTCCTCGCTCTCGGCCGAGCACGGCCCGGCCATGACGATCACCTCGTCGCCGCCGATGCGCACCTCGCCGATGTTGATGATGGTGTCGTCGGGCTTGAAGGTGCGGCTGGCGAGCTTGTACGGCTCGGTGATCCGCAGCACCTCGTGCACGCCCTCCATCATCTCCACCAGCCGGGGGTCGACCTTGCCCGCGCCCACCACGCCCAGCACGACCCGGGACGCGCCGGACGACCGGTGCACGTCCATGCCGAGCTCCACCAGCTGGGCGATCACGGATTGCACCTGCTGATCCGTCGCCCGCTCCTTCATCACCACGACCATGATCCCGCTCCCTCTACGCCTCGTCGATCCGCGGGGCGATCCGTTCGGCCGGCGGGCCGCCCCCTTCCGCTTCAATCCGCTGGATGCGCCGCGCCTCGTCGATCACGCGCTCGAAGAGCCGCACGATCGCGTCGTCGTCGAGGGGCCCGTCGAGCGCGGCGTTCACCCGCCGCACGTGCGCGATGACGCTGGTCTCGCGCGACGGCTCATAGACGGGCCGGCCATCGGCGTGCTTCACCCGCCCGATGGCGTAAGCGCACCGCGCCCGCCTGTCGAGCAGGCGCACCAGCACCTCGTCGATCCCGTCGATCTCGGCCCTCAGGGCCTCGACGCTCAGCTCCGCAGCCATCGCACGTATCGCTCGACTTCCCCGCCGAGATCGGCGCTCTGTCCGTGATCGGCCACCACCTGGACGAGGGCCGACCCCACCACCGCCGCATCCGCCCAGGCCCCGACGGCGCGCACGTGCTCGGGACGCGAGAACCCGAAGCCCAGGGCGAGCGGACGGTCCGTTTCCGCGCGGACCCGCGCCGCGAGGGCTTCGGCCGAGTCGGCCACCTCGGCGCGAGCGCCCGTGACCCCCAGGCGCGAGATCCCGTAGAGGAACCCGCTCCCGAGCGCGGCCGCGCGGCGAATCCGGTCGGTCGAGGTCGTCGGGCTCAGGAGAAAAATAGTATCAAGCCCCTCGGCCCCGAAGGCGGCCCGCGCCTCACCCGCCTCCTCGGGCGGCAGGTCCAGCACCAGGACGCCGGCGATGCCGGCGGCCGCGGCACGCCGGGCGAAGGGCTCGAGGCCCAGGCGGACGACCGGGTTCGCGTACGTGAAGAGCACCAGGGGCGCCGACACCGACGACGCCAGCGCCGCGGCCATGTCCAGCACCTTCGCCAGCGTCGTGCCAGACGCGAGCGCCCGCTCCGTGGCGCGCTGGATGACGGGGCCGTCGGCGAGCGGGTCCGAGAACGGCACCCCCAGTTCGATGACGTCGGCGCCGCCCCGGTCCACCGCGCGGATGACGTCCGCCGATCGTGCTAGGTCCGGGTCGCCGGCCGTCACATAGGCCACGAGGCCCGTGCGGCGATCGGCGCGGAGCCGGGTGAAGGTCTCGTCCAGCCGGCTCATGCGCGCGCTCCCAGGATGCGGGCCACGGTCTCCACGTCCTTGTCGCCCCGGCCCGAGACGTTCACGACGATGATGGCGTCCGGGCCCAGCGCCGGCGCCACGCGCACCGCGTGGGCCACGGCGTGGGCCGACTCGAGCGCGGGCATGATCCCTTCCTGACGGGCCAGGGTCTCGAAGCCCTCGAGGGCGTCTGCGTCGCTCGCCCAGGCGTACTCCGCCCGACCCGTGGTCCGCAGCCACGCGTGCTCGGGGCCCACGGCCGCGTAGTCCAGGCCCGCCGACACCGAGTGCGTGGCCGTCACGTTGCCGTCGTCGTCCTGGAGCAGCCACGTCCGCGTGCCTTGGAACACCCCCTCGGCGCCGCCGGCGAACCGCGCGGCGTGCCGGCCGGGCGTGATGGCGTCGCCGCCCGCCTCCACGCCGATGAGGCGCACGGCCGGGTCGTCGATGAACGCATCGAAGATGCCCATGGCGTTGCTGCCCCCGCCGACGGACGCGATCACGGCGTCGGGCAGCCGACCGGCCACCGCGAGACACTGCGCGCGCGCCTCGTGGCCGATGACGCTCTGGAACTCGCGGACCATCAGCGGATACGGGTGCGGCCCGAGCGCGGAGCCGAGCAGGTAGTAGCTGTCGTCGACCGAGGCCACCCAATCGCGCATGGCCTCGTTGATGGCGTCCTTCAACGTCGCGCTGCCCGACGCGACGCCGCGCACCTCCGCGCCCAGGAGCCGCATGCGGAAGACGTTCAGGGCCTGCCGCGCCATGTCCTCCGTGCCCATGTAGACGACGCACTCCAGCCCGAGCAGGGCCGCCGCGGTGGCGGAGGCGACGCCGTGCTGGCCGGCGCCCGTCTCGGCGATGACGCGCCGGGCGCCCATCCGCCGCGCGAGCAGCGCCTGGCCGAGCGCGTTGTTGATCTTGTGCGCGCCGGTGTGGTTCAGGTCTTCACGCTTGAGGAAGATGCGCGCGCCGCCCGCGGCCGCCGTCAGTCGCGCGGCCTCCCAGAGCGGCGTGGGACGGCCCACGTAGTCGCGGAGCAGGCGCGCCAGCTCGGCACGGAACGCCGGATCGCCGCGAGCCTGGAGGTAGGCGTCGGTCAGCGCCTCGATGGCGGAGACGAGCGTCTCGGGCACGAAGCGGCCGCCGAAGGCGCCGTAGTAGCCGCGCGCGTCGGGGTCGCGCGCGCCGAAGTTCGGACGAGGGTCGATGGACGGTGTGGTCATACGGAGGTCGGTGCCGCGTGAGCGCGGACGGCGGCGACGAACGCCTTCATCCGGACCGCGGACTTGATGCCGGGCGAGGCCTCGACGCCGGACGAGACGTCGACGGCCCAGGGCCGCACGTCGTCGATCGCCCGGGACACGTTCTCGGCCGTGAGGCCGCCGGCCAGCACGAGGCGGCGCTCCCGGGCGGCGACCCGCCGGGCGCGGGTCCAGTCGATCGTGCGGCCGGTGCCGCCGTGGCGGACCGGATCGTGGGCATCCAGCAGCAGCGTGGTGCCGGCGGGCGCCGAGGGATCGGGCTGATCGGCGCCGAGCGACGCCGCCCACAGCACCGGCACGCGCAACGCCAGGAACGGCGCCGGATCGTCGACGCCGTGCAGCTGGACGGCGCCGAGGCCGACGGCGCGGACGGCCGTCGCCACCTGCTCGAGGGTCGGGGAGACGAAGACGCCCACCCGGGTCGTGAAGGCCGGCAACTGCGCCGAGAGCGCGGCCGCGGCGTCGAGATCGAGCGCCCGCGGGCTGCCCGGCCACAGCACGACGCCCACGGCGTCCACCTCGAGGTGGGCCGCGAGCTTCGCGTCCTCGACCCGCGTCAGGCCGCAGATCTTGATCCGGACGCTCATGCCGGGGCCCCCATCGCGCAGAGGGTGCGGAGGTCGGCCTCCGGCGTGGCCGACGTCATCAGGCGCTCGCCCACGAGGAAGGCGCGGTAGCCCAGACCGCGCAGGCGCTGGACGCCGGCGGCGCTCGAGAGCCCGCTCTCGCTGACGGCGATGAGCCCCGCCGGGAAGCGCGCCGCGAGACGCTCGGACACCGTGGTGTCGACGTCCAGCGTCCGGAGATTCCGGTTGTTGACCCCGATGACCTCGGCGCCAGCGGCCACGGCACGATCGAGCTCCTCGTCGTCGTGCACCTCCACCAGCACCGCCAGGCCGAGTCCGGCCGCCGCGCCGTGCAGGCGGACCAGGTCGGCGTCCGGCAGCGCGCTCACGATGAGCAGGACGGCGTCGGCGCCGGCCACGACCGCCTCGAAGAGCTGGTACTCGTCGACGATGAAGTCCTTGCGGAGGAGCGGCACGTCGACGGCGGCGCGGACCGCGGCGAGATGCGCGAGCGCCCCATCGAAGAACGACGGTTCTGTCAGAACCGAGATGGCCGCGGCGCCGCCGGCGGCGTATGCCCGGGCCTGCGTGACGGGGTCGTACTCGGCGCGCAGGACGCCGCGCGACGGCGAGCGACGCTTGCACTCGGCAATCACGTTCACGGTGTCCGGCGTCGCGAGGCGCGCTACGAACGCGCGGCCGTCCGGCGGGCGTCCGGCGCGCGCGCGGGCCTCCATCGCCGCGTCCGGCACGATGGCGCGGCGGACGTCCAGATCGCGGCGCGTCGCGCCGACGATCGCGGCGAGGAGATCCGGCGCGGGACTCATGCCGGCGGCCTCGTGGCCGCGACGAGGCGCGCGAGCGTTCGGGCGGCGGCGCCGTCGTCGATGGCGCGTGACGCGGTCGCGATCCCATCGCGCAGCGAGGGCACGCGCCCGGCGACGAGCAGCGCGGCACCCGCGTTCAAGAGCACGACGTCGCGCGCCGGTCCCTGGTGGCCGGCGAGGACGCCGGTCACGACCGCCGCGTTGTGCGCCGCGTCGCCGCCGGCCAGCGCTCCGGCGGCTGCCTTCTGGAGCCCGACGTCGGCGGGATGCACGTAGAAGGTCCGCACGACGTCGCCGTGACACTCCGACACCTTGGTGTAGCCGGTGGTCGAGAGCTCGTCGAGGCCGTCGGCGCCGTGGACCACCCATGCACGGCGTGCGCCGAGCTGCTGCAGCGCCCGCGCCATGAGCTCGGTGAGCTCCGGACGCGCGACGCCGACCACCTGGAACGGCACGCGGGCCGGGTTGGTGAGCGGCCCGAGCAGGTTGAAGGCGGACGGCACGCCCAGGGCGCGCCGCGCCTCGCCCGCGTGGCGCATCGCGGGGTGGAACGTGGGCGCGAAGCAGAAACACATGCCGGCGTCGTCGAGTGCGTGCTGCACGACGGCGGGCGGCGCGTCGACGGCGACGCCGAGCGCCTCCAGGACGTCGGCGCTCCCGCAGTGGCTCGACACCGATCGGTTCCCGTGCTTGACGACCTGCACGCCGGTGGCCGCCACGACGATGGCGGCCGCCGTCGAGATGTTGAACGTGCCGGCCCGGTCTCCGCCGGTGCCGCACGTGTCCACGGCCACGGGACCGGCCGTGATCTGGACGCCGTGGGCCCGCATCGTCCTGGCCAGGCCCACGAGCTCGCCCGGACGCTCGCCTTTCATCGCGAGCCCGACGAGGAGCCCGGCGACGTGCGCCGGGTGGGCCTCCCCGCGCATCACGGCGTCCATCGCGCGCGCGGCCTCGTCGGTCGACAGGTCGTCGCGGCGCAGCAGCTTGGTCAGCAGGTCGGCGAACATCACGGGCGCTCCAGGAAGTTGCGCAGCAGGCGACGCCCGTCACCCGTGAGGATCGACTCCGGGTGGAACTGCACGCCGTGCAGCGGGAAGTGCAGGTGCCGGAGGGCCATGACCACCCCGTCGTCGTCGGCGTGCGCGCACGCCTCGAGGGCGTCTGGCCACGGATCGGGCGCGACGACCAGCGAGTGGTACCGCGCCGCCTCGATGGGGCCGCTGAGCCCCCGGAAGATCCCGCGGCCATCGTGGGTGACGAGCGACGTCTTCCCGTGCTTGGGCGCCGGGGCCGCGCTCACCCGGCCGCCGAAGGCCTCTCCGATCGCCTGGTGCCCGAGGCACACCCCGAGGATGGGCACCCGATCCGCGAACTGACGGACGACGTCGACGGAGATGCCCGCCTCCCGTGGATGGCCGGGGCCCGGAGAGATGACGATGTGCGAGGGCGCCAGCGTCCGGATCTCGTCCACGGTGACGGTGTCGTTGCGCCGTACGGTCAGCTCGGCGCCCAGCTCGCCCAGGTACTGCACGAGGTTGAACGTGAACGAGTCGTAGTTGTCGACGACGAGGACCATCGCTAGAGTCCCGTGCGCGCCAGTTCCAGCGCCCGGAGCATCGCGCGCGCCTTGTCCCGTGTCTCGTCGTACTCGGCCGTCGGATTCGAGTCGGCGACGATCCCGGCGCCGGCCTGGACGTACGCCTTTCCGTGCTCGAGCACCACGGTGCGGATGGCGATGCAGAAGTCGAGGTTGCCCGCGAAGTCGAGGTATCCGACCGCGCCCGCGTAGACCCCGCGCGGGCCGGGTTCGAGCTCGCCGATGATCTGCATCGCGCGCACCTTCGGCGCGCCGGATACCGTCCCGGCCGGAAAGCAGCTGGCCAGCGCGTCGAGCCGGTCGTGCCCCTCCGCCAGCTGCCCTTCCACCACCGACACCAGGTGCATCACGTGGGAATAGCGCTCGAGGCTCATGTAGGTGGGCACGCGCACCGAGCCGAAGGCGCAGACCCGGCCCAGGTCGTTCCGGCCGAGGTCCACCAGCATGACGTGCTCGGCGCGCTCCTTCTCGTTGCGCTTCAGCTCGTCGGCCAGGCGCTGATCCTCGTCCGGCGTCCGGCCGCGCGGCCGCGTGCCCGCGATCGGGTGCGTCACGGCGTGCCGGCCCTCCACGCGCACGAGCATCTCGGGCGAGGAGCCGACCACGCTCCGGGGGCCACTCCGCACGAAGAACATGTAGGGCGACGGATTCACGTGGCGGAGCGCGCGGTAGACCGTGAAGGGGTCGGCGCCGATCTCGGCCGTGAAGCGCTGCGACAGGACCACCTGGTAGATGTCGCCCCTGGCGATGTGATCCTTGGCGGCCTTGACCGCCGCCTCGTACTGCTCCTGCGTCTGATTCGCCTCGAGGACGAGCGGCCCCTCCTCGCGGGCCTTGGGGACCGACAGCGGGCGCTCGAGCTCGCGCTCGACGAAGCCGATCTTGGCGCACGCGAACTGGTAGAGCGCCTTCAAGTCGTCGTCGCCGCTGATGCGGGCGTTGGCGATCACGAGGATGCGGTGCTGCACGTGGTCGAACGCCAGCACCGTGTCGAACAGCATGAAGGCCGCGTCGTCGCCCGGCATCCGCGCGCCGTCGGTGCGCGCCGCCGCCGGCTCGAACCAGGCGGCCGTCTCGTAGCCGAGGTATCCCACCGCCCCGCCCGTGAAGCGCGGCAAGCCGGGCACGTACGGCGACTGGTATTCCGCCATCAGCGAACGCAGCGCGTCGGCGAACGGCACGTCGAGCGTCGTCGTCTCGCCCGAGCGCTCCACCGTGACGGCGTTGCCGGCCGACCTGAGGACGAGGAACGGGTCCTTGCCGAGGAAGGAGTAGCGGCCCACGTGCTCGCCGCCCTCGACGCTTTCCAGGAGGAACGCGTAGTCGGCGTGTTCGGCCACCTTGAGGAACGCGGACACCGGCGTGAGCAGGTCCGCGACGATCTCCTTGCACACGGGGACGAAGTTGCCCCGCTTGGCGAGATCCACGAATTCGTCGAACGTCGTCAGCTTCATGATCTGGTCTCGATCTCCCGGGCCTGCACGCCGGCGAGCCGGGCGGACGCGGCCTCGCGCATCCGCCCGACCGGCGCCGTACGGCCGGTCCACCATTCGAACTGCCCGGCGGCCTGGGCGACGAGCATCGGCAGGCCGCCGAGGCCCTCGGCGCCCAGGGCGGCCGCCCGCCGGAGCAGCGCCGTCTCCGCCGGGTTGTAGACGAGGTCGTAGACGAGCCGGCCCGTGAGGTCGCCGTCGAGGGCGATCGGGGCCTCGTCGTCTCGGGGCGTGGTGCCGACCGGCGTCGCGTTCACGAGCAGGTCCCACGTGGCGGCCGGCGGGGGCCACGTGCCGCTCCGCCCCCCCACGAGCGCCGCGACCTCATCGGCCCGCTCCGGCTGTCGCGCGTGCACGGTCACCTCCGCGCCGGCGCCGGCCAGCGCCAGCGCCACGGCACGGGAGGCGCCGCCCGCGCCGAGGACCGCGGCTCGCCGGCCGCGAAGCGGCCGGCCCGACAGGGGCGCCAGGAAGCCCTCGACATCGGTGTTCCTGCCCTCCCACCCGCCGGCCGCCTTGCGCAGCGTGTTCACGGCGCCGAGGCGTCGATCGCGCGGATCCGGTGAGGCGAGCCCCAGGAAGGCCTCGCGCTTGAAAGGCGCCGTCACGGACACCCCCTGGACGTCGAAGGCGCGCGCGAACTCGGCGAAGTCGTCGAAGCTGGCCGCGGCGAGCGGAACGTAGATGGCGTCCACCCCGGCCGCGGCGAAGGCCGCGTTGTGCATCGGCGGCGAGAGCGAGTGGTCGATGGGCCGGCCGAGCACGCCGTAGACGGGCGTGGACGCCTCGACCTCGCCCAGGCGGAACTCGTCGCGCAGACGGGCCAGCGGCAGCTGTCCCGGCGCCACGCCGTCGCCGGCGTAGGTCCAGCGGGAGCCGACGCGCGCGGCGAGGAGGCGCGAGGGCAGCCCGGCCCCGCCCATCGCGAGTACCACGCCCCGGCCCGCGGCCCGGCCGGCGAGCCGCCGGGCGGTGACGACGTCGGCGAGACGCGTGGCCGTGAACGCCAGCTTCACCACCTCGGCCCCGGACGAGAGCAGGCGATCGAGGCGGGCGTCCGCATCCGCGGGCACGCCCGTGAAGTCGTGGAACGAGCGGACGATCCGGCGGCCGCCGGACCGCGCGACGAGCGCCTCCGCTGCGCCGTCCTCGACGTCGACGAACTCCGCGCCCAGATCCCACGCGCGCTCCAGCACGCGGACACGGACGTCCTCGGGGCCCTCGAAGGCGCCGCCCTGCCACGGCGGACGGCAGGTGGCCACCACCGGCAGGCGCCGGCCCGCGAGCGCGGCGTCGACGTCGAGATCCCGCACGCCGTCCAGGCGCAGCTCCACCATGTCGGCGCCCGACACTTCGTCGCGGCGCGTCCTGAGCTCGGCCGTCGTCCGGCCCGTCACGGTGGCGCAAATGCACGTGCCCATCAATGAAAAACGCCTCTTCAACCGGTGGTCGAAGAGGCGCTGGTCGAAACGAACGAATCGCGTGGTGGATTGGCTACGCGAGACCCCCGGCCTCTTCGGTGACGCGCCAATACCAATACCCATGGCAGGCGTACAGCCGGACGGCGTCGGCCGACTGGCTCGACGGGCACGGGTGCGCGCGATGCTCGTCCATGGATGCGACGCGGAAGGTACCAGACGGCCGCGGACCTGTCAAATGCCGTCGTCACGGGCGTCGACGGCGACCGCGTCCCGCCTTGATTGTGGTGCGAGAACCTCGTATAACGAAAAGACACCGTGAGGCCACGTCTTTCCCCGCTCCTCGCGTGCGCCCTCGCGACTCTCGCGCTGGCCCTGGGCGAGGGCCGGCTGGCCGCGCGCGACACCCTGATGCCGGTGGACGAGGTGCGGCCCGGCATGGTCGGCGTCGGCCGGACGGTGTTCCAGGGCTCGACGATCGACGAGTTCACGGTCCGGATCATCGGGACCCTGAAGAGCGTCGTCGCCCCCCAGCGCGATCTCATCCTGGCCAAGCTCGAGGGCGGCCCGCTGGCCGACACCGGCGTCATCGCCGGCATGAGCGGCAGCCCCGTCTACATCGACGGCAAGCTGCTCGGCGCCGTCTCCTATCAGCTCGGTCAGTTCCCGAAGGAGCCCATCGCCGGCATCACGCCGATCGGCGAGATGACGGACGCCACGGCCCTCACGAGCTCACGTCCTCTGCGGCCGGCGGCCGTGCCGCTGGGCCGCGCGGTGAGCGCCGGCGAACTGCGCGCGCTCTGGGCCTCCGCACTGGCGCCGCCGCAGCCGTTCGCGGCGGCTGTCGGTGATCTGCTCGCCGCCACGTCGAGCCTCGGCCTGTCCCGGCAGGTCGCCACCGAGCTTCGACCGATCACGGTGCCGCTCACGGCCGGCGGCTTCGACCACGACGTCCTCGACCGGGTGGCGCCGATGCTCCCGGGCACCTCGATCACCGCGGCGCGGGCGCAGGCGCCGGCGGCCGGCGCCGGTCAGCCGCTCCGCCCGGGCGATGCGGTCGGGGTCGCGCTCCTGACGGGCGACTTCTCCCTGGGCGCCACGGGCACGGTCACCCAGGTGGATGGCGACAAGGTCTACGCGTTCGGCCACCCGCTGTACAACCTCGGGCCCACGGCCTTTCCGATGACGCGCGCGGACGTCATCGCCGTCCTGCCGAGTCTGGTCACCTCGAGCAAGCTGGCCAGCCTCGGTCCCGTCGTCGGCACCGTCTCGCAGGACCGGGCCACGGCGATTGCGGGCCATCTCGGCCCCGCCCCGGCCATGGTGCCGGTCACGATCCGGCTGACGTCCACGCGCGTGCCGGAACGGTCCTTCTCGTTCCAGGTCGTCAACGACCAGCTCTTCACGCCGCTCCTCACCTACCTCGCCGTCGCCAACGTCCTCACGTCGTACGAACGGCAGACCGGCGCCGCCACCTACGTGGTGAAGGGCGAGGCGCGCGTCAACGGCCGCACGCTCGGCTTCGACGACGTCTTCGTGGGCGACCAGAGCGCGGCCAACGCCTCGTCGTACGTGGCCGGGCCGTTGACCGCCCTCTACAGGAACGCGAACGAGCGCTTCACGGTCGACGGCATCACGCTGGCCATCGACGCCGACGAGCGCACGCGCACGGCCGAGATCACGCGGGCCTGGGTGGACGACACGCCGGTGCGCCCCGGCGGCACGGCGCGCGTGCACGTGCAGCTGCGCACGTTCGAGGGCGAGGATCGGCTGGTCACGCAGGCCATCGACATTCCCGCCAACGCCGCTGGCACGCTGCAGCTCCTCGTCAGCGAAGGGCCGCGGCTGGCGCTGCAGGACACGCGCGGACCGCGGGCGGAGCTGCAGTCGGTGGCCCAGATCGTCCGCGCCGCCAACCGTGCGAAGCGCAGCCATCGGGTGTACCTCCGTCTCACGGCGTCCGCGCCCGGCGCCGTCGTGGACGGCGAGCCGATGCCGGGCCTGCCGCCATCGGTGGCCGCCGTGCTCGACGGCGACCGCAGCGCCAGCGGCACCACGTCCCTGCGCTCGGCGCCCCGCGGCGAGTGGGAGGTGGTCGTGCCGTACGCCGTCAGCGGCTCGCGCCAGCTCTCGATCGCCGTGGACCCCTCGTGACCCGCGAGGCTCGCCCGGCGCGAGCGTTCTCACGATGCCCAGACTGACTGCTTCCCTGCCGTTCCTCGTGCTGTCGCTCGCCGTCGTGTCCGCTGCCGGCCCCGACGTCTGGCGCGTCGCCACGCAGCCCGACTTCCTCAAGGGCGACCTCGATCAGGTGTCGGTGGACGAACACGGCCGGCTCACGCTCGGCCCGGCCATCGCCACGGTGTTCGAGGGCGACGTGCCCATCGTGTGGACGGGCGTGGCGCGGGCTGGCGGGCCGACCTATCTCGGGACCGGCAACGACGGCAAGGTGCTCAGGGTCGACGCCGACGGCAAGGGCGGCGTGTTCTTCGACGCGGCGGAACTCGAGGTCCACGCGCTGGCGCTGGCCCCCGACGGCGGGCTCTTCGTCGGGACGTCGCCCGATGGACGGGTCTACAAGGTGAACGCGGCTGGCGTCGCGACGCCGTACTTCGATCCCGAGGAGAAGTACATCTGGGCGCTGGCGCTCGATGCCCGGGGCGACCTCTTCGTGGCCACGGGCGATCCGAAGGGGCGCGTGTATCGCGTCTCGCCACAGGGGACGGGCACGCCGTTCTACACGTCGGGCGCAACGCACGTGGTCTCGATGGCCTTCGACGCCGAGCGCCGCCTGGTCGTCGGCACCGAGTCCCCCGGGCGCGTCTTCAGGCTGGACGCGGAGGGGCGGCCTTTCCTGCTGCTCGACACCGACATGCAGGAGGTGCGCGCCCTCCGCAGCGATGCCCGCGGCCGGATGTTCGTCGTCGCCCAGGCCGGCAGGAGCGGCGGCGGCGACACCGGCGGCGGCGCCGAGACGCCGACGCCGGCGCCCGCGGCTCCCCGCGCGCCCGTGCCGACGGTGACGGTGTCCATCACGTCGATGTCGGTCGCGGAGCCGCAGCCGTCCGCGACGGCGGCCTCGTCGCCCAGTGAGGGCGGCGCGGTGACGGGCGCGATCTTCCGCATCGACCCGGACGGGATGACGGAGCGGATCTGGGAGGCGCGCGACGACACGCCCTTCGACGTGGCGCCACTCGAGGACGGCGCGCTGCTCGTGGCGACGGGCCATCGCGGCAAGCTGTACCGGCTCGAGGGCGACCCCCTCAAGGCGACGCTGCTCGGCCGCGTGCCGGCCCGGCAGGCCGTGCAGTTCGTGGCGGCCGGCGGCAGGATGCTCGTCGCCACCTCGAACAGCGGGGCGCTCGTGCGGGTCGGCACCGCCCACGCGGAGCGCGGCACCTACACGTCGGACGTGAAGGACGCCAAGACCACGGCCCGTTGGGGCACCATCGCGTGGCGGGCGACGACGCCTGCCGGCACGCGCGTGGAAGTGGCGACCCGCTCGGGCAACACGGCCACGCCGGACGAGGGGTGGAGCCCGTGGAGCGCGGCGTACACGGAGGCCGACGGCGCCGCCGTGACGAGCCCGGTCGCCCGGTATCTGCAGTGGCGGGTCACGCTGTCGGGCAAGGGCGCCACGCCGGTCGTGACCTCGGTGTCGGCGGCCTACCTGCAGCGGAACCAGCGGCCCGTCGTGAGTTCCCTGGTCCTGCATCCCCCGGGGGTGGTGTTCCAGAAGCCCTTTTCCACCGGCGAGACCGAGATCGCGGGCTATCAGGCGGAAGCCGCCGAGCGCCGGCTCTCGAACCAGGGGCAGCCGCCGCCGTCCACGGCGACGGCCACGCTCGGCCGCCGGACCTACCAGCAGGGACTGCAGACGGTCGTCTGGAAGGGCGACGACGAGAACGGCGACGACCTCGAGTACTCCGTCTCGTTCCGGCGCGAGGGCGACACGGCGTGGACGACGCTCGTGGAAGGCCTGACCGATCCCATCTACGTGTGGGACACGACCTCGGTGCCGAGCGGTTCCTATGTGGTGAAGGTGACGGCGTCGGACGCGCCGTCCGAGCCCGCCGACCGCGCCTTGCGGGGCGAGGCCGAGTCCTCGGTGCTGCAGGTGGACTCGGTGGCGCCGGTAGTCAGCATCCGGCCGCCGACGCGCAGCGGCGCCCGGCTGGACGTGATCGTGGACGCACGCGACGACCACTCGGCCATCGAGAAGGTGGAGTATTCGCTGGCCGGAGGCCCCTGGCAGGCGGCCTACCCCGCCGATGGCCTGCTCGACAGCCGCAAGGAGACCGTCACGCTGAGCTTCCCCGCCGACGTCGAAGGCCAGTCGGTGGTGGTTCGCGCCACCGACGCCCTCCACAACGTGGGCGTCGCGGACGTCAGGCTTACGCCCTGAGTCACGCCCTCCGGGGCGCGTGGCGGATCACGCTGCTGGGATGGCAGCGCTAGAGGGCCGCCGCACCGCCGCCCGAGGGCTGCGCGGCCGGCGGGACCGGGGCCGGAAGGGCTTTCGGTGCCGGGGACGGGGCGTGCGGGCCGAACGGCACGGCGCCGGCCGCCGGCGCCTGCGGGCGCAGGAGTTCGTCCACGTCCGCGGCACTGCCGACCACCGTGGTGTGCGCGAGGAGCCACACCAGGTTGACGGCCACCGGCGTGCCGCCCGCGCGCGCCGGCTCGAACTGGGCCTGCGAGGCGGCCTCGATCATGGCCAGCACCACTTCCGGCTTCACCTTGAGCGCCCACGGCTGGTCCGTGCCCAGCATGCGCACCTGGGCGATGCGGCCTTCCCGCGTGACCACCGTGGAGAGCGTCAGCACCGCGTCGCCGCTCGCCACGGGCCAGTCCGCCGAGGAGGCGCGCCGCCGCGGGACCATGGTGAACTCGTCGATCCGGACGGGATTCACGTTCGACCCGGGGCTGGCCAGGTAGTCGATCACGCCTGCCAGCGAGTCAGGCCGCTGCACCGTGGTCGCCTGCATGACCTCGGTGGAGGCCAGGACGCACACGAGGACGGCCACGCTGCCGCCCAGGGCCGGCCACACGAGGTGCATGTCGTCGAACACGCCGGCGAGCCAGGTGTGCCACGACAGCTGCCGTTCCACCTGGACCTGCACCAGCAGGTTGCCCGTCCAGCTCTCCGGCGGCTCCTGCGACGTTGCCCCATCCGGCGCGGCGTCCTCGAACAGTTCGCTCAGGCCGCGCAGGTCCGAGGCCTCCGCCGCACAACCGGCGCAGGATTCCAGGTGGTCGCGGACCTCCAGGTGGGACTCGAGCGGGAGCTCTCCGTCGTGGAACGCCTCGAGCAGCGGGCGCACGGCGGAGCAGGGAACGAAGGTCATGACCGCGCCTCGATGAGATCCGTCCGGAGCGCCTGTCGTGCCCGCGTCAGGCGCGACTTCACGGTGCCGACGGCGATGTCGAGGGAGAAGGCGATCTCGTCGTAGCTCAAGCCGTCGAATTCGCGGAGGACGATGGCCGTGCGCTGGTCGAACGGGAGACGATCGAGCGCGGCCCAGAGCCGCGCGGCCGCCTGCTTGCGCGCCAGGAGACGATCCGGGGCCGTCGCCTCGGGCCGCTGCGCCAGATCGCCGTGCGCCTGGACGTGCTGGTCGAGCGACACCTGGTCGCTCTGGCGCCGGCGGCGCCACCAGCGCTGGCGGTTCTTCGCCTGGTTGATGACGATGCGGTAGATCCAGGTCCTGAGCGACGACTGGCCGCGGAAGGTGCCCATGGTGCGGAAGACCCTGAGGAAGACCTCCTGGGACAGGTCCAGGGCCTCCTCGCGCGTGCCCAGCAGGTGGTAGGCCAGCTGGTAGACCATGCGCTCGTGGGTGCCGACCAGCTCGGCACACGCGCGCTGGTCCCCGGCGGCGCACCGCCTCACCAGGTCGGCTTCGTCCGCGCCGACATCCGACCACCCAAGGGCTCGAGCGTCCTTCACGTCAGGCTGGAGAAATGGGGCCATGGGCAGTGTAGCACTCCGGAAGGGACGAGGCGCTATGAGGTTAGAACCCACCCTCGCCCAAAGGTTCCCGTGTTGCTACCATCGACGTCGTGTCGCGGTTCCTCGGCTGGCCTCTGGCGCTCCTCGTCACGGTCGCGGTCGCAGCCGCTGCCGTGCTGGCGCTGGTCTCCCTCCGGAACGAACGCGAGTACGGCCGGCTGGTCTCGCTCGGCGACGAGGCCCTGACCTCGTCGGATCTGCCCGCGGCCATCGAGGCCTACACCGGCGCCATCACCCTCAACCCCGACTCCATGGCCGCGCACCTCAAGCGCGGGCTCGCCTATCGGCGCCGCCACGAGCTCGCGGCGGCGCTCCGGGACCTCCGGCGGGCGGCCGAGCTCGACCCCTCGGCGCCCCGCGCGTTCGAGTGGCTGGGCGACGTCATGCTCGATTTCGGGCGCGATGCCCGCGCGGCGGAGCGGTTCGAGGAGAGCGTCCGCCTGGACGACCGGCAGCCGTCCGTGCACTACAAGCTCGCGCTGGCCCGCTACCGCGCGGGCCGGCCCGGTCCCGCCGTGGACGCCGCGCGGCGCGCGATTGCCCTGGCGCCGGATCTGGCCGAGGGCCATTACCTGCTCGGCCTGTGCCTCAGGGACCTCGGCCGGCTCGATGACGCGACGGCTGAGCTCACGACCGCGACCCGGCTCGCCCCGGCCATGCTCGCGGTGCGGGAAGCCCGGGCCGACGTCTACCGGGCACGTGGCCAGACGTCGCGGGCCGTCGACGAGCTGAACGCCCTGTCCGCCCTGGAGCCGGAGCGGCCCGACCGGGCGGTGGCGGTCGCGGTGGCGTACGCGCGCGCCGGCCGCCAGGACGCGGCCGTGCTGTCGCTCGGCCGCGCCGCCGAACGTTTCCCGGATTCCGGGCTCGTCCTGACGGCCCTCGGCGGCCTGTGGCTGCGGGCGGCGGAGGCTGGCGACCCGGCCGCGCTCGGCCGGGCGCTGACGACGCTCGCCCGCGCGGCCCAGCTCAAGGACGCCACCGGGGATACGTGGACGCTGCTCGGCCAGGCCCGGCTCCGGGCCGGCGATCTGGTCGGCGCCGAACGGGACCTGCGGGAGGCCGCCGCGCGCGAGCCCGTGATGCCCGACGCCCTGACGGCCCTCGGGGACGTCCTGGAGCGGCGGCGCGACCTGGACGGCGCCCGCCAGGCCCTGGCCCGCTTCGTGGCCTTGCGTGCCGGCAGCGCCGCGGCCGACGCCGTGACGCCCCGTCTGGCCGACCTGTCGACGCGCGCCGGCGACCCGCACGCCGCCGCCTATTGGTACGGGCGGGCCGAGGCCGCGCTCGGCGCGACGCCCGGGCTGCTCCTTCGCCACGCCGAGGCCGAGGTGAGCGCGGGCGATCTCGACTCCGCACGCGTCCTGGTGGCCCGCGGGCTGGCCCTGGAGCGGACGCACCCCGGACTGCGGGCGCTGGACCGGTCCCTCCAGCGCGGCCGCCCCTGAGTCGGCCGCTCCGGGTCGCGCGCGAGTCCGCGTGAAGCCGCGCGGCGGGTCCCGCCGCGATCAGGTCATGGACGGCCCCCGGCGGACGGCCGCCGCCAGCGGGCGGCCATCGGCGGCGAGTCCCAGGCGCCGCGTGAGCTTGGCCAGCCCCTGCCGGGTGAGCCCCAACTCCCGCGCGACCGTGCCCGGATGGTGCGCGCAGCGCGCGAAGGCCCCGGCGACGAAGGCCTGCTCGAAGGTGCGCCGGGCGGCGTGGAGCGTGGAGGGCGCATGGGCCGGCCCCTCGCACCACACGCCGTCGACGTCCTCGCGGGCGATGAGACCGCGCGGCGGGCCCGCGGCCGCCATGGCTGCGACCGCGTTCTGGAGCTCACGCGCGTTGCCCGGCCAGTCGTAGGCGGTCAGCGCCGCCACGAGCGTCCGCGCCAGCCGTGCGCTGCGCCGCATGCGGAGCATGGTGAGCCGCCAGAAGTGGTCCGTGAGCACGGCGATGTCGTCGCGGCGATCGCGCAGCGGCGGCACGACCAGGCGCACGACGTCCAGCCGGAAGCGGAGATCGAGCCGGAAGCGGCCGGCCGCGACCTCGTCGCGCAGCGGCCGATTCGTCGCCGCGACGATCCGCACGTCCACGCGCCGCGCCGCTGTCTCCCCGAGGCGCCGCACCTCGCCTTCCTGCAGCACGCGCAGCAGCTTGGCCTGCGCGCGCGGCGTCAGCTCGGCCACCTCGTCCAGGAAGAGCGTGCCCGTATGGGCCTCCTCCACGAGCCCGCGCCGGTCCAGCGCCGCGCCGGTGAAGGCGCCACGAGCGTGCCCGAAGAGCTCGGCGTCGACGAGCTCGTCGGCGAGCGCCGCGCAGTTGACGGCCACGAACGGCCCGTGGCGCCGGGGACTGGCCGCGTGGAGGGCACGCGCCACCAGTTCCTTGCCGACGCCGCTCTCGCCTTCCACGAGGACGGGGACGAGCGCCGCGGCGGCCTTCGGGATGCGCGCGCGAAGCCGGGTGATGGCGTCGCTCACGCCGACGATGCCGAACGGCGGCTCGCCCGGGGGCTCGACCGGCACGGTATCCATCGAGGCGACCAGCGGCGCGACGATGTCGGCTGCGGCCAGCACCAGGCCGCGGTGCGGCGACACGTCGGCCGAGCCGCACCACGCCAGCTGCGCCACCGGGTCGTCGCCGTAGAGCACGGGCGTGGCCTCCACCCCGCGGCCGCCCGGGTGCGGCGTGAGCCCGGACGTCGCGACGACCAGCCGCGGCTGCTCCCGCCACACCGCGACGCCCTCCGCGCCGAGCGCCGCGCGCAGGTGGCAGCAGATGCGCTCGACGGCGCGGGCATCGTTCTCGAGTCCAGCCAGCACGCACGCCTCCGCCGCCGGTGGTGCAAGGGGCGGACCGCCCGTCACGCGCCGCGAAGACGCGCCCATCACCCGCGCGCCGCGGCCCGAACCACGCAGAAACTTCGCGTACAATCTCGGGCCGATGCTGCGGTTTCTGACTGCCGGCGAGTCCCACGGCCGGGGCCTCGTCGTGATCGTCGACGGCGTGCCGGCGGGGCTCGCGCTCGACATGGATCGGCTGACCGGCCGCCTCCGCCGCCGCCAGGGCGGCTACGGCCGCGGCCGCCGCATGGCCATCGAGTCCGACGCGGCGCGGCCGCTGGCCGGCGTGCGGCGCGGAGTGACGACGGGCGCGCCCGTCGCCCTGGAAATCGCCAACCGCGACTGGGTGAACTGGCAGCGCACCATGCACGCCGAGCCCGAGCCTCCGCCCGACGCCACTGGCGCCTCTCGCGCCGCGGTGGTCCGGCCGCGGCCCGGCCACGCCGACCTGGCCGGCGCGCTGAAGTACGAGCTCGACGACGTCCGGGACGTGCTGGAGCGCGCCAGCGCGCGCGAGACCGCGGCTCGCGTGGCCGCCGGCGGGGTCGCCATCCAGGTGCTCGAGGCCGTCGGCGCGCGGGTGGCCAGTCACGTCACCGCCATCGCCGACGTGGCCCTGCCCGCCGGCCGCCTCGTCACCTTCGCCGAGGCCGCGGCGCTCGCCGACGACGCGCCGCTCCGGTGCGTGGATCCCGCAATCGAGGCCGCGATGATCGCGCGGATCGATCGCGCGAAAGACGACGGCGACACGCTGGGCGGCTCGTTCGAGGTGATCGTCACGGGCGTGCCCGTCGGATTGGGCAGCTACACGCAGTGGGACCGGAAGCTCGACGGCCGCCTCGCGCAGGCGGTCATGTCCATCCCCGCGATCAAGGGCGTCGGCATCGGCCTCGGCGCGGAGAGCGCCGCGCGCCCCGGATCCGGCGTGCACGACGAGATCCTGCCGCCGGCGGCCCGGGGCGGGAGGCCGGCGCGTCCGACCAACCGCGCGGGCGGCCTCGAAGGCGGGGTCACCAACGGCGAGGACGTGCGGGTGGTGGGTCACATGAAGCCGATCGCGACGCTCATGCAGCCGCTGCGATCGGTGGACCTGACCACGATGGCGGCGGCGCCGGCGGCCATCGAGCGCAGCGACGTGTGCGCGGTGCCGGCCGCCGCGGTGGTCGCCGAGGCCATGGTGGGATTCGTCCTCGCCGATGCGCTCCTGGAGCGCTTCGGCGCCGACTCGATGGCGCTCGTGGCGCGCCACCTGGCGGCGACGTCGGACGCGCTGGGCGCGCGGCTCACGCCCGCGGGCCGATGACGCGCCCCGTGCTCCGCCTGGGCGCGCCGGTGCTGCGCGAGGCGGCGAAGGCCGTCGAGGCCGTGACGCCCGAGATCCAGGCCCTCGTGGACGACATGATCGCGTCGATGTACGCCGCCCGCGGCATCGGCCTGGCCGCGCCCCAGATCGGCGTGGGACTGCGGATCTTCGTCGTCGACGTCAGCGGCGGACGGGATCCGGCCGCGCTCAAGGTCTGCATCAACCCGGAGTGGGTGAGGCGGGACGGCATGCAGCTCGAGGAAGAGGGCTGCCTCAGCGTCCCCGGGTTCAACGCCACCGTGGCCCGTCCCGCGACGGCCTCCGTGCGCGCCCTCGGCAGGGACGGCCAGCCGCACACGCTCGAGGGCACCGGACTCCTCGCGCGCGCGCTGCAGCACGAGATGGATCACCTGGACGGGATGCTCTTCGTCGACCGGCTGCGCGGGATCAACCGCGCCATGATCCTGCGCAAGATCCGCAAGCTCGATCGCGAAGGCGAGTGGTGACCGCGGTGCGCGTGGTCTTCTTCGGCACGCCCGAGTTCGCCGTGCCCACGCTGCGGGCGCTCATCGCGACGCCGCACCCCGTCGTCGGCGTCGTCACGCAGCCCGATCGTCCGCGCGGCCGCGGGCAGAAGGTCACCCCGGGGCCGGTCGCCGCGCTCGCCCGGGAGGCCGGCCTTCCGCTGCTGCAGCCGGACACGCTCGCCGATCCCGCCCTTCGCGAGGCGCTGTCGGCCGTCGGGGCGGATCTCGGCGTCGTCGCGGCGTACGGGCGCATCCTGCCGGAATGGCTGCTGGCGCTGCCGCGCGCCGGCCTCATCAACGTCCATGCGTCGCTGCTGCCCGCCTATCGCGGCGCCGCGCCCGTGCACCGCGCGGTCATGGCCGGCGAACGCGAGACCGGGGTGACGATCATGCGCGTCGTGAAGGCCCTCGACGCGGGCCCGATGCTCGCCGACGTTCGCGTGCCGATTGGCCCCGACGCGACGAGCGACGAGGTGGAACGGGCGCTGGCCGAGGCCGGCGCGGCCCTGCTCGTGGACGTGGTCGGGCGCCTCGCGCGGGGACCCGTGCCGGAAACGCCGCAGGACGGGACCGCGGCCACCTACGCCGCCAAGATCACGCGGGCCGACAGCCCCATCGACTGGACGTGGCCGGCGGCGCGGATCCACGACCGCGTGCGCGGGCTGCACCCGTGGCCCCACGCCTCGGCGACGGTCGCGGGCCGGCGGATGATCGTCCACCGGAGCCAGGTGAGCGGGGGCACGACGACGGCGGCGCCGGGCACGGTGGTGGCCTCCGGCGTCGAGGGCGTGGACGTGGCGGCCGGCGACGGCCGTCTCGTGCGGCTGGTCGAGCTGCAGGCCGAGGGGGGCCGGCGCCTCCCCGCCGCGGCGTTCCTCGCCGGCCATCCGTTGCCGGCCGGCAGCCGCTTCGACGTGCCGTGATCGCGCCGGCCCGACGCGCGGCGATGGCGGCCCTGCTGGCGGTGGAGCTCGGCCGGGCGGACCTGGACACGGCGATCGACCGCGCCCGTGAGGGGCTCGCCGATCCGCGCGACCTCGCGCTCCTCCACGAGATCGTGACGGGCACGCTCCGCTGGCAGGGCCGGCTCGACTGGTTCCTGGCCGCGGGCTCGTCCGTCCCGCTCGCGCGCCTCGACCCCGAAGTCCTGGTGGCGCTGCGCATGGGCGCATACCAGTTGCAGCACCTCGATCGCACGCCGGCGCGGGCCGTCGTGGACGACGCCGTCGCGCTCGTCAAGCGGGCGCGGAAGTCGAGCGCCGCCGGATTCGTGAACGCCGTCCTCCGGCGGCTGGCCCGAGGCGACTGGCGGGCGCTGCCGGACCCCGCCGCCGCCGCGGACGGCGAGGCCTTCGCCGCGGCGCTGGCCGTGACCGCGGCTCACCCGCGCTGGCTCGTGGACCGGTGGCTGGCCCGGGAATCCAGGGACGTGGTCGAGGCGTGGTTGACGTTCGACAACGCCGCGGCGCCGCTGGTCCTGAGGGTGAACCCGCTCGCCGCCGGGGGGCGCGACGCCGCCGGCCGGCTGAGCGCGCGCGGCGTCGAGACGCACCCGTGCCGATGGGCGCCGCTCGGCCTCGTCGTGGACGGAGGGCCGTCGCCCGAGCTGTCGCGGGCCCTGGAGGCCGGCGAGGTGTTCCTGCAGGACGAGGGCTCGCAGCTGGCGGCGCTCGTGGCGCCCGTCGCGGCCGGCCACCGCGTCCTGGACCTGTGCGCGGCCCCGGGCGGCAAGACGCTGGCGTACGCGGCGGCCGCCGGTCCGGCCGGGCGTGTGGTGGCCTGCGACGTCCGGCCCCGCCGCCTCGACCTCCTCGCCGGGACGCTGCGGCGCGCCGGAGCGCACCGTGCGTCGGTCGTGGGCGTGGGCGAGCGGGATCCGCTGCCGTTCGGACCCGTCTTCGACGTCGTGGCCGTGGACGCCCCGTGCAGCGGTCTCGGCACGCTGCGGCGCGATCCCGACATCAAGTGGCGCCGCCGCCCGGCGGACCTCGCGGCCTACCACGCGCGACAGGTCGACCTGATCCGGCGCGCCTCGGCGGCGGTCGCGCCGGGCGGCACCCTGGTCTACACGACGTGTTCCACCGAACCGGAGGAGAACGACGAGGTCGTCGCGCGGTTCCTCCGCGACACGCCAGCGTTCGAACAACGGTCCGCCGCCGGCGGCCCCGGTGGCCGGCTGCTGGCCGAATTCGTCGGCGCCGACGGGTGGCTCCGGCTGCATCCGGCCAGGCACGGGCTGGAGGGCTATTGCGGCGCCGTGCTCGCCCGGCGAGCCGGTGGACGGTCCTGAGACCCTGTTGTACAGTGGTCGATCGCACATGCCTTTGCGGACCCGGGTATGGACGGTGGGGCGTTTTCTGGTGCTCGTGGGAGCGCTGGGCGCCACGTACTTCGGGTTCGCCGCCGTGGCCGTCCGGGTGGCCGTCAGGGCCCGGGACGTCGTCGTGCCGGACGTCACCGGGACCACCGTGGCCGACGCCACGGCTCGCCTGGCCCCGGTGGATCTCCACCTCACCGTCGACCCGGCCGAGCGCCCGAGCGCGGAAGTGCCGGCGGGCCGCGTGCTCGGCCAGGAGCCGAGGGCCGGCATGGCGTCCCGGCGCCAGCGGTCGGTGCGTGTCTGGCTGTCGGCCGGACCGCGCGTGGCCTACATGCCGCAGCTGGTCGGCGAGTCGGAGCGCGGCGCCGTGATCCGGCTGGCGCAGGAAGGCCTCGACAGCCCGTCCATCGCGACGATCCGCTCGGCCGACTTCTCCGTGGACCAGGTGATTGCCCAGGAGCCGCCCGCGGGGCGGCCGGCGGCGTCCGTACAGCTGCTGGTGAGCCGCGGGGCCGACATGGCCGCCTACGTGATGCCCGACCTCATCGGCCTCGAAGGCGAGGCCGCCGCGTCGGTGCTGCGGCAACAGGGGTTCCGCGTCAGCTTCGTCGCCGAGCAGGCCGACAGCGGCGTCCCCACGGGCGTCGTCGTGCGTCAGGCGCCGGCCGGCGGCTACCAGGTGCAGCCGGGCGCGGCCATCTCGCTGGAGGTCGCCCGGTGAGCCTCCGGGTGGCGCCTTCCATCCTGTCGGCCGACTTCGCCTGCCTCGCGCGCGACATCGCGGCCGCCGAGGCCGGCGGCGCCGACCTCCTCCACGTGGACGTGATGGACGGCCACTTCGTGCCGAACCTCACCATCGGCCCCCCGGTCATCCGCGCGATCCGCCGCGTGGCGTCGGTGCCGCTGGACGTGCACCTGATGGTGACGAACCCGGACCCGTACCTGGCGGCCTGCGCGGAGGCCGGAGCCGCGATGATCTCGGTCCACGCCGAGGTGCTGCCGCACCTGCACCGCACGCTGACCGCCATCCGCGACCTCGGCGTGCAGGCCGGCGTCGCGCTGAACCCGTCCACGCCCGTCGCGGTGCTGGAGGACGTGGCGGACCAGGTCGACTTCATCCTCGTCATGTCCGTCAATCCGGGCTTCGGCGGACAGCGGTTCATCCCGCGCGCGCTGGCCAAGGTCCGGGCCGCGTCCGCGCTGCTCGCCGCCGCGGGCGGGCGCGGATTCGTCGAGGTCGACGGCGGCATCGACGCCTCGAACGTCCGGGCGGTCGTGGACGCGGGCGCGTCGGTGCTCGTGGCCGGCCATGCCGTGTTCGGCCAGCCCGACGCGGCCGCCGCCGTGCGGGCTCTTCGCGCCGCCGCCGACGGGAGCGGGCATGGCGACTGACGGGCCGATCGCGCGGCGGAGCGTCAGCGCGATCCGCGTCCGCTACGCCGAGACCGATCAGATGGGCGTCGCCTACCACTCCAACTACTTCGTGTGGTTCGAGGTGGCCAGGACCGACTGGCTGCGCGACCAGGGCGTCACCTACCGCGCGCTCGAGCAGGAGGGCTACTTCCTGCCCGTCATCGACGCGCGCTGCGAGTACCGGGCGGCCGCGCGCTACGACGACGACCTCACGGTCACGGCGACGGCGCGGCTCGTCTCGCCCGTGCGCGTGGCGTTCGACTACGAGATTTCGAGCCCATCGGCGATCGTCGCCGTGGGCGCCACCGTCCACGCCACGCTCGACCGGGCCGGTCGTCCGGTGCGGGTGCCGGTGCGGATCAAGGAGCTCTTCGCATGAAGGCACTCGTCACGGGCGGAGCCGGGTTCATCGGCTCGCATCTCAGCGAGCTCCTGCTCGACCGCGGCGCCGAAGTGGTCGCGCTGGACTGCTTCACCGACTACTACGCCCGCGAGATCAAGGAGTCGAACCTGGCCGCGCTGCGTGGGCGCGCGGGATACCGGCTGCACGAGACCGCGATCAAGGACGCCGACCTGCCCACGCTGCTCGACGGCGTCACGCACGTCTTCCACCTGGCGGCGCAGGCCGGCGTGCGCAAGAGCTGGGGCGCCGACTTCCGCGTGTACACGGAGCTCAACATCGACGCCACGCAGATCCTGCTCGAGGCCTGCGCCGGCCGGCCGATCGAGCGCGTCGTCTACGCGTCGAGCTCGTCGGTGTACGGGGACCTGGTGGCCATGCCGATGCGCGAGGACGCGCTGCCGCAGCCGGTGTCGCCCTACGGCGTCTCGAAGCTGTCGGCCGAGCAGCTCTGCTACCTCTACCACGTCAATCACCGTGTGCCGACCGTCTCGCTCCGGTACTTCACGGTGTACGGCCCACGGCAGCGGCCCGACATGGGTTTCCATCGCTTCTTTTCGGCGGTCGAGGCGGGACGCCCGCTGCTGCAGTACGGCGACGGATTGCAGACCCGCGACTTCACGTTCGTGGCCGACGCCGCCCGCGCCACCGCCGATGCGGCCGTCCGTGGAGTGCCCGGGCGCGTCTACAATATCGGTGGCGGGTCTCGCGTGACCCTGCTCGAGGTGTTCGACCTCATCGGCAAGGTGTCCGGACGTTCCGTGCTGATCGACAAGCAGCCGCCCCAGAAGGGCGACATGCGCGACACCTATGCGGACACCACCCTGGCGAAGGCCGATCTCGGCTTCGCGCCGACCGTGACCCTCGAAGAAGGCCTGACGGCGATGCACCGATGGTTCGTGAGCCGATGACGACCCGCGCGGGATGGCGGGCCTTGACCCTGGCCCTGGCGTGCGCCGTAGCCGCCTGTGGCGGCGAACGCGCCGCGCTGCCGCCGGGCAGCGCACAGGCGGACCAGTTCCTCTTCGAGCGGGGCTCCGAGGCCCTCAAGGAGAAGAAGTGGCTGCCGGCGCGGGAGTACTTCCGCCAGATCGTCGACAACTACCCGCAGAGCCCCTACCGGCCGGACGCGAAGCTCGCCGTCGGTGACACCTACATCGGGGAGCACACCACCGAGAGCCTGATGCTGGCGGTGAACGAGTTCCGCGAGTTCCAGACGTTCTACCCGACCAACCCCCGCGCCGACTACGCCCAGTACCGGCTGGCCTACGCCGTGGCCGAGCAGATGCTGGCACCGGAGCGCGACCAGACCAACACCAAGGAAGCGATCAAGGAACTCCAGGTGTTCCTGGACCGGTATCCGAACAGCCCCCTCATGCCCGAGGCGCAGGCGCTGATGCGCCGGGCCAAGGACCGGTTGAGCGAAGCCGGCTACCGCGTCGGCTTCTATTACTTCCGCGCCCACTACTACCCCGGAGCCATCGATCGTTTCAAGGAAGTGCTCAAGGAGGACCCGGGCTACACGAAGCGCGACGCCGTGTACTACCACCTCGGCGAGTCCCTCCTCCGGCAGAACCTTCCGACCTCCAAGGCCGAGGCCCTGCCCTACTTCGAACGCCTCCTGAGCGAGTTCGAACAAAGTTCGTATCTGGAGTCGGCGCGCCGTCGGGTCGAAGAATTGAAAGGAGCTTCCTCCGAACAAAGGTAGGTCGTATGCGCCGAGTCGTAATGTTGTGTGCACTGCTGAGCGGCGTCGTGTCCTGGGAGGCGGCGGCACAGCAGCCGCTTGACCCCGGCGCGTTCGGTTCGCTGGGGATGTACCCCAAGCGGCTGAGCTGTTCGGACATCCCCACGTACAGCGAGCCCCGCCCCGAGCACCGCCTCATGGCGGCGCACGAGCCGGATGCGAAGCTGCGCCGGGCGTTCTCTACGCCAGACCTGCTCACGATTCCCGGCGGCACCTCCGCCGGTCTCCAGGTGGGCCAGCAGTTCTTCGTCCGCCGCCTGCTGCTCTCGCCGAACCACGAGAAGCCATCCATGGACGCCCCGGGCATGGTCCACACGGCCGGCTGGGTCACCATCGTGGGCGCCGACTCCTTCGCGGCCCTGGCGCGGATCGATCACGCCTGCGACGGCTTCGTCAAGGGCGACTATCTGGAGCCGTTCTCCGCCGCGCCGATGCCGACGGCCGTGGCCGACCCCGGCGAGCCCCGGTTCGAGGACATGGGCCGGCTGATGTTCGGCAACGACGGCCGCCGGACCTTCGCCAACGGCGACATCATCGTCGTGAACCGCGGCGCGACGCACGGCGTCACCGCCGGCGCCCGGCTGGCCATCTTCCGCGACGTGAAGACCGGCGGGCCGCTGGTGCCCGTCGGACAGGCGATCGTGCTGACGGTGGGCGCCGACACGTCCACGGTCATCGCCGATCGCGTGCGGGATGCCCTGGAGGCCGGGGACTGGGTCGGGCTGCAGGACGGTCAGACGCGGCCGTAGCCGTCTTCGTCGTGGACGCGCGCGGGCGTCACCCGATGCCCGCGTGCGACGCTCTTCAGGCAGCCCCGCTCTTGTGCCGCGCCCGCCGCGCCTGCGCCGCCGCGAAGTCGTCCGCCGCCGTGGCCACCTGGTTCATGGCGCGCCCCACGCGCCAGAAGTAGTCCAGCGCCGAGCCGAGCGCCGTCGCCATCACGGCCCACAGCATCAGGCGGCCCAGCTGCAGCAGGAGCGGCGCCCGCTCCCAGCCGAGGAGGAGCAGCAGCACGGCCACCACCTGCGCGACCATCTTCAGCTTCCCGAGCGGCGAGGCCGGGACGACCAGGCCCCGTGACAGCGCCACGCTGCGCAGCCCGGTGACGGCCAGCTCCCGGCCGATGATGACGGCCACCATCCACGCGGGCGCGAGGTCGATTTGGACGAGCGAGACGAGCGTGGCCGAGATGAGCAGCTTGTCGGCGATCGGGTCGAGCACCTGGCCCACCCACGTCACCTGCTGCCGCCGCCGCGCCAGGTAGCCGTCGAGCCAGTCGGTGAGCGAGGCCAGCCCGAAGATGGCCGCCGCGACGAACTCCACGTGCACGCCGGCCACGGCCCGCCCTTCGAACTTGGTGAGCAGCACCACGACGAGCAGCGGCACCAGGAAGATGCGGACGACCGTCAGCGCGTTCGGCAGGTTCATGGCGGGCCGGACGGCGCGATTCTACCGCCGCCCCGCGCCCCACACAACCGAGCCCGGCCGTGGCGGGAGGCTCGTGTATTATCAAGTGTTCCCATGAAGGCGATTCTCCTCGCAGGAGGCAAGGGCACGCGGCTGCGGCCCCTGACGCTCCACACGCCGAAGCCGATCGTGCCCATCTTCGATCGCCCGTTCCTGAGCTATCAGATCGGTCTCCTCACGCAGGTTCCTGAGATCGACGAGGTGATCCTGAGCCTCAACTACCAGCCGCGCCGGCTGGAAGAGACGTTCGGCGACGGCAGCGGCGTGGGCATGCGCCTGCGCTACGTCGTCGAGTCGTCGCCGCTCGGCACCGGCGGCGCCATCCGCTTCGCCGCCCAGGGCGTCGAGGACACGCTGGTCGTCTTCAACGGCGACGTCATGACGTCGGTCGACGTCGCGGCCGTGATCCGGATGCACCGCGAGCGCAAGGCCAAGGCCACGATCGTGCTGACGCCGGTGCCCAATCCCACGGCGTACGGGCTCGTCGAGACCGATGCCGACGGCAACGTCCGGCAGTTCCTCGAGAAGCCGGCCGCCGACCAGATCACGTGCGACACGATCAACGCCGGCATCTACGTCCTGGAGCCGGACACGTTCGACCGCATCCCGAAGGACGGGCCCTACTCCATCGAGCGGGGCTACTTTCCGTCCCTCGTCGCCAATGGCGAGACGTTCGTGGCCTACGTCGAGCGCGGCTACTGGATCGACATCGGGACCCCGGAGAAATACCGCGACGTCCACCGCGATATCTTCGACGGTCGGTGCCCCCTCGGGCCGGCGGGCATCGCCTCCGGAAGGCCCGTCGTGTCACCCGACGCCAGGGTCGAGGACGGCGCCGTCGTGGAAGGTCCGTGTTTCCTCGATGCGGGCGTGGTGGTCAAGGCGGGCGCCAGGGTGGGCCCCTACTCGGTGCTGGGGCGATCCGTGCTCGTCGAAGAAGGGGCGTCCGTCCAGGGCGCCATCGTCTGGCCGAACGCCCGGATCTCGCGCGATGCCGAGGTGGGCGCCGCGCTCGTCGGGCGGAGCTGCCACGTGGGCAAGAACGCTGTCGTCGGACCCCAGGCCATCCTGGGCGACAAGACGACGTTGTCGGATTACACCCGGGCCTGAGCGCCCGCTGAACAGGACCCGATGGCCATCGACCCCGCGATCTTCAAGGCATACGACGTCCGCGGCCTCTATCCAGGCGAGGTCAACGAGGACGCCTTCCGCGCCCTCGGCCGCGCCTTCGCGGCGTTCCTGGGCCCCGGCACCGTCGCCGTCACCCGCGACATGCGGGTCTCGTCGCCCAGCCTGACGGCCGCGTTCATCGACGGCGTGACCACGCAGGGCGTCCACGTGAAGGACGGCGGGCTGGCCGGCACGGACATGATGTACTACGCCGTGGCCAGCGCCGGCCTGCTCGGCGGCGCCCAGATCACGGCCTCGCACAACCCCAAGCAGTACAACGGCTGCAAGATGGTGAAGGCCGAGGCCTTCCCGCTCAGCGGCGAGTCCGGCATCCGAGAGATGAAGGAGATGCTGCAGGCCGACGCCCTGCCGGCGCCAGCGGCGGCGCGCGGGAACGTGACGCCGCTCGACATCATGGCGCCCTACGTGGACCACGTGATGGGCTTCATCGAACCCGGCGTCATCCAGCCGTTCACCACGGTGCTCGACGCCGGCAGTGGCATCGCCGGCGCCGTGGCGCCACACCTCTTCGACCGCCTTCCCTGCAGGACGACGCGGCTCTGCTTCGAGGTGGACGGCACCTTCCCGAACCACGAAGCGAATCCCCTGATCGAGGAGAACCGGCAGGACATCACGGCCGAGGTCCTGAGGCAGAAGGCCGACATCGGCATCGCCTGGGACGGCGATGCGGACCGCTGCTTCTTCATCGACGGCGCGGGCGAGTTCATCGCCGGGGACTTCATCACCGCGCTCCTCGCCGAGGCGGCGCTCATGAAGCAGCCCGGGGCGACCATCGTGTACGACGTGCGGGCCAGCCATGCCGTGAAGGACACGGTCGCCCGCTACGGGGGCCGGGCCCTGATGAACCGCGTCGGCCATGCCTTCATCAAGCGCCGCATGCGCGAGGAGGATGGGCTCTTCGGCGGCGAGGTCACCGGGCACTACTACTTCAAGGACAACTACTACGCCGACAACGGCTTCATCCCGGCGCTGCTCATCCTGGAGCTGATGTCCCGGAAGGGCCAGTCGCTGCGCGACCTCCTGGCGCCGCTGCGCGAGCGCTACTTCATCTCGGGGGAGATCAACACCAAGCTGTCCAGCATGGCGGTGGTGCCGGCGACGCTCGAGCGGCTGGCGAAGGAGTACGCGCACGGCCACGTCTACCACCTCGACGGCATCTCGGTGGAGTTCGATGACTGGCACTTCAACGTCCGCGCGTCGAACACCGAGCCGCTGCTGCGCCTGAATCTCGAGGGCACGACGCCCGAGATCATGGAGAAGCGACGCGACGAGGTGCTGGCGATCATCCGCGGCTAGCGCCGCGGCTGCCGTGCTCCCCGTCCGGGGAGTAGACTGAACGATGCGGCCGCCCGTCGCGGCCGGACCAGTGGCCGAGACCCAGACCGCTCCCCCGCCGCCCGCGACCAGGCGCGTCACCTTTCCCGTGAAGGGCATGACGTGCGCCGCGTGCCAGTCGGCGGTGGAGCGCAGCCTGGTGCGGTCGGACGGCGTGCGCGAGGCCAGCGTGAACCTCATGCTGCACTCGGCGACCGTCACCTACGATCCGGCCAGGACCACGCTGGACGGCCTGCTGGCGGCCGTCAACGACATCGGCTACGAGGCGGAAGCGCCCGCGGCGGACGACGCGCTCGGGTCCCCGGCGGCCCGCGCCGCCCTGGACGAGCCGGCGGATCCGACCCTGTGGTGGAAGGCGGGCACGAGCCTGGCGGCCGGGCTGATCGCGATGCTGGCGGGGGTGCCGCTGATGGTGCCGGCCGGCGCCGAGCGCGCGGATCACCTGGTGACGGCCGATCCGTTCATGCGGTGGGTGATGAGCGCCGTCGGCCCGTGGCTGCAGCGCGCCCTCCCGTGGCTCTACGCCGTGCCGCCGGCCGCCATCACCTGGAGCCTGGCGGCGGTGACGGCGGCGGTCATGGCCTGGGCGGGCCGCGGCTTCTACGTCCGCGCCTGGAAGAACCTCACGCACGGCACGGCCGACATGAACTCCCTCGTGGCGCTCGGCACCGGCGCGGCCTTCGTCTACTCGCTGGTGGCCACGGCGGCGCCCGGCGTCTTCACCCGCGCAGGTGTGGCACCCGACGTGTACTACGAGGCGGTGCTCTTCATCATCGCGCTCGTCCTGATGGGCCGGGGCCTCGAGGCGCGCGCCAAGCACCAGGCCACCCGCGCGCTCGGCCGCCTGGTGGCCCTGCAGCCGTCGACGGCGCGCGTGCGGACGCCGGACGGCGACGTCGATCGTCCGCTCGGCGCGATCGCGGTGGGCGACGTCGTGGTGGTGCGCCCCGGCGAGCGGATGCCCGTGGACGGCGTCGTCGCCGAGGGACGATCCGCGGTGGACGAGGCGATGCTGACCGGCGAGCCGATCCCCGTCGAGAAGGCCGCGGGCGATCGGGTGGTCGGCGGCACCGTGAACGGCACCGGCGCGCTCGTCGTGCGGACGACCGCGGTGGGCGGGGCCAGCGTCCTGGCGCAGATCGTCCGGCTCATCGAGGACGCCCAGGCCTCGAGAGCCCCGATCCAGCACCTGGCGGACCGGGTGGCCGCCGTCTTCGTGCCCGTGGTGGCCGGTCTGGCGCTGCTGACGGTTGCGATCTGGTGGCTGTTCGGGGGCGAGGCCGGCCTCGTACGCGCGTTCGCCAGCGGCGTGGCCGTGCTGATCATCGCCTGCCCGTGCGCGATGGGGTTGGCCGTGCCCACCGCCGTGATGGTGGCGACGGGCCGCGGCGCCGAGTCGGGCGTCCTCTTCAAGGGCGGCGAGGCCCTGCAACGCGCGGCCGACGTGACGGCCGTCGTCTTCGACAAGACGGGCACGCTGACCGTGGGCCGTCCGGTGGTCACCGGCGTGCGGCCGATCGGTGACGGGATATCGGCGGACCAGGTCCTCACCTGGGCCGCCGCTGTCGGCGCTTCGTCGGAGCATCCGCTCGCCGCGGCCATCGTCGCCGAGGCGGCGGCCCGCGCGATCGCCCTGCCTGGCGCGAGCGGATTCGCGAGTGCGTCAGGGCTCGGCGCCACCGGAACCGTCCAGGGCGCGGTCGTGAAGATGGGCCGCGCCGGCTACGTCGCTGGAACGTCGCCGGTGGTCTCCGACGGCGGCACGAACACCGCGGTGCACGTCTCGGTGGACGGCGTGCCCGTGGGCGTCATCGATCTCGACGACCCGCTCAGGGACGAAGCGCCCGCGGCCGTCGGCCGCGTGTCGGCGCTCGGCGTGCTGCCAGTGCTCCTGACCGGCGACCGCCAGGCGCCGGCCGCCCGCGTCGGAGACGCGGTGGGGATCTCGCGCGTCGTGTCCGGCGTGCTGCCCGCCGGGAAGAAGGACGAGGTCGAGCGCCTGCAGGCCGAGGGGCGCGTGGTGGCCATGGTGGGCGACGGCATCAACGACGCGCCGGCCCTGGCGCAGGCCGACGTGGGAATCGCCATGGCGTCGGGCACGGACGTCGCCGTCGACGCGGCCGATGTCGTGCTGATGCGGCCGGACGTGCGAGGCGTGGCCCGCGCGATGACGCTGGCGCGGCGCACCATGCGCGTGATGCGTCAGAACCTGTTCTGGGCCTTCGTCTACAACGTGATCGGGATCCCGATCGCCGCCGGCGCGCTCTACCCCGCCTTCGGGGTCCTGCTGAGTCCCGTCCTGGCCAGCGCCGCGATGGCGTTCAGCTCGGTGAGCGTCGTCGCCAACAGCCTGCGCCTGCGCACGGCGCGGCTCGACTGACGCCGGCCGGGCGTCGCCGTGCGGGCGGCGCCGAATACGCCGGCCGCGAGCCTCAGAGGAAGGGAACTGTGGAGCGGGAGACGGGACTTGAACCCGCGACCTTCAGCTTGGGAAGCTGACACTCTACCACTGAGTTACTCCCGCTCAGTGGCGCCATTCTACCACCCCGGCCGCGGCCCGGTCAGTGGATGGACACGCCGGCGCCCAGGGCCACGCGGGTGTTCGCGGCGCCCGCGGCGCGCGCGGCCGTGGCGGCGCGGGGCGTCAGCGCCCAGAACCGCAAGTCGAGGCTGACCGCCACGTGGCGGGTCACGAACCAGCGGGCGCCGCCGCCGTAGTGCACGACGAGGCCCCAGGAGGCGGGCGATGGGGTGCTGCCATCGACGTCCGAGCGGACTGACGCCGCGCCGGCCCCGGCCGACAGGTAGCTCCAGCCGTCCCGGTGCCCGAAGGCGAGCGCCGCGTGTGGTGCGAAAGTCAGGAGGCGGGTCGTGACGGTCGGGCCGTCGATGGCCGTCGCGCGCCCTTGCACGGCAAGAGCCGAGAGCCCGACCGCGAGGCGGCGAAAGCGTCCCGGACCGACGAAGAGGCTGGCGCCGACTTCCCCGCCGAACCCGCGGCCCGGGACCACGCCGTTCGACACGACAGGAGTCCAGCCGGCGCCCGACGGCAGCGACGCCGTCAACGCTCGCACATCCACGACGGCCCCCGTCAGGGGATCGGGGCCCTGCGCGTGAGCGTGGCTGGCGACGCCGAGCGCCGCCAGCGCCAGCGCCGCCGCCAGCCGCCGTCGCACGGTCAGGCGGTCTTGGCCTTTCGCCGGGACGCCCAGTACTTCTTCATGCGGTCCGAGACGGCCTTGCGAGCGGCCTGGGACATCGTGGAGCGCTTCCGGACCGGCTTGGCGGCCTTGGTGGTCCTGGCGGCCTTGGGCGCCCCTCTGAAGAGTTCGGGGAACGCTGCGCGGATCGCCGCTTCTTCCTTGCGAATGTCTTCCAGCCGGCGCATGGCGCCCAGGCGCGCGAACCGTCTCAGATCGTCCTTGCTCAAGTCCTTGGCCACAGAGGTCGTCCTTCGTCGTTGAGGGCCTCGCACGGCAGTGTACGAGGGGGCATCCAGGCATCATACTCCGCGGGCGACGTGGCCAGGCGCGTCAGTATCCGGTGGAGGCTGCGGCGGGGGCCACCCGGGTGCCGTCGGTCGACTCGCGGACGATCCGGACACGCTCGCCCACACGCGTGGCGCCGGCCGCCACCATCGCCTGCATCTGCTCCAGGTCGCGGACGCCGCCGGCCGCCTTCACCCCCATCTCGGCGCCCACCACCCGGCGCATCAGGGCCACGTCGGCGACGGTCGCGCCCCCGGGGCCGAAGCCTGTGGACGTCTTCACGAAGTCCGCGCCGGCCGCCTTCGCCAGGGTGCAGGCCGTGACCTTCTCGTCGTCGGTCAGGAGCGCGGCCTCGATGATCACCTTGGACGTGGCGCCGCAGGCACGACACGCCGCCGTGACGGTTTCGATGTCCTGCTCCACGAGCGGGAGGTGCCCGGACTTCAGCGCCCCGACGTTGATGACCATGTCGATCTCGGAGGCGCCGTCCACGATCGCGCGGCGCGTCTCGTAGGCCTTCACGTCGGAGGTCGTGGCGCCCAGCGGAAAGCCGACCACCGAACAGACGCCGACGCCCGATCCGGCGAGCGTGCGGGCCGCCAGCGCCACCCATGCGGGGTTGACGCACACGGTCGCGAAGCGATGCTCCGCCGCCTCGCGGCACAACTGCTCGATGTCGGATGCGGTGGCATCCGCCTTCAGCAGCGTGTGATCGATCAGCCCGGCCACGGCGCCGCCGCCTTTCGCGCCGTGCATGCCGAGCCGGACGGCACCCGCGTCCACGACGTCCTGCACGCGCGTCGGGCAGCAGTCGGCCTGCCAGCCGTGGCACGCGCACCGCGCCTCGGGCATCGCCCGTACGGCGGCGAGCTCCTCGGCGATGATCGCCACGAGGCGGCCGAGGTCGACCGACACCGCCTCATCGGGCCGGTGCGTCATCGCCGCTCCTCGAGGCGCCGGATCTTCGCGAGCCGGCGGATGTAGCGGGGCTCGGTCATCGGCGTCGCCAGCCAGGTGTCGACGATGCCGAGGGCCGCGTCGGTCGCCACGAGCGTCGCGCCCAGGGCCAGGACGTTCGCGCCGTTGTGCTCGCGCGAGTAGCGCGCGAGGGTCCTGTCCGTGCACATGGCCGCGCGCACACCCGGCACCTTGTTCGCGGCGATGGCCGAGCCCAGGCCCGCGCCGTCGATCGCGATACCGGCGTCGACCTCGCCGTCCGCCACCAGGCGCGCCACCGCGCCCGCCACGTCCGGGTAGTCCACCGGGTCCGGCACGTCTGGGCCGATCTCCTGCACGGCCAGTCCCCGGCCGCGAAGATGGTCCCGAATGGCCTTCCGGAGCGCGATACCGGTGTGGTCGCTGCCCACCGCCAACCTCGCCGGAGAGGCCACCGGGGCGAGCGCACCCGCCTCCCCTGCCGAGTCCTCCCGCACGAGCGTCACGCGCCTGTCGCGCAGCGTGTCCAGCGCGAGCGGCGTGACGTGGCCGCCCCGCGCCAGCGTCACCGTCGAGCCGCGCTCGAGCGTCCGCGCGATCGTCTCCGTCAGCATGTCGTATCGAGTCATTCCCGTGGCCGGACGGTGGGCCGGCCTCCGTATGCTACCCTCGCCGGCGCATGACCGCCACCGTGACGCCACTCTTCTCCGCCGACGAGATTCGTGCCCGCATCAAGGCCCTGGCCGCCGAGATCCGTGCCGACGCGCCGGAGGCGGAGCTGCATCTCATCGGCGTCCTGAAGGGCTCGGTCTTCTTCCTGACGGACCTCGTTCGGGAGATGACCGGGAGGGTCACGCTGGACTTCATGGCGGTGGCGAGCTACGCCGGGACGACCAGCTCGGGCGAAGTGCGGCTCCTCAAGGACCTCGACTACGGCCTGGAGAACCGCCACGTGATCGTCGTCGAGGACATCGTGGACACGGGACTCACCCTGACCTACCTGCAGGGCATCCTCCGCACGCGCGGTCCGAAGACCTTGAAGACGGCGTGCCTGCTCTCCAAGCCGTCGCGCCGCCAGGTGCCGGTCCAGGTGGAGTACGTGGGCTTCTCGATCGAGGACCGCTTCGTCGTCGGCTACGGCCTCGACCACAACGAGCAGTACCGCCACCTGCCGTACATCGGCGTCCTCAACGCCTGACGGCGGCTCGGACCTCCGCGGCGGCCTTTCGCGCCTCCGCGAGCACGGCCGCCTCGTCCAGCGTCTGGACGACGCCCCGCCGCATCAGGATCTTCCCGTTCACGATCGTCGCCTCGACGTCGTCGCCGCGCGTCGTGTAGACGAGGTGCGAGATCGGGTCGTACATCGGCGTCTGCCGCGCGTGGTCCATGCGGACCAGAATCAGGTCCGCCTTCTTCCCGGCTTCGAGCGAGCCGATGTCGGCGTCCATGCCCAGGGCGCGGGCGCCCCCCAGCGTCGCCATCTCCACCGCAGTGGCGGCCGGGACGGCCCTGGGGTCGCCGGTGGCGTGCTTGGCCAGGAACGAGGCCTGGCGCATGGCCTCGAACATGTCGAGGTCGTTGTTGCTGGCGGCGCCGTCGGTGCCCAGCCCCAGCGCCGCCCCGGCGGCGAGATAGCCGGCGACCGGCGCGGTCCCGCTCGCCAGCTTCATGTTGCTCTCGGGGTTGTGCGAGACACCGACCCCTCGGCGCACGAGCGTCGCGATGTCCTCGGGCGAGACCCACACGCCGTGAGCGGCGAGCGTGCGGGCGCCGGTCCAGAAGCCGAAGGACTCGAGATAGCTCGTGGGGCTCGTGGCCCCGCGCTCGCGGGCGGTCTTCACTTCGTCCTGGGTCTCGGCGAGGTGAATCAGGAGTGGCACCCCCTCCCGGATCGCGAGGTCCCGGCACTGCAGGAGCGTGGCCTCGTCGTTCGTGTAGAGCGCGTGCGGCGCCACGGCCGGTACGATAAGGTCGTCGCCCTTGTACCGCCGGATGAACGCGGCGGCCCGTGCCAGCCCCTCCGCGGGCGTCTTGGCGTCGGCCACCGGGAACTGGATGATCGTCTGGCCGAGCACGCCGCGGAGGCCCGCGGCCTTCGTGACGGCCGCGATCTCCTCTTCGAAGTAGTACATGTCGGCGTAGGTCGTCGTGCCCGAGCGGATCATCTCGAGCGCCGCGAGGCGCGTTCCCGTCCGCACGAACGCCGGCGACACGGTCTTCGCCTCCGCCGGGAAGATGTACTGCTGCAGCCAGTCAATGAGCGCCAGATCGTCGGCGAGCCCCCGATACAGCACCATCGGGGCGTGCGTGTGGGTGTTGACGAGGCCCGGCATCACAACCCGTCCGGCGGCATCGAGGGTGGTCCGTCCGGAGAAGCGTCGGCGCACGTCGGCGGCCGGACCGACCTCCACGATTCGCGAGCCGTCGATGGCCACGGCGCCATCCGTGATGACGCGGCGGCCGGCGTCCACGGTGACCACGGTGCCCCCGGTGACGACGAGCGACACCACCCGGGTGCCCTGCGTGTGCACGGCCGCCGTCGCGGCGAAGAGCGCCAGGAGCACGAGGCCGGGGGCGGGTCGCATCGCCGAATTGTAGGCGATTCACCGCGGGCGGCGCCCGCGGCGGTGAGGTACACTCCGGATGCCCGTGGTTCACCTGATCACGCATCCGTTCGTGCACGATGCCCTCGCCACCCTGCGCGACGTCGGCACGCCGCCGGACGTCTTCCGGCGCGTGGCGCGCCGCGTGTCGCTGCTCATCGCGTCGGAAGTGCTCAAGGAAATCAGGACCGTGGACGGCACCGTGCAGACCCCGCTCGGTCCGGCGTTCGCGCGGCGCGTGGACGCGCGCGTCACCCTGGTACCCGTGCTCCGGGCCGGTCTCGGCATGATCGACGGCGTGCTCGAACTGCTGCCCTCGGCCCGCGTCGGGCACATCGGACTCCAGCGAGACGAGGCCACCGCGGAAGCCACGCGGTACTACGCCAAGCTGCCGCCCGACCTCGGCGGCGACGTCGTGCTCGTGACCGACCCGATGCTCGCCACCGGCGGAAGCGCCGTCGCGTCCATCGACCTCCTGCGCCGGGCCGGCGCGACCGACGTGCGGTTCGTCTGCATCGTGGCCGCGCCCGAGGGGATCGCCGCGATCGAGCGCCGCTTCCCCGACGTGCCCATCTACACCCCGGTCGTGGACCGGGAGCTGAACCAGCACAAGTTCATCGTGCCGGGGCTCGGCGACTTCGGGGACCGGCTGTTCGGCACCACCTGACGCCGGCCCGGCGGCTGGCGCCCGCGCGCGGAGTTGCCGTGCCGACGAGCTTGCGGGTAGACTAGGCGTCTCTCCACGAGCGCGCTTGGCTCAGCGGTAGAGCACCGCCTTCACACGGCGGGGGTCGGTGGTTCGAATCCACCAGCGCGCACCATGCCTCCTTGTCCCTGGTGGCCCAGTCCCGGTCGTCCAGCGGCGCCTTCGATCCGACGGCGCTGACCGCGCGCCTGCTTCGCGCCCGGGCGCTCCGCGCATCGCTGGCCGCCGGGAAGGCGGTCACCGCCTACCGCATCGTCGACGGCGATGGTGACGACCTGCCGGGGGTCGCGATCGATCGGCTCGGGGAGGCGGCCCTGCTCGCCCTCGACGCCGGCCACGGCCTCGGCGACCGCGAGGTGACGGCGCTCGCCGCGATCGTCCTCGAGGTCCTCGGGTCCGACGGAATCGAAGCCGTCTACGTGAAGGCGCTGATGCGCGATCGCAGCCGACTCGGCGGCCAGGCGCCGGATGAGGCCCGGTCGCCGACACCGCGCGCCGGACGGCCGCTGGCCCGGTCCCTCGTCGTGTCCGAGTACGACGCCCGGTTCGAGGTGCGGCCCTACGACGGCCTGTCGACGGGCCTGTTCCTCGAGCACCGCGAGCATCGCCTGGCGCTCGCGCGCCGGCCGCCGGGACGGGCCCTGAATCTCTTCGCCTACACCTGCGCATTCTCGGTGCCGCTCGCGGCGGCGGGCTGGCAGGTCACGAACGTGGACGTCTCGGGCCGGGCCCTCGACTGGGGCCGCCGGAACCTGGCGCTGAACGGCCTGCCCCCCGAGGCGGCGCGCTTTCTCCGGCGTGACGCCCGGGCGTTCCTCGCCTCGGCCGCCCGTGGCGCCGAGCGCTTCGATCTCGTGATCCTCGACCCGCCCACCTTCGGCGCTGCGGATCGGCGCCGCGGTGTTCCCGCCTGGCGCGCCGTCGACGACTACCCCGCGCTGCTCCAGGCGGCGGCGTCGGTCCTGGCGCCGGACGGGGTCATCTTCGCGGCCACGAACACCCGCGACCTGGCCTCTGGCGACGCCTTCACGCGCCTGGTGGCGCAGGCGCTCGGCGGGCGGCCGCGGTGGCACCGCCTTCCTCCCTGGCCAGTCGACGTGACGGCGCGGGACCGTGTCGCCGCGGTGCTGGTCTCGCCGTAAGCGCCGTCAGGCGTCGGGCCCGGGCGTCGCGGGCGACTCGACGGCAGGCGCCGAGCCCGCGAAGATCGCGGCCTGCGCGTCCACGGCCGACGACAGGATGGGGGCCCACGGGTCCCGATCGGAATGCGCCGTGGCACGCCACACCCGCCAGGCGCCGTCGGCATGGCTGCGGCAGGCGAGCACGACGTGCTCCAGGTACATCGGCGCCCCGGCGCGTCCGCCGTATCCGGCATCGCCGACGAGCGGGGCGCCCAGGTGCGCCAGCGTGGCCCGGATCTGGTGGAACCGGCCGGTGTGGAGCTGGACGAGCACGTGGTGCTCGTCGATCCGCTGCGGGACCGGCGTCACGGCCAGGATGTCCAGCAACGCGGGCTTGCCGCCGGACCGCACGACGGCGGCCGTCCGGCCCACGGTCCGAAGGTAGGTCCTGTGCGGCCCCAGCAGGTGCCCGGGGGCCGCGGGTGCCGCAACGCGCGCCACGTACAGCTTCCGCCAGCGCCGGGCTTCGATCTCGGCGGAGTGGAACGCCGCGGCCTCCTTCGATCGCGCCAGGAGCACCAGCCCGCACGCGGGCCGGTCCAGGCGGTGGACCAGGCGGAGGCCGTCGTGGCCGTCGGCCGCCAGGCGCCGCACGAGCGACGGCGCCGACGGATCGCGCGGCACCTCGCAGGCCAGGCCTGCCGGCTTCAGCGCCACCAGCTCGCTGGCGGTCGCGCCCACCAGGGGCACCGCGGTCACACGGCTACTTCTTGGCTTGTTCGAGGAGCACCGAGAGGATACGGGCGTACTGCTCGTCGCTCTCGGCGTAGATCTTCATGTATTCGGCCTCGGACATCTTGTCCTCGCGCCAGTTCCCGTCGAAATTGAACTGCTTCCCCGCGACCTCGCGGGAGTCGAACGGGTCGTCCTTCTTCGCCTTCTTCGCGCGCAGGCCGTCGGCGCCGAAGTCGGTGATGAAGTAGCGCGACTCCGGAATCGACGCGCGGTTCAGGTCCATGTAGACGTCCATGTACTTGAGCTGGACCAGCCGCTCGTTGAGCAGGGACGGCTCCGAGTACTTCGCCGACACCACCATGAGCTGGCTCGGCACGGCCAGGACGGCCATGAACGTGTCCGCCGCTTCGGGGTCGCGCGCGGCGACCGAGTCCATCTTCTTGCTCGACAGGATCTGCTGCAGTTCCTTGGCCGCCGCGGCTGACTTCGAGTCCTGGGCCATGGCCGGCAGGGCGGCGAAGGCGAGGATGGCGGCAGCGCCGACGGCACTGCAGAGCTTGAGGGAACGACGCTTGTCCACTGGTGCCTCCTGCGCCACTTCGGGCGCCAGCGGATTATCCGATGAAGAGGGACTCCTCGTCATCCGAATCGGTGCGGTAGGCCTGGCGGCGCCGCGCCGCGGTCTCGCGCAGCTCACGGAACGCGGTCAGGGCCGCTCGGGCGGCCGTGAGGAAGGCCATGCCGTTTCTGGCCGGTCCGCCGAGCACCTGCGTGGCGAGCCGCATCGTGCGCTCGGCCGAGACCGCGAGGTCGCCGAACAGCCGATCGACGCGCTCGACCTGCATGGTGGCGAGCGAGGCCGCGCGCTTGGCTTCGGCCGCCACGTCCGTCAGGTTCTGGAGCAACGGCTTGACGTCGCGCTCGATCTGGCCGGCGAGGTGCTCCACGCGCCTGGCCAGGCGCACGCCCGCGATGATGGCGCCAACCTGGATCGCCGCCATCACGAGCACCGCCAGCGCGATGATCGCCAGCCAGACGTCGGTCACGCGTTGCGCCCTTCCTCGCGCGCCTGCTGGAACGCCTCGCGTCCCCGCTCGATCGCCGTCGTCACGCTGTCACGCTGCCGCTGGTAGAACTCGCGGCCCTGATCGGCCACGTCGCGGGCGGTATCGCGCGCGCGGTCGCGGCTGTCCCGGGCCTTGCGGCCCAGGTACTCCCGGGTTTCCTCACCCGTGGCGGGCGCGAACAGCAGGGCCACCGCCGCACCGGTCACGGTGCCCAGCAGGAAGGCCAGCATCACCGAGCCGCCGTTGGTATCTCTCGACATGACGTCCTCCCGACCTCGCCGTCTCAGAACAGACTGACCTTCACGTTCAGGTATTTCTTGGGATCCTTGCGAATGTCCGACACCAGGCCCCGCAGTTCCGTGATGGCGTGACTCATGTTCTCATAAAGCTGACGGTCCTGCAGGAGCATTCCGGCCGTGCCCTGTCCCTGCGCGAGCTTGGCCGTGAGCTCATCGAGCCGCGTCGCCGTCGCGGTGAGCCGGTTGAACAGTTCGTCGTCGGTCAGCAGCTTCCCCGCCGTGCCCTCGCCCCGGCTCAGGCGGCCCGTCATGGCCTCGAGATTCTCCGACGCGCGGGTGACCGAGCGCGCCAGCGACGGGTCGGTGAGCAGCGCACCGAGGCTCCCCTCGCCGCGCGCCACCCGGCCCGTGATCTCGCTGAGGGCGGCGGTCGAGGCGGCGAGCTCGCGGTACACCGCCGGGTCGTTGACGAGGCGCCCCAGGCTCCCACGTCCCAACCGCACCGCATCGGCGACGCGTGTGGCCGATTGCATCAGGGCCTGAAGGTCGTTGTACGCCCCGTCGTCGGCGACCAGCTTGCCCAGCGTCCCCTTCCCGGCCCGCAGGTCCGCGACCAGTCGGGTGGCCGCTTCCAGGCTGTCGCCGGCGGTGTTCGAGAGCTCGGTGAACGACGTGGCCTCCGGGCCCGTCGGCACGTAGCCCCAGTCGGGAATCGGCGTCCCTCCGGGCCCGGGCGTGATGTCCACCGCGCCCTCCCCGAGCATCGAGATGGCGCCGATGACGGCGACGGAGCGGTCCGTGATGAGCGGCCGGACGTCCTTCGAGACCTCGAACCACGCGTCGGCGCCGGTCCCCGAGAAGACCACGTCCGACACCGTCCCGACCTCGATGCCGGCGACGCGGACGGGCGTGCCGCTCTTGACCGTGGCGATGTTGGGGAAATGGGCCTTGAGCGGGTATCGCTGCCAGAAGAAGCCGCCCGAGCCGCCGACGGCGAACACCAGCAGTCCCGCCATGACCAGCGCGAACACGGTGAGGATGCCGATCTTCAGCTCGGCCCAGGCCAGGGATCGTGTACGAGGCATGTCGTCTCCTACGACAGGAACGCGCGGAGATACGGATCGGTCGACGCGCGCAGTTCGTCGGCCGAGCCCTCGAAGGCGATGCGGCCGTCCCGCAACATGATGAAGTCCGCCTGGTCGACCTTCTCGGGCGTGGCCGCGACGAGCTCGTGGCCCGCCTCCGTGCGGATCGCGCCGTGCGTGGCCACGTAGAAGGCGTCCCGGAGCTGGTGCGTGACGAGGACCGACGTCACCCCTTCCATGTCCCGCAGCTTGATGAACTCGGCGTCCACCGTCAGCGCCGTCATCGGATCCAGTCCGGTCGTCGGCTCATCGTACAGGAGCAGCCGGGGCTTGAAGGCCATCGCCCGCGCGATCGCCACCCGCCGGCGCTGCCCGCCTGAAAGCTCCGAGGGCATCCGGTCGATGTAGGGCCCGAGCTCCACGAAGCCCAGCACTTCCTCGACCCGCGCCCGCACCTCCGCCAGGGGCATGTCGGTCTCCTCGTACAGCTTGAACCCCACGTTCTCGCCGACCGTGAGCGAATCGAACAGGGCGCCCTCCTGGAACACCATCCCGGTCTGGTCGCGGATGGCGAAGAGCTCCTGCTCCGACATGCGGTCGATCTGCTGGCCGTGGACGCGGATGGTTCCGCTGTCCGGGGCGAGCAGGCCCAGGATCAACTTGAGCACGGTGGACTTTCCCGAGCCGCTCGCGCCGATGAAGATCTTCGTGTTGCCCGGGAACAACCGGAAGCTGACGCCGTCGAGCACCACGTGGTCGTCGAAGGCGAGACGGACGTCCTCGAAGACGACGATGGGCTCGTCGCCGGGGCGGCCGAGGGCCGGACCGCGCAGGATGGCGGGAGCGGCGTCCATCAGAACAGCAACGACAGCAGCAGCTGCGTGGAAAAGAAGTCCATGGCGATGACGCCGACCGATGCGGCCACCACGGCGTTGGTCGTGGCCCGCCCGACGCCCTCGGTCCCTCCGCGCGTCCGCAGCCCCACGTGACAGCCGACGGTGACGATGATGAACCCGAGGAAGAACGGCTTGAGAATGCCCATCCAGACGTCCTCCAGGAAGAGCCCGTCGACGACCGACGACCAGTACAGCCCGGAGGCCACCTGCAGGTTCTGGACCGACACGACCCATCCGCCCAGCAGCCCCACGGTGTTCGCGACGACCGTGAGGACCGGCGTCATCACGATGCCGGCCAGCACCCGCGGCACGACGAGCTTGCGGATGGGGTCGGTGCCGAGGGCACGCAGGGCGTTGATCTGGTCGGTGACCTGCATCGACCCCAGTTCGGCCGCGATGCCCGAACTCACCCGGCCCACCAGCATCAGCGCGGTCAACACCGGTCCGAGCTCCTTGATCATCGAGGCGCTGACCAGCCGCCCGACGAAGGGCCGGGCCCCGAACTGATCGAGGGTGAAGCCGGATTGCAGCGCCAGCACGGCGCCCGTGAACAGCCCCGTCAGGACCACCACGGTCATCGACCCGATCCCGATGGCGTCCAGCTGCTCGACGAAGTCGTGCCAGTAGAACGGCCGGGTGACGCTGCTCCGCATGGTCGCCCGCGCCAGCTTGGCGTACTCCTGGACCTCGAGCAGGGCCGCCTTCAGCCAGCCGATGACCTGGCCCGTCACGACGGTGTCGCGGTCCCGCCGCCCAGACCGAGCGCGGCATCCTTGAGGGCGGCGATGCGGTCCCGCAGCGCCGCGGCCTTCTCGAAGTCCAGGTTGGCGGCGGCCTGGCGCATCTGGCGGTCGAGCTCGGCGACGCGCGCGGCCGTCTGTTCGGCCGTCTCGGCGGCGTCGGCCGGGCCGGCCGTGCCGTAGTCGCGCTCGTAGACGCTCGACAGGACACCGTCGATGTCCTTCACGATGGAGGTGGGCGTGATGCCGTGCTCGTCGTTGTAGGCGGCCTGGAGCGCGCGCCGGCGCTCGGTCTCGTTGATGGCGGTCCGCATGGAGTCCGTGACGACGTCGGCGTACATGATGACCCTGCCGTGCACGTTGCGCGCGGCGCGTCCGGCCGTCTGGATGAGCGAGCCGCCGGACCGCAGGAAGCCCTCCTTGTCGGCGTCGAGCACGGCGACGAGGGAGACTTCGGGCAGGTCCAGGCCCTCGCGCAGCAGGTTGATGCCCACGAGCACGTCGAAGGCGCCGCGGCGCAGGTCGCGGAGGATCTCGACCCGTTCCAGGGTCTCGATGTCCGAGTGCAGGTACCGGACCCGCACGCCCAGCTCGTGGTAATACTGCGTCAAGTCCTCGGCCATCCGCTTCGTCAGCGTCGTGACGAGGGTGCGCTCCCTCCGCTCCACCCGCGTGCGGATCTCCTGCAGGAGGTCGTCCACCTGCCCGCGCACCGGCCGGACCTCGATGGGCGGATCCATGAGGCCCGTGGGCCGAATCACCTGTTCCACCACGACGCCGCCCGACGTCTGGAGCTCGTAGGGCCCGGGCGTGGCGGAGACGAACACGATCTGGGGCGCCCGCGCCTCCCACTCGTCGAAGCTGAGGGGACGGTTGTCGAGCGCGGACGGCAGCCGGAAGCCGTACTCCACCAGGACCTCCTTGCGCGCGCGGTCGCCGTGGAACATGCCCCGGATCTGGGGGACGGTCTGGTGGCTCTCGTCCACGATGAGGAGGGCGTCCGACGGCAGGTAGTCCAGGAGCGTCGGCGGCGGCTGGCCCGGCGCGCGCCCCGTGAGGTGGCGCGAGTAGTTCTCGATGCCGTGGCAGTACCCGATCTCCTTGATCATCTCGAGGTCGAACATCGTCCGCTGGTGCAGCCGCTGGGCCTCGAGCAGTCGGCCTTCCCGCTCCAGGAACGTACGGCGCTCGGCGAGCTCGGCCTTGATCGCGTCGGCCGCCTCCTTGAGGCGGTCCCGCGTCGTGACGAAGTGGGTCTTCGGGTAGATCGAGAGCCGCTCGTGCCGCCGGAGGGTCTTTCCCGTGAGAGGGTCGATGCTCGCGATCTCGTCCACCTCGTCGCCGAAGAGGCCGATGCGAATCGCGTGCTCGTCGTAGGACGGGTGCACCTCGACGATGTCGCCCCGGACGCGGAAGGTCCCGCGCCCGAAGTCGAGGTCGTTGCGTTCGTACAGGATCTCGACCAGCTTGCGCAGCAGGTGGTCGCGCGACATGCGCTGGCCGCGCTCCAGCGGCAGCACGAGCCCGTAGTAGGCCTCCGGCGACCCCAGGCCGTAGATGCAGCTCACGCTGGCCACGATCACGACGTCGCGGCGCTCGAAGAGCGATCGGGTGGCCGACAGCCGCATCCGGTCGATCTCGTCGTTGATGGTCGCTTCCTTCTCGATGTAGGTGTCGCTGGCCGGGACGTAGGCCTCGGGCTGGTAGTAGTCGTAGTAGCTGACGAAGTACTCGACGGCGTTCCCGGGGAAGAACCGCCGGAACTCCTGATAGAGCTGGGCGGCCAGCGTCTTGTTGTGCGCCATGACCAGCGTCGGGCGGTTCACCCGCGCGATCACCTCGGCCATGGTGTAGGTCTTGCCCGAGCCCGTGACGCCCAGCAGCGTCTGGTGCGGGTCCCCGCGCTGGAGGCCCGCGACGAGCTCCGGCACGGCGTGCACCTGGTCGCCGCGCAACTCGAAGTCGGAGACGAGGGAGAAGCGGTCGAGGGTGGCAGGCATCGCGAGGGCCCGGGCGCCGTGCGTGAGTGAGCGTGCGTGAGATCGTGTCGCGGCAGGCGCGCCGAGGAAAAAGCGTACCACAGGCGGACGGGGCGGGGGCCCCGCGCGGCGACGAGGCCGGCGGTATAATGAGAGGTTGCCGTCGATGCCGCCGCTGCTGCAGAGAGGAACGGACCGCCGCCGATGAGGTGTCTCGCGGTGTGCCAGACGGAGCTGGTCGGCCGTCTCCTGCACGCGGTGCTCAGTCCGCGCGTCGAGCTGGAGTTCCTGGTCGAGAACAAGACCCTCGCCCGGAAACTGCACGACGCGGGCGCGACCGTCATCGGAGCCGACCCGCGGCGCGTGGACACCTGGGTGCGGGCCGACCTCCTGCCCACCACCTCGGTCATCATCGAGGACGCCCGGCAGCGCAGCCTGCGCAAGGTCCTCGACGCCGTCCGCGACGCCGGCGGCGTCCTCGTCTACCTGCTCGGCACGCACGGCGCCGACGACGACGCCCGTGCCGCGGCGCTGCGCACGCGCTTCCCGGAGCTCACCAACATCACGCTCGCCGAGCTGATCGAGAACCGGCTCACGACCGAGCTCGATCGGTCCCTGACCCGGCAGCGGGTCCAGCAGTACCAGCGGTACTTCAGCGACGCCGACCGCGTCCTGATCCTCACCCACCACGATCCGGATCCCGACGCCATCGCGAGCGGCCTCGCGCTCCGGACCGTGCTCCGGCGCACCAAGCAGACCGCCATCATCGGCACCCTGCAGCCGGTCTCGCGGCCCGAGAACCAGCGGATGCTGAAGCTGCTGGAGATCGGCATCGAGACCGTCACCCCGGATCAGTTCTCGGCCTTCGAGAAGATCGCGCTCGTGGACGTCCAGCCGCACTACTTCGGCGAGGCGCTGCGCCATGCCGACCTCGTCGTGGACCATCATCCGGAGACGACGGGCTACACGGCCATGTTCAAGGACATCCGGCCCGACTACGGCTCCACCTCCACGATCTTCACCGAGCACCTGCGCGCGGTGGACTTCGACATCTCGGAGCGCACGGCCACGGCCATGCTCTACGCGATCAAGTCCGACACCCTCTTCTTCAGCCGGCACACGAACCGCGCGGATCTCGACGCGTTCTCGTTCCTGTATCCGCTGGCGGACGCCGGGCTCATCCGGAAGATGGAGGGCGCCGAGATCACGAGCGAGCGGCTGGACTACGTGATCAAGGCCTGGCAGCAGGGGCGCATGATGGAGCACGTCTTCTGCGCCTTCCTCGGCGAGCCGCCCCGCGAGGACTTCATTCCCTACGTGGCCGACTTCTACCTGCAGCTGGAGGACGTGCAGTGGACGGTCGTGTCGGGCGTGGTCAACGACCAGCTCATCGTGTCGGTGCGCAACCTCGGCTACTCACGCAACGCCGGCGACTTCGTGCGCCGGTGGTTCAACGACGTGGGCAGCGCCGGCGGACATCGAACCGCCGCCAAGGCCGTCGTCCCGCTCGACGCCTTCCAGACCAAGTTCGGCGTGCACGAGGGCAGCCGCGTCAACCAGCGGATGCTCGACCTCGTGCTGGACTTCCTGCACGAGCTCAACGGCAAGAAGTAGCCGGGGAGCCTGGCCTCCACGCGGGCGGGGCCGACGGCGCCGCCGCGGCTAACCCTCGATGGCCTGCGTGAGGTCCGCGATGAGATCGTCGGCGTCCTCGAGCCCGACCGAAATTCGCATCATGCCGCGCGTGACCCCGGCGCGAGCCAGATCCTCGTCGCTCAGGCCGAAGTGGGACGTCAGGATCGGCAGGCTGCAGAGGCTCTCGACGCCGCCGAGGCTCGCCGCCCGCTGGACGACCCGCAGTCGATCGTAGGCGCGGAAGGCCGCCGCCTGGCCGCCGGCGAGATCGAGGCAGAGCATCCCGCCGAATCCCCGCATCTGGGCCGCGGCGATCGCGTGGTCCGGATGCGACGGCAGCCCGGGATAGTGCACGGCCGCGAGCGCCGGGTGGCCGTGCAGGGCCATGGCGATCGCCCGGGCGTTGTCGTTGTGCCTGGCCACGCGCAGCGCCAGCGTCTTGAGTCCGCGGCCCAGGGCGTAGGCCGGCTGCGGGTCCATGATGCCGCCGAGCAGGCGGCGCGTCTTCGCCAGCGGCCCGATGAGGGCACGCCGCCCGGAGAGGACGCCGCCGGTCACGTCGCTGTGGCCGTTCAAGTACTTCGTGACGCTCTGCATCGACAGGTCCACGCCCATCGAGAGGACCGGCTGGTTGACGGGCGACGCGAAGGTGTTGTCCATCACCGAGAGGACGCCCGCGGCGCGGCAGGCCGCGGCCACCGACGCGACGTCGATCACGCGCAGCGTCGGGTTGATTGGCGACTCGAACCAGACCATGCGCGTCTTCGGTCCGATGAGCGCCGCCGGATCCCGGAACGATTCGAGCGACGCGAACCGGGGCGTGATGCCGAAGCGCGTGGCCAGCCCGTTCAGGATGTGGAAGGTGCCCCCGTAGATGGCCGCGCAGCAGACCACCTCGTCGCCCGCGCTCAGCAGCCCGAAGAGGGCGTTCGAGACGGCCGCCATGCCGGACGCGAAGACCAGCGAGGCCTCGGCCCCGTCGATCTCGGCCAGCTTCGTCTCCACCGCCACCACCGTCGGGTTGTCGTAGCGGCTGTAGAGGTAGGCCGGGGCCCGCCCCTCGGCGTACGCCTGGACTTCGGCGGCCGACTCGAAGACGAACGTGCTGGTCTCGTAGATGGGCGTGGTCAGCGAAGGCGCCGCCGGCGCGCGTTCACCGGCGTGGATCAGGCGGGTGGATGGACCTCGGGTGTCGGGCGGCGTCATGCGTGTCCTCGGACGTCCGCGCCCACGCGCTCGCCGGCAGCGCCCAGCGCGGGTTCGATGAAGAGGCGGTGGGCGTCGTCGTGGCCGCGCGCGAGCAGGTCGGTGGGCGCCACCGCGCGGTCGCTCGACGGGTCCATCCCGCCTGCCAGGTCGAGCGGCGCCAGCGGGTTGTGGTCCGGACGGATGACGAACACCGCGTGATAGTGGGCCTCGGCGTAGCGGACGGCATCCCGCACCGCGGCCGTCTCCTGCGCGGCGATCCAGGTCCCGGCCCGGCCGCGCGGGTCGAGTCGCTGCGGCTGCAGGCCGTGCGGACCGCCAGGTGGAGGCGTCGCCGTGACGACGATGGCCTGCTCGATGCCGGCCGCGGCGGCCTCCTCGAGCAGCCGGACCAGGGCCGCGGGGCGATCGGCGATCCGGTGGGTTTCGCCCCGCCAGTAGCCGTCGACTGGAAAGGTCAGGTACTGCGGCTCCGACAACTCGGCGAGCGTGACCGCCCCTCGCAGGACGTCGATGAGCGCCGTGCGACCGGGCCCGGCGAGGTCGAATGCCTCGGCCCGCCGCGCGGCCGGACCGGCCGTGCCTGGAAAGAGGCGCCGGCCTGCCTCACCGGCCATGAGGCCGAACACCAGGTCGCGCCGGGCATCGAGATCGTGGACGGCCACGAGCAGGTCGTGATGGCCGGGCTGACCGGCGCCCTGGGCGAGCAGCTCGGTCAGGCGCTCGCTGATCTGGGCCGCCTTCGGACGCGCCAGCGCGGCCCCGCCGCGCAGGAGGTCCCACAAGGCCTGTGTCGCGATGGCCGCGAAGCGGGCCGAGTCCACCGGCAGTCCCAGCAGCCGCCATCCGAGCGCGCCCCGCTGGCGGCGAGGGGCCCGCCAGGCGGCGACGCCAGCGGCACTCGCCAGGCCCAGGGTGAGGAGGCCGGCCACGACGACGGTCGCGCGCGCGATCCACTGCGGCAGGCGCTCAGCCGCGAACGCCCAGCCCAGCCAGTCGGCATACCCGCGGGCGATCGACGCCGTGGGATCGAGGCCCAGCCACGCCCCGAGCAAACTGACCGGCCACACCACGGCGGCGACCAGGAGCAGGAGGAGTGGCACAGCGACGAGCGCCGCCGCCAGCGCCAGCCCGGCGCCGATGGCGCGGTAGCGCCACGTGAGCCCGTAGGCCGGACGGCCCGTCGGACGCTGCCAGAGACCGTGCGGCTCCCAGAGGGCGGCGCCGCCGTCGAGGGCGAAGAGCACCGCCGCCAGCGCGCCCACGCCGCGGCCGCAGACGAGATCCACCTTCACGCCGGCGTCGTGCAGGGCCTTGAGGACGCCTGCGTGGTACGCGCCGTCCACGCCGGTACCTCCGAGGATGACGGCCGTGGGACGCTCGGGCGAGTAGCGCTCGTGCTGGGCGCGGGGGCCTCGGACCACGGCGCAAGTCTACTCGTCGTGGATAGTGACGAGCTTGACGATCTCGAAGCGCCGGGCGCCGGCGGGGGTCGTCACCGCCACCTCGTCGCCTTCCTCCTTGTTGAGGAGGGCGCGGCCGATGGGCGACGCCGTTGAGATGAGGCCCTTCTCGGCATCGGCGTCCTCGGGCATCACGAGCTGGTAGATCACCTCACCGCCGCCCGACTCGTGCAGTGTGACCGTCGACCCGAAGCCTGCCCGGTCGTGCGGCACGCGATCCAGGTTCATCAGCGCCACCTCGTTCCGGCGCCGTGTCAGCATCGCAATCCGGGCCTGCACGTAGGTCTGCCGTTCCTTCGCCGCCTGGTACTCGGCGTTTTCACGCAGATCGCCGAACTCGCGCGCCCGCTGAATCTCCTTGGGCAGCTCGGTCTTCAGCTCGCGCTCGAGGGTGGCGATCTCGTCGTCGAATCGCTTGAGGATGCGTTCCTTCATTGGTCGAAACGATAACTCTAGTGGTCTGACGCCGACATGTCCAGCAGGCGGGCCCCGCGCGACGCGCCGCGATCCCGGTGCTATCCTCGCGGGGGCCGTCCGGTCCCCCATCGTGTCCCTGCCCTTCCCCGCCATCACCAGCCGCCGGCATCCGCTCGTGCAGGCCTGCCGCGACGCGCGCGCGGGCGGCGCCGGCCAGCCGCTCCTGCTCGACGGCTGGCATCTGGTGCAGGAGGCGCGATCGGCGGGGCTCGACGTCGATGCCGTGGCCGTGGCGGCCGAACCGCTGGAGCCGGCGGACCGCGCGGTCCTCGACGCGCTGGCAGACGCGGGGGCCCAGGTGGTGCGCGTGACCGCCGACGTCCTGCAGGCGATGAGCCCCGTCCGGACGCCGTCGGGGATCGTCGCGCTGGCGCGCCGCCCCACCCATGCGGTCGACGACGTCTTCGCGCCGCCGCCCGCGCTGGTCGTCGCCGCGGTGGACGTCCAGGATCCCGGCAACGTCGGCGCCCTGGTCCGGACGGCCGAGGCCCTCGGCGCCTCGGGGCTCCTGGCCGTGGGCACCACGGCGGACCCGTTTGCCTGGAAGGCACTCAGGGCGTCGATGGGCAGCGCCTTCCGCCTGCCGATCGTGCGCCTCGCGACCGCGGGCGAGGCGATGGCGGCCGCGAAGGATCGCGGCGTCCAGGTGATCGCCCTTGCCCCCCGCGGCGGGACGGCTCCAAACGAGGTGGACCTCGGCCGCCCGACGTGCCTGCTCCTCGGCGGCGAGGGCCCGGGCCTTCCGGAGGCGCTCGTGCGGGACGCCGATCGCGCCGTGAGCCTCCCGATGGCCGCGCCCGTCGAGTCGCTGAACGTCGCCGTCGCCGGCGCCCTCGCGCTCTACGAGGCGGCGGGGCGCCGCGCGAGGACCCGATGAACGGCCTCTTCGACGACGAGCCCGAGGCCGCGGGACCGCCCCCGCCCGCGCCGCTCGCCGAGCGGATGCGGCCGCGGACGCTCGACGAGATCGAGGGCCAGGACGCGCTCCTGTCGCCGGGCCGGCCCCTGCGCGAGGCCATCGGCCGCGACGCGTTGCAGTCCGTGATCCTCTGGGGACCGCCCGGCACGGGCAAGACGACGCTGGCGCGCCTCATTGCCGAGGCGACCGCGGCCGAGTTCGTCGCCTTCAGCGCGGTGCTGTCCGGCATCAAGGAGATCAAGGAGGTGATGGCCGCCGCCGAGCGCCGGCGCCGGGCGGGTCGCCGGACGATCGTGTTCGTGGACGAGATCCACCGCTTCAACAAGGCGCAGCAGGACGCCTTCCTGCCCCGTGTCGAGGCGGGAGACATCGTCCTCATCGGCGCCACCACCGAGAATCCCTCGTTCGAGGTGAACGCGGCGCTGCTCTCGCGCTCGAAGGTCTTCGTGCTCCAGCCCCTCGACGAATCCGCCGTCCTCAGGATCCTGCGGCGGGCCCTGGAGGACGGGGATCGCGGGCTCGGTCATCTCGCGCCCCAGGTCGACGACGACGCATTGCGCGCGCTCGCACGCGTGGCCGATGGGGATGCCCGGCAGGCGCTGAACCTCCTGCAGCTGGTCGTCGCGGCCGCGCCGCAGGGCGTGGGCCATCCGGTGGTCGACCTGGCACTCGTCGGCGAGACGCTGCAGCGAAAGACGCTTCGCTACGACAAGAGCGGCGAGGAGCACTTCAACCTGATGTCCGCGCTGCACAAGTCCATGCGGAACAGCGACCCCGACGCCGCCGTCTACTGGCTGGCCCGGATGCTCGAGGCCGGCGAGGATCCCATGTACGTGGCCCGGCGGCTCGTGCGCTTCGCGTCCGAGGACGTGGGCAACGCCGACCCGCAGTCGCTGCTGGTCGCCGTCGCCGCCAGGGACGCGCTGCAGTTCATCGGCATGCCCGAGGCCAACACCGCCCTCGCCCAGGCCGCGCTCTACCTGGCCACTGCGCCCAAGAGCAACGCCGTCTACGCCGCCTACGGCGCGGCCGCCGACGCGGCCGTCCAGGACGTGGCCGAGCCGGTGCCCCTGCACCTCCGCAACGCTCCCACGCGGCTGATGACGTCGCTCGACTACGGGAAGGGCTACCGCTACGCCCACGACGACCCGGACGGCGTCGCGGCCATGGACTGCCTGCCCGAGCGCCTCCGCGGCCGTACGTTCTACGCGCCCACCGAGCGCGGCTTCGAGAAGGAGCTGAAGCGCCGCCTGGACGGATGGAAGGCGATCAAGCAACGGCGGGGCCCGGGCCCCGGTTAGATCCGCTCGAACCGCCGCTCCAGGTCGTGACGGCCGATGCGGAACATCACGGGGCGGCCGTGCGGGCAGACGGTGGAGTACGCCGTGGCTCGCAGCTCGTCGAGGATGTGGGTCATCTTCTCGACGGTGAGCGGGTCGTGCGCCCGGACCGCGGTGTGACAGGCCATCGTGGCGGCGATCCGCTTGAGGGCGAGCTCGGCGGCGAGGCCCCGGTCGAGCCCGTCGAGGTCGTCGGCGAGCGCCCTCAGCGTCTGATCGACGTCCGGGACGGCCAGGATGGCGGGCACCGCGGACACCCGGACGCTCGTGCCGCCGAAGTCCTCGATCTCGAACCCGAACCGCGCGAGATCCGCCGCGCGTCCGAGGAGCGTCGTGTGCCCCGCGCCAGGCAGGTCGATCACCATCGGCACCAGGAGGCGCTGCGACTCGAGCCGATCCGACGCCAGGCGCTCCACGAACCGCTCGAACAGCACGCGCTCGTGGGCGACGTGCTGGTCGACGATGACGATGCCGTCGTCGTCGACGGCAACGATGTAGGTGTTGCGGAACTGGCCGAGCGGCGTCAGCGGCGTGTCGAGTCCGAGCGCGGACACGCCGCCCGGAAGACTCGGCGTCCAGGGACCCGGCGGCGGGATCGCCGGGCCGGGCGTCCACGGAGCGGCGCCTTCGCGAACCAGCGCGCCGATGTCGAAGGCCGTCCGGGGTCGCCACGTCGTGCCCGCCCCGTGAGCCGCAGGCGCCGACCCGCCGGCGAGGGGAACGCCCCGCACGCCGCCTGGGAGCGCATCCTGATAGACGGGCGTGCCCGCCGCCCCGAGCGCCTCGGCCACACCTCGGCGCACCACCTCGTGGACGAGCGACTGATCGGCGAAGCGGACTTCCGCCTTCGTCGGGTGGACGTTGACGTCGATCCGATCGAGCGGCACGTCGAGGAAGAGATGGATCTCGGGGCTCCGCTCCTTGATCGACGCCGCCTGGTAGGCGTCGAGGATGGCGTGGGCGATGGTCCTGTCCTTCACGATCCGCTGATTGACGAACACGTGCTGCGGACCGCGCGTGGGGCCGGTGTCGGCCAGGGCCGCGACCAGGCCCGTCAGGCGGACGCCGTGCGTCTCACGCGACACCGGGACCAGGTCCGGGCGGTCGCCGTAGACCTGGTACATCCGGTCCTCGAGCGTCGCGGCGGGCGGACACTCCAGGAGGGTCTTGCCGCCGCTGGTCAGCCGGAATCCGACGCCCGGATGACAGAGGGCGAGCTGCGTGACGAGCTTCGAGACGTGGGCCGATTCGGCGCCGTCGGACTTCAGGAACTTGCGGCGCGCGGGCAGGTTGAAGAAGAGGTCCTCCACCGTGATGCTCGTGCCCTCGGGCCCGGCCGCGGCGCCCTCGTGGTCGAGCCGCCCGGCCGTGACCCGGATCTCCACGCCGGCGTCGGCGCCGCGCAGCCGCGTCCGGAGCGTGAAGTGGGACACCGACGCGATGCTCGGCAGGGCCTCCCCGCGGAAGCCCAGCGTCGCGATGGCCGCCAGGTCGCCGGCCGTGCGGATCTTGCTCGTGGCGTGCCGCTCGAGCGACAGCCGGGCGTCGGCGGGCGACATTCCGATGCCGTCGTCGTCCACGCGGACGCGGCGCTTGCCGCCGTATTCGATGGCGATGGTGATCCGGCGGGCCTCCGCGTCGAGCGCGTTCTCGACCAGTTCCTTGACGACCGAGGCGGGTCGCTCGACGACCTCGCCGGCCGCGATCTGGTTGGCCAGGTCGTCGGGCAGCTTCGCGATGCGGTCGCTCATCCGCGGCCTCCCGCGGCAGCAAGGGCCGGCATCACCACCACCCCGAGCGCCGGAACCACACGAACATGGCGACCGACGACGAGAGCATCAGGGCCACGACCCACCAGAACTGCGCCGCCTCACCGCCCGGAAGGTGCGGCAGCGGCACGTTCATGCCATACAGCCCCGTCAGCACCGTGAGCGGGCCGAACAGCGTCGCCACCACGGCGATGAGCTTCGAGGCCTGCGCGAGCTGGTTCGACACGCTCGCCAGGTGGGCGTCGAGGATGCCCGTGACGCGGTCCTGGAAGATGATGGCGTCGTCGGCCATGCGCACCAGCTGATCGTAGACGTCCCGGAAGCGGTAGGAGGCCTCCTGGTTGATGAGATCGAACTCCCGCCGCGCGAGCCGGCCCATCACGTCGCGCTGGGGGACCACGATCCGGCGGAGCGCCGAGATGTCCCGCTTGACCGCCAGGATGTCGCTCGTCAGGTGTGCGTCTGGCCGTTCGACGACCTGCCGTTCCAGTTCGTCGAGCCACTTCTCGAGCTCGTCCACTTCCGGCAGGTAATGCCCCACCATGGTGTCGACGATGCGGTGCATCAGTGCCACGGTCCCTTCCGCCAGGAAGCGATCGCTCTTGGCGCACAGTTCACCCACGTGCGCGATGCTGCGGCGCCGGCCGTCGTGCACCGTCACCAGGAATTGCGGCGTGACGAAGAAGTCGGTGTCGTGCGTGTCGAAGGCGTGCTCGTCGACGTGGAAGTTGATGCCGTGCAGCACCACGTACAGGAGCGGCCCGTAGGTCTCGACCTTCGGATGGTGCGTCTCCCCCAGCGCGTCGGCGACGGCCAGCTCGTGCAGGCCGAAGAGCTGCTGGAGGACGCGGCCATCCTCCTCGGACGGCTCGACCACGTCGGCCCAGACGATCACGTCGCTGCCGGGCGCGAGCCACGCGGCGTCGATGGCCTCGACCGGCCGCGTGTGCCCGCCCTGGTGAACGATGTAGCGGATCATTCTGGGCGCCGGATCGCTTGATTCCCGGCCCCGGAGCCCGGGTCCCGAGCCCCGCGGGCGTCAGTCCCCGACCTTCACCTGCAGCGCCGCCTGCGCGGCGGCCAGGCGGGCGACGGGAATGCGGTAGGGCGAGGCGCTCACGTAGTCGAGGCCCACCGTGTGGAAGAAGTGCACGGACGCCGGATCGCCGCCGTGCTCGCCGCAGATCCCGAGCTTCAGGTCCGGCCGCACCGATCGGCCCCTGGTGACGCCCATGGCCACGAGCTGTCCCGTGCCCGCGCCGTCGAAGGTCGCGAACGGATCCTTGTCGAGGATCTTGCGCTCCTGGTAGATGCGCAGGAACTTGCCGACGTCGTCGCGCGAGAACCCGAAGGTCATCTGGGTGAGGTCGTTGGTGCCGAAGGAGAAGAACTGCGCGTCCTTCGCGATCTCGTCGGCGATGATGGCCCCGCGGGGCACCTCGATCATCGTACCGACGAGGTACTTGAACTTGATCCCCTGCTCCTTCATGACCTCGGCGGCGACGCGGTCCACGACGGCCTTCTGGTCCGTCAGCTCCCGGACGAGCCCGACGAGCGGGATCATGATCTCGGGCACCACCTTGAGGCCTTCCTTGTGGCACCGCGCGGCCGCCTCGAGGATGGCCCGCGCCTGCATCTCGGTGATCTCGGGATAGGTGATGCCGAGCCGGACGCCGCGATGGCCGAGCATGGGGTTGAACTCGTGGAGCTGCTCCACCCGGGCCAGGAGTGCCTTCTTCTCCGTGAGCGCGGCGCCGGTCTTTCCGGTCGCCTCCATCACCGCGATCTCCACCATGAGCTCCTCGCGCTTCGGCAGGAACTCGTGCAGGGGCGGATCGATGGTGCGGATGGTGACGGGCGTGCCCTTCATCGCCTTGAAGACGCCGTAGAAGTCGTCGCGCTGCATGGGCAGCAGCTCGGCCAGCGCGGCGCGGCGGTCGGCCTCCGTCGTGGCCAGGATCATCCGCTGGACGATCGGGATCCGGCCCTCGCCGAAGAACATGTGCTCGGTGCGGCAGAGGCCGATGCCGCGCGCGCCGAACTTGTAGGCGATTTCGGCCTGATCGGGCTGGTCGGCGTTCGCCCGCACGCCGAGCCGCCGCACCTTGTCGGCCTGCTGCAGCAGCGTATTGAAGCGCGAGTAGATGTCGGAGTCGGCGGCCGCCATGCTGCCGTCGAGCACCTGGAGGATCTCGCTCGGGTGCGAGGACACCTTTGCGAGCTTCACCTCGCCGGTGAGGCCGTCGAATGCGATCCAGTCGCCTTCCTTCACGGCCTGCCCCTGCACCGTGAACGTCTTGCCGTGCTCGTCGATGGCGAGCTCGCCGGCGCCGACGATGGAGGGCTTGCCCATCTGCCGGCCCACGACCGCCGCGTGCGACGTCATGCCGCCGGTGGCCGTGAGGATGCCCTGCGACACCCACATGCCGTGGATGTCGTCCGGCACGGTCTCCCGCCTGACGAGGATGACGGGCTTGCCCTGATCGGCCCAGGCCACCGCGTCGTCGGCCGTGAACACCACCTGGCCGCAGGCCGCGCCTGGCGACGCCGGCAGCCCCTTGGTGGCCACGGGGATGGCGTTCCACTCCTTCGGATCGAAGCCGGGCGCCAGGAGCTGCGACAGCGCCTCGGGGTCGACCAGGAGCAGCGCCTCCTTGGGCGTGACCAGCCGTTCCTTCATCAGGTCGGTGGCGATCACGACGGCCGCGTACCCCGTGCGCTTGCCGTTGCGCGTCTGGAGCATGAACAGGCGTTCGTCCTGGATCGTGAACTCGAAGTCCTGGATGTCCTTGTAGTGCTTCTCGAGCCGCGTCGTGATCTGGCGCAGCTGCTTGTAGGCCTGGGGCATCACCTCGGCGAGTTCGGTAATCGGGCGGGGCGTCCGGATGCCGGCCACGACGTCCTCGCCCTGGGCGTTCACCAGGAACTCGCCGTAGAACTCCTTGGCGCCCGTCGCCGGATTCCGCGTGAAGCCCACGCCCGTGGCCGAGCGGTCGCCGGTGTTCCCGAACACCATCATCTGCACGTTCACGGCGGTGCCGATGGCATCCGGGATGTCGTAGATGCGCCGGTACTCCCGGGCGCGCGGGTTGTTCCACGAGCGGAAGACGGCGTTCCTGGCCATCCGGAGCTGATCGTTCGGGTTCTGCGGGAACGCCTTGCCGGATTTCTCGCGGACCACCCGCTTGAAGCGCTCGACGATGTCGCGCAGCGCGGCCTCGTCCAGGTCGGTGTCCACGCGGGCACCGACCGCCGTCTTCACGGCCTCGAACTCGTGTTCGAACGCGGCCTTCGGGATCTCGAGGACGACGGAGCCGAACATCTGGATGAAGCGGCGGTAGCTGTCGTAGGCGAAGCGGCCGTTCGACGTCCGCGCCTTCAGCCCTTCCACGGCGTCGTCGTTCAGGCCGAGGTTGAGGATGGTGTCCATCATCCCCGGCATCGAGAACTTCGCGCCCGAGCGGACCGAGACGAGGAGCGGGTTGGTGGACGACCCGAGCGTGGCCTTGGCGCTCTTCTCGAGGCGCCTCAGCTTGTCGTCGATCTCGGCCTCGATGGCCGGGGTGAGCTTGCCCTTGTTGGCGTAGTACAGGTTGCAGGCGCCGGTCGAGATGGTGAAGCCGGGGGGCACCGGCAGACCGGCGTTGGTCATCTCGGCGAGGCCGGAGCCCTTGCCGCCGAGGACGTCCTTCATCGTGCGGTCGCCCTCGGCCTTGCCGTCGCCGAAGAAGTAGACGTACTTCACGGCCTTCGCGGCCCTGGACGCGGGTGCGGCCTTCTTCGCCGTCCGGCCGGCGCGCGTGGCGCGGCCGCGGGCGGCCCTGGCCTTGGAGGGGGTGGCCTTGCGGGCCTTGGAAGCCTTGGACGGGGTGGGACGACGCTTCGCCATGACGCTCGACACTCCTTGCTCGGAACTCGCCGTGCTCGTTACTCGGTGTGCCCGCTACTCGGTCTGGGGCACCATCTCGGACACATCCGCCAGCTGCAGGATCAGGGACTCGAGCCGGCGGAGGAGCAGCAGCCGTGCACGGCGCACGGCCGGGTCGTCGGCCATCACCATGACGTCGTCGAAGAATCGCGCGACGCCCGGGCCGAAACCGGCCGCCTCGGCAAAGGCCTTGCGGTAGCCGTCGCCCGCGGCGACCGCGCCGTCGATGACGGGCCGCCTCCGCGCGATCTCATCGGCCAGGGCCACCTCGGCGGGTTCGGTCAACGGCCGAATGGGTTCCGTCTCGAGCGCGGCCTGGCTGAAATCAGTGATGGGCAGCTGCTTCGCGATGTTCCGCACGCGCTTGAACAGCACGGCCAACTGCTTGAAGTCGGCGGTTTCGGTGAATTCGGGCAGCACGTCCAACCGCCGCCGGATCGTCAGCGGGACCAGGGCTCCCTGGTGCGCGATGACGGCCCGGACGTTCCGCACGTCCGCGCCCCGCTGTTCGAACACGCTGCGCACGCGGTCCAGCATGAACAGCGCGAGCGACATCTGCGCGTCGGCCAGGCCCTCGTGCCCGGAGAAGCTGGCGAAGGCCTTGAGGGTCAGATCGTGAATCGAGACGGCCTTGTCGATGCCCGTGAGCTCCGGGAGGTCCGCCAGCAATCGCACCAGTCCCTGTGCGGCGCGGCGCAGACCGTGGGGATCGCGCGACCCCGTCGGGCGTTCACCCGCCACGAACATCGCCGCCAGTGTGTCGGCTTTGTCGGCCAGGGAGACGGCCGCCCAGGAGACCGCGGCCGCCCCGAGGTCGGCCCGTGATGGCGCACCCGACGCCTCCACGGCCACCGGCAGGTAGTGGTGGTAGATGGCCTTCCACACGGGCTCGGCCTGGCCGTCCTCCCGCGCGTAGATGCCGCCCATCGCGCCCTGGAGCTCGGTGAGCTCGCGGACCATGTCGGTGGCGAGGTCCGCCTTGCACCAGCGCGCCGCCTTGGCCGCGTCGTCGGCCGCCTCGGGCCGCCCCAGCACGTCGGCCGCGATCCAGCGCGCGAGCGGCTCGACGCGGTCGGCCTTGTCGCGGTAGCTCCCCAGCCCTTGGTGGAAGGCCACCGTCGCCAGACGCTCGCGGTGCTGCTCCAGCGTCTTCTGGCGGTCGGCGTCCCAGAAGAACCGTGCGTCCCGGAGCCGCGCCGTCAGCACGCGCTCGAGGTTCCGGGCGACCAGCTCCGGCCGCTCCGGCTCCATGTTCAGCACGGCCAGGAACGCCGGCATCAGCGCTCCCCCGCTGGACTCCAGCGGGAAGAAGTGCTGGTGGTGGATCATGGTCGTCGTCAGCACCTCGGCCGGGAGCTCCAGGAACTCCTCGGCGAAGATGCCCGAGATGACCGCGGGGTACTCGACCAGATCCGGCACCTCGGCCAGGGCCTCCTGCCCCGCCGACGACTGCGCCACCCGACCGCCGCGCCGGCGGGCCTCCGCGTCCAACTCGCGCGCGATCCGGTCATGGCGTTCGCCGCGCTCGACGACGACGAAGTTCTCGGCGAGTCGGCGCCGGTAGTCGTCGAAGCCCTTCACCTTGATGGCGCGGCCGGCGCGCCCGCTCGTGGTCAGGAACCGGTGGCCGAAGGTCACGGCGCCCGAGCGGATGTCCTGGACCATCGGGCTCGAAGCCAGGGCCGTCCGCGTGATGTCGAACGGCACCACCCGTCCCCCGTAGAGGAACAGCACCCAGCGAATCGGGCGGCCGCTGAGCAGCTCGCCCCGCCCGTCCTCGAGCAGGGCGTCCCAGCGCATCTGTTTCGGGTACTGGAGGTCCCGCAGCGCCGCGCCCAGAACGTCCGGCAGCACGTCGACCGTTGCCTTGCCGCGCACCTGGCGGCGGTGCGCGAGATAGATGCCCTTGCCGGTTTCGACCCGCTCCAGCGCGGAGGGTTCCACGCCCTGCTTCCTGGCAAAGCCGATCGCGGCGCCCGTGTACTGGCCGTCGGGCTGGATGGCCGCGGAGACCGGCGGCCCCATGACGAGGTCGTCGACGTCCGACTGGCGCTCGGGCACGCGGGCGGCCCGTACCACCAGGCGCCGGGGCGTGCTGAACGTCTCGACGGGCTCGGCCGGGGCGAGGCGCGCCTCGGCCAGGCGCTTCTCGACGGCCTCGCCGAACTGGGCGGTCAGCCCCGGGAGCCACCGCGCGGGCAGCTCTTCGGTGCCGATTTCGATGAGGAGCTCTCTGTCCATGGCGCCTAGTCCACCGCGCGGGCGGCGGCCGCGGCGTCCGCCTCGGCGGCGTAGTCCCGGCACAACCGCACCGCCAGCTGGCGCACGCGCAGGATGTAGGCCGTGCGCTCGGTGACGCCGATGCTGCCGCTCGAGTCGAGCAGGTTGAAGAGATGGGAGCACTTCAGGCAGTGCTCCAGGGCCGGCAGGAGGAGGCCGGCGTCGGCCAGGCGGCCGGCGAACGCGAAGTTGGCCTCGAACTGGCCGCGGTGGAACGCCGCGAACTCGTCGGCCGGGATGCCCGTGTCCTGGTTGAACGCGTACTTCGAGTGCTCGATCTCCTCGCGCAGGCGGACCTCGCCGTAGCGCACGCCGGGCGCCCATTCCAGGTCGAAGACGTTCGCGGCCTTCTGGAGGAACATCGCGAGGCGCTCCAGCCCGTAGGTGATCTCCACAGATACGGGCGCGAGGTTCACCCCTCCCACCTGCTGGAAGTAGGTGAACTGCGTGATCTCGAGCCCGTCGAGCATCACCTGCCAGCCGATGCCCCAGGCGCCCAGGGCCGGCGACTCCCAGTTGTCCTCCTCGAAGCGGACGTCGTGCTGGCGCGGGTTGATGCCGCAGGCCTCGAGGCTGTCCAGGTACAGCTGCTGGATCTCGTCCGGCGAGGGCTTGAGCATGACCTGGAACTGGTGGTGCTTGTAGAGGCGGTTGGGATTCTGGCCGAACCGGCCGTCGTCGGGACGGCGGGACGGCTGCACGTAGGCGACCTGCCAGTGATCGGGTCCCAGCACCCGGAAGAGCGTCTCGGGGTGTGACGTGCCCGCGCCGACCTCGATGTCCAGCGGCTGCTGCAGGAGACAGCCGCGCGAGGCCCAGAACCCGGACAGTTTGAGAATCAGATCCTGGAACGTCATCCGCGCGCCGCCTGACGGGAAGGGTGACCGAGCGCCTGCACGACGCGCACCGACTTGAGCGGCCGCTCGAGGTGCGCCCCGATGATCGCCCGGTGGGCAACTTCCAACTCGCGCAGCGCCTCGATCGAGGCGCCGAAGGCCTGGACGTCCACCGGCCGTCCCCGCCGGGCGGCCCGGACGAAGGCCAGGGCGCGCGCCGAGAGGTACCGGTCGTCCACGCCGTGGGCCCCGTGACAGCCGCGGCACACGAACCCGTGGCCGTCCACGGCCAGGAACGCGTGTTCGTCGCCCGCGAACTCCCGGCCGCACTCCGCGCAGGCGACCTCTGCCGGATAGAGGCCCTGCAGGCGGAGGAGCCAGCACTCGAAGTACCGCGCCAGCGGCTCCACGGGCGCCCCGGCGGCCACCGCTTCCAGCGTGGCGCTGCCGAGCCTGAACAGCCGCTCGTCCGGATCGGCGTCGGGCGCCGTGGCGTCGAGCAGTTCGGCGAAATAGGCGGCGTACCCCAGGGCGTCGGGATTCGGCGTGGCCATCGGCGACCGCACGGCTTCCGCGTAGTTCAGGTTCACGAGCTCCCGCTGCTCCTTCTCGAAATAGGCCACCCGCACCTCGGTCAGCGGCTCCAGGGCGCCGACGAAGCGCGACCGCGGACGCCGGGCCCGTGGCGCGACGCCACGCTTCTTCCCGCGGTCCCGGGTGAGGAAGACCACGATCCGATCGGCTTCCCCGAGCTTGTAGGTCCTCAGGACCAGGGCGTCGCTCGTGTAGAGGGGCACCGCTCTACCGGCCTCGACCGCTCATTCTATAGGAATCCCGGGGCTAGAACGTCCCCAGGTACCGCTGGAACATCGTCGCCAGTCCCAGGAACGACGCGAACCCGACGACGTCGGTGAAGGTGGTGATGAACACCGAGGAGGCGAGCGCCGGATCGACCTTCATCACCTTCAGGCCCAGCGGCACGAGCGTGCCCGCGGTGGAGGCCACCAGCATGTTGCAGATCATGGCCATGCCCAGCAGCAGGCCGAGCATCGGGTCGCCCTTGGTGAGCCACGCGACCAGGGCCGCCACCAGTCCCAGCGCGGTGCCGTTGCCGAAGCCGATGGCGGCCTCCTTGAAGAGGGCCTTTCGCGCGTTGGCGCCGGACAGCTCGCCGAGCGCGAGCCCGCGCACGATGACGGTGAGCGTCTGGGTGCCGGCGTTGCCGCCCATGCCGGCCACGATGGGCATGAACACGGCGAGCGCCGTGACCCGGCTGATGGTGTCCTCGAAGGCCGCGACGACCGACGCCGCCAGGAACGCCGTCCCCAGGTTCACGCCCAGCCAGGGCAGGCGCTTCTTGAGCGCGTCCCACGCGGGCGTCTCCACGCGCTCGTCCCCCGAGACGCCGGCCAGGCGATACAGGTCCTCGGTGGCCTCGTCCTTCAAGACGTCGATGACGTCGTCCACCGTGATGACGCCGGCGAGCTTGTTCTCCTCGTCGACCACGGGGATGGCGAGCAGGTTGTACGAGGCGACGAGCCGGGCCGCCTCCTCCTGGTCCGTATCCACGCGGACGCTGAAGACGTCCGGGGTCATGATGCGCTTGAGGGGCGTCTCGGGCGAGACCAGGAGCAGCCGGCGCAGCGAGGTGACACCCACGAGGTGGCGCCGGGCGTCCACCACGTAGAGATAGAACACCATCTCGACGTTGATCGCCCGCTGCAGCGCCGCTACCGCCTCGGCCACCGTCAGGTCCTCGGTGAGCGCGAAGACGTTCGGGTTCATGATGCGCCCGGCCGTCTGCTCGGCGTAGTCGAGCAGGCTCTCGACCTGGCCGGCTTCCCGGCGGCGCATCAGCTCGAGGACTTCGTTCGACAGGTCCTCGGGCAGGTGGTCCACGAGCGCGGCGGCGTCGTCGGACGGAATTTCCTGGACCAGCTTGGCGATCTCTTCGGCCGAGCGTCCGGCGAGCAGCGCGGCCCCGCGCTCGGGTCCCAGCTCGCTGGCGCTCTCCATGGCGAGCTTCGGCTGGCGCTCCACCAGCATGTTGAAGGCCGCGGTGCGCTCGCCTTCGTGGAGCTCGCCGAAAATCTGTCCGAGGTCGGCTGGGTGCTGCTTCTGGAGCAGGTTCAGCAGATTGGCCGTCGCGCCGATCCGCAGGAGGCGGCGCACGGAATCCAGGACGACGTCGATTCTCCGATGCGGCGCCATGACAGTCAGGGAAGATCAGATCCGCACAACCTCGCAAGCGTAGCACGCCTTTCGCGGGCGGCGGCAATCGGGCCAGGTCAGCGGCGGTGGCGGCCGCGGGGCGCCCGGTCCGGCAGCCCGATGTCGGCGAGCGCCCTCGGATCGTCGCGCCAGTCGTCCTTCACCTTCACGTGGAGGTCGAGATACACGCGTGTGTCGAAGAAGCGCTCCAGGCCGTGGCGGGCGCCGGTCCCGATGGCCTTGATCATGGCGCCGCCCCGCCCGAGCAGGATCGGCTTCTGCGAGGGCCGCTCCACGAAGATGGTGCAGTGGAGGCGCAGGAGGCCGCCGGGCGCTTCGGGTTCCTCGAAGGCGTCCACGACCACCGCCGTCGCGAAGGGGAGCTCGGCGCGGGTGAGGCGCAGGACCTGCTCGCGGACCAGTTCCGCCGCGAAGAACCGCTCGGGCTGATCGGTGAGGTAGTCGTCCGGAAAGAGCGGCTCGCCGTCCGGCAGATAGGACCGCAGCACGGCCTCGAGGCGGTCCACGTTCTCGCCGGTGGCGGCCGAGACCGGGACGACCTCGCGGGCGACGCCGAGCTCCGCCAGCCGCGCGATGCGAGGCAGGAGCGCGGTCTTCTCCACCAGGTCGACCTTGTTCAGGACCGCCACCACGGGCGCCCGGACGCGGCCGAGGAGCTCGCGGACGTAGCGGTCTCCCCCGCCTTCCGGCGCAGACGCGTCGATGATCAGGGCCACGACGTCCACCTCGCGGATGGCCGTCCGCGACTCCTCCATCATCCGCGCGTTCAGCCGCTTGAGCGGCTTGTGGATGCCGGGCGTGTCCACGTACGCCACCTGGCCCTCGGGCCCGGTGTGCACGCCGACGATGCGGTTCCTGGTGGTCTGGGGCGCCTCGGAGACGATGGCCAGCTTCGTGCCGACCAGGCGGTTGAGGAGCGTCGACTTGCCGGCGTTGGGCCGGCCCACGAGCGCGACGAACCCGGACTTCATACGCCCCGCGCCTCGGCATCGGCCGGCGCCTCGACGCGCCGCATCCGCACGCGGGTCACGCGGCGGCGCTCGGCATCCACGACCTCGACGTGCAGGTCCCCCACCTCGAACGACTCGCCCTTGACCGGGACCCGCCCGAGCGACGCCAGGAGGTAGCCGCCGACCGAGTCGAAGCCCGCCCGCTCCACCGTCACGCCGAGGTGCTCCTCGAGGGCCGAGACGTCGGCCTTGCCGCTGACGACGAAACTCCCGCCGCCCTCGTCCACCACCGCCTCGGCCTCCACGTCGTATTCGTCCCGGATCTCGCCGACGATCTCCTCCAGGAGGTCTTCGATGGTGACCAGGCCCGCCGTGCCGCCGTACTCGTCGACGACGATGGCGCTCTGCGCCCGCTCGCGCTGGAACTCATGGAGCAGGGCCGAGACCTTCTTGGTCTCCGGCACGAAGTGCGCGGGGCGCAGCAGATCGCGGATGCTCTGTGGCGGCGGGTCCTCGCGGACGAGGTCCTTCACGAAGGCGAACCCCAGGATGTTGTCGAGCGTGTCCTCGTAGACGGGCACGCGCGAGTACTGCTGCTCCCGGAACAGCTGCCGGAGCGCGTTCAATCCGGCGCCGGCCTCGATGGCCACGATGTCCGGGCGGGGCGTCATCACCTCGCGGACCAGCGTGTCGCGGAAGTCCACGATCGAGCGCAGGAGCGCTCGGGTCTCGTCCCGATCGGCTTCGCCGTGCTGTTCCCCCTCCGACGGCGGGTCCGCCGCTCCGTGACCGGACGACGGGCCGTGCGGCTCGCCCGCCGCGGGCGCGGGGACCGGAGGGCGGCTGACGCTCAGGAGCGCCACCGTGACCGGACGCAGCACGCGTTCCACGGCATGGAAGGCCGGGAGGGTCGCTTCGAGGACCGCTTCCGGATCGCGCCGGATGAGTACCAGCGGCACCAGGTGCTCGGCCACGAGCGCGAAGACCGCCATGGCGCCGATGAGTGCCGGGAGACCGTTGCCGGTTTCGAGCCGGAGGACGCGTGCCAGGAGCGCGCCGGCCACGACGTAGATCACGGCCAGGACGATCCGTGCGGGAATGAAGAGCCGCATCGGGTCGTCCAGGTACCACCCGAGCAGGCCGTCGCGGTCGCTGCGCTCGGCCGAGAGCCGGAGCGAGAGGCGCATGAGCGCGCTGAAGGCCGCCGACACGGTACCGACCAGGACCGCCGCGCACCCCAGCAGGAAGATGGCCAGGGGCGTCATGGCCGTCCCGGCCCCCGGCCGTGCGCCCGCTCGATGAGCCCGTCCGGCAGCCCGGCCTTGCGTCGCAGACGGCGTTCGAGGCGCGCCATCTGGCCCCGGTCGCGCTCGTGGTCGTAGCCCAGGAGGTGCAGGAGACCGTGCAGGGCCAGGACCTTGAACTCGGTGCCCACGCCGTGCCCGGCCCGCCGGGCCTGACGCGCGGCCACGCCCCGCGCAATCGCGATGTCCCCCAGGTCGAGTGGCCCCGAACGCCGTCCCCGGGCCGCCGGCCGGTCGGCCGGGAACGAGAGGACGTCGGTCGGCTGCGCCAGCCCCCGGAATCGCGCGTTCAGGGCGCGCATCCGGGCGTCGCTCACGACGGCGATGGTCATGTGGCCGCGAGCTGCGGCCGGCGCGGCCCGCGCCAGCCAGTGTCCCAGGCCACGCACCGCCCGACGGTCGTCCGGCCTGGCGACGATCTCCACGGTGAGCGCCGTACTGGCGGGGTCCGGGGCGGGCACGGCGCGATCACCCTGCCGCAGGCGCCGGCGACACCGGTGCGCCGGCGGCCTCGTACGCCTTCACGATCGCCTGGACCAGGCGGTGGCGGACGACGTCGCGGTCGTCGAACCGGACGACGGCGATGCCGTCGATCCCGGCGACGATCCTCAGGGCGTCCACGAGCCCGGAGGTGCGCCCCGGCGGCAGGTCGATCTGGGTGATGTCCCCGGTGACCACGGCCTTCGAGCCGAAGCCCAGGCGCGTGAGGAACATCTTCATCTGCTCGACGGTCGTGTTCTGCGCCTCGTCGAGGATGACGAAGGCGTCGTTCAGCGTGCGGCCGCGCATGAACGCGATCGGCGCGACCTCGATCGTGCCGCGCTCGAGCAGCCGCTCGGCCCGGTCCACCTCCAGCATGTCGTAGAGGGCGTCGTACAGCGGCCGAAGGTAGGGATTCACCTTCTCCTGCAGGTCACCCGGCAGGAAGCCCAGCTTCTCCCCGGCTTCCACGGCCGGCCGCGCGAGGATGATGCGCGTGACCTCCTTGGCCAGCAGCGCCCTGACGGCCTGGGCCATCGCCAGGTAGGTCTTGCCGGTACCCGCCGGCCCCACGCCGAAGACGATGTCGTGGCGCTCGATCGCGTCGAGGTAGATCCGCTGGTTGGCCGACTTGGCCGTGATGCGCTTGCGGCCGGCCTGCCTGAGCTGGCCGGACTTGAGGAAATGCTCCTGGAGGTCGATGCGCTCGTGGCTCGAGACGAGCTGGGCGGCCGTCCGGATGTCGGTGTCGGTGAGGGAATGCCCGTCGCCGATGAGGCCGCTCACCTGCCCCACCCACTGCTCCACCCGTGCCGTGTCCCGCGGCTGGCCGTCCACGACGAGCTCGTGGCCCTGCGTCCGGATCTTCACGTTCAGCAAGGCCTCGACGTGACGCAGGTTCTCGTCGTACGGCCCGAAGAGCGTGCCGACGCTCGTCTCGGGCACGACGATGCGACGGGTCGTCATGGCGCTGATGCTGATATCCCTCGCCGTATCAGTGAGTTGCTTCCGGTTGGCATCCTAGCAGCCGCGCCGGACCCGATCAAGCCTCGGTCCGGATCCGGAGCTCCCGGAGCTGCCCGGGGTCCACCGACGACGGGGCATCACACATCAGGTCCACCGCCTGGGTGGTCTTCGGGAAGGGAATCACCTCGCGGATGGACGACTCGCCCGACAGCAGGGCCACGATGCGGTCCAGCCCGAGCGCGAGGCCGCCGTGCGGCGGGGTGCCGTATTCCAGCGCCTCCAGGAAGAAGCCGAACCGCTTCTTCGCTTGCTCGTCGCTGAGGCCGAGCAGCCGGAACACCGTCGCCTGGGTGTCCCGGTCGTGGATGCGGATGCTGCCGCCGCCGAGCTCCCAGCCGTTCAGGACCACGTCGTAGGCGCGCGCCCGGACGGCCCCCGGGTCGGTCGCGAGCTTGGCCAGGTCTTCCTCCCGCGGCGACGTGAACGGGTGGTGCAGCGAGTCCCACCGGTGCTCGTCCGCATTCCACTCGAAGAGCGGGAACTCCGTGACCCACAGGAGCTCCCACCGGCCCTCGGGCACGAGGCCCCGCTTCTTCGCCACGGCGAGGCGCAGCAGTCCCAGCATCTTCGAGGTGGCGTCGGCGGCGCCGCACGCCAGGACGACGAGGTCGCCCGCGCCCGCGCCCATGGCGTCGAGCACGGCGCGCGTGGCCGGCTCGCCGATGGCCTTCGCCGACGTCTGCACGCCGTCGGCCGTGCGACGCGCCCAGACGAGGCCCGCCGCCCCGGCCTGCCGCGCCATCTCGACGATCTCGTCGAGCTCCCGCCGCGAGGCGGTTCCGGCGCCGGGAATTACGAAGCCGCGCACCGTTCCGCCATGCTCGACGGCCTCGCGGAAGATGCCGAACGCGGACTCGGCGAAGTGCGGGCCGACATCCTGGATCGCGAGATCGAACCGCAGGTCCGGCTTGTCGGAGCCGTAGCGGGCGATCGCCTCGGCGTAGGCCATGCGGCGGAACGGCCGCGCGATGGTCACGCCGATCTCGGCGAACGCCGCCGCGAGGGCCCCCTCGACCACCTCGAAGACCATCTCCGGCGTCGCGAACGCCATCTCGAGGTCCACCTGCGTGAACTCCAGCTGGCGGTCGGCGCGCAGCGCCTCGTCGCGGAAGCAGCGCGCGATCTGCACGTAGCGGTCCATGCCCGCGATCATCAGGATCTGCTTGAAGAGCTGCGGTGACTGCGGCAACGCGTAGAACTCGCCCGGATGGGCGCGGCTCGGCACGAGGAAGTCGCGGGCGCCTTCGGGCGTGGACTTCGTGAGGATGGGCGTCTCGATGTCCCAGAAGCCCTGCTCGTCGAAGTAGCGACGGAGCGCCATGGTGATGCGGTGGCGCAGCCCGACGTTGGCCTGGAGCGCCGGACGCCGCAGGTCGAGGTACCGGTAGCGGAGGCGGGTCTCCTCCGACACCGCCTGATCGTCGCCGATGAGGAACGGCGGCGTCTTCGCCTCGTTCAGCAGGCGGATCGCCGTGGCCCGCACCTCGATCTCGCCGGTGGCGAGCTTCCCGTTCACCGTCTCGGGCGACCGGCGTTCCACGACGCCCTCGATGCCCACGACGAACTCCGCCCGCAGGCGTCCCGCCCGCGCGAGGAGGTCCGCGTCGTCCTGGACGACCACCTGCGTGAGGCCGTAGCGATCGCGCACGTCGATGAAGACGATGGCGCCGAGGTCGCGGACCTTCTGCACCCAGCCCAGCAGGACGGCGCCAGAACCGACGTCGGAGGCGCGCAGCGCGCCACAGGTGTGCGTGCGGGCGAGTCCGCCCAGTTGCTCAGCCACGAGAGTTCCCCATCTGGTTGGCGATGTATCGGGCGGCGTCGCCCCGCGGCACCGCCGCCTGCGTCCCCGAGGCCAGGGTCTTCACCGTGACCTGGCCGGCCTGGCGTTCCTGGTCCCCGACCACGACGACGAACGGAATGCCCCGTTCGGAGGCGTACTTGAACTGCTTCCCCAGCTTGTCCGCATCCGGGTAGACCTCGACGGCCAGGGCGCGCCCGTCGACGCCCCGTCGCAGGAGCGCCGCCAGGGCCAGGGTGTCGCCGATGGCGCCGGCATCGAAGTTGGCCACCAGCACCGAGGCGGGCGGCCGATCGACGTCCGGCGGAAACATGCCCCGCTCGCCCATCACGACCAGGATCCGCTCGAGCCCGAGCGAGATGCCGCAGGCCGGCACGCGCTGGCCCAGGAACATGCCCACCAGGTCGTCGTAGCGGCCGCCGCCGCCGAGGCTGCCCGCCAGGTCCGCGACGGCAATCTCGAAGATGGCCCCGGTGTAGTAGCCGAGTCCGCGCGCGAGCGACGGGTCGATGCGGATGTGCTGACCGGCCGACAACCCGTCGGAGAGCCGCAGGATCTCCCGTACGTCGGCGAGCGCAGCCTGCCCGGCCTCGTGGCCGCCGATGAAGGTCGCGAGCGTCGCGAGGACGTCGTCGCGCCCGCGGTCCGCCACGCCGAACAGCAGGTCCACGAGCGTCCGGGCCGAGTCGGCCGGCACTCCACGCCCCGCCATTTCAGCCACCACGCCGTCGGGGCCGACCTTGTCGCCCTTGTCCAGGGCCACGAGCGCCGTCCCGTGCAGGGCGGCGGGCACACCGGCCGTGTCGAGCAGCGCCGACAGCAGCTGCCGGTGGTTCAGGCGGATCGCGAAGTCCCCGAATCCCAGGCGGGTCAGGACGTCGGCGGCCGCGGCCAGGAGCTCGGCCTCCACCGTCATCGACGTCGACCCGGTGGCATCCACGTCGCACTGGTAGAACTCGCGGAAGCGGCCCTTCTGCGGCCGGTCCGCGCGCCACACGGGCTGGATCTGGAAGCGCTTGAAGTACTTCGGCAGCGAGCCCCGGTACTCGGCGACGACCCGCGACATCGGCACCGTCAGGTCGTAGCGCAGCGCGAGGTCCGCCTCGCCCGTGGCCGCGCCCTCGCCGCGCTTCAGGATCTTGAAGATGAGGCGATCGCCTTCCTCGCCGTACTTGCCGGTGAGGGTCTCGATGTTCTCGACGGCCGGCGTCTCGATCGGCTCGAAGCCGTAGCTCTCGAAGACGTCGGCCACGACGCCGATGACGAACCGCCGCCGCCGGACGTCGCCGGGCAGGAAGTCGCGCATGCCGCGGGCGGGCTTGGTGGAGCCGCCCATGTCAGGCGCCACCCTCGTCCAGGTAGTCGAGCCGGTAGCGGACGTAGCTGTCCGCGTAGCGACGGATGCCCGTGATCTCGTCCTCCGTGAGCGGGCGCTTCACCCCCGCGGGACGTCCCATGACGAGCGAGCCGGGCGGGATGCGCGTGCCCTCGGTGAGCAGGCTGCCGGCGGCCACGATCGTGTCGGCGCCCACGTGCACGCCGTTCAGCAGTAGCGCGCCCATGCCGACGAGCACGCGATCCTCGATCGTGCAGCCATGCAGGCACGCCGAGTGACCGATGGTCACGTCGTCGCCGATCGTGGTGGGATGCGACCCGTTCATGACGTGAACCATCGTGAGGTCCTGGACGTTCGTGCGGCGGCCGATCCGGATGGTGTTCACGTCGCCCCGGATGACGACGTTCATCCAGATCGACGACTCGGCGCCGACGTGCACGTCGCCGATCACCTGGGCCGACACGTCCACGAACGCCGTCGGATCCACCGCCGGTCGGCTGCCTTTGTAAGGTCGAATCATGTCGTGCGTTTCCCGAGCCCCGGGCCCCGGATCCCGGGCCCCGCTAGATCTTGGGCAGCGTCACGCCCCGCTGCTTCTGGTACTTTCCGGCCTTGTCCTTGTAGGACACCTCACACGGCTCGTCGCTCTCGAAGAACAGCACCTGGGCGATGCCCTCGTTGGCGTAGATCTTGGCCGGGAGCGGCGTGGTATTCGAGATCTCGATGGTGACGTGCCCCTCCCACTCGGGCTCGAACGGCGTCACGTTCACGATGATCCCGCAGCGGGCGTAGGTGGACTTCCCCAGGCAGACGGTGAGCACGTTACGGGGAATCCGGAAGTACTCGACCGTGCGCGCCAGGGCGAACGAGTTCGGCGGGACGATACAGGCGTCGGCCTTGATGTCCACGAACGACCGGGGATCGAAGTGCTTGGGGTCCACGACGGAGTTGTAGACGTTCGTGAACACCTTGAACTCGTCGGCCACGCGCGTGTCGTAGCCGTAGGACGACAGCCCGTACGAGACCACCCCCGCCCGCACCTGCCGGTCCTCGAACGGCTCGATGAGCCCGTGCTCCAGGGCCATCTGCCGGATCCACCTGTCGCTCTTGATCGCCATGCCGCCCTCGGAGTCCGGCCGCCTACCGGCGCAGGAACCAGCTGATGAGCATCAGAACGCCGCTGACGAGCAGCGACGTCGTAATCGGGACGTAGAGCCGGACGTTGCCGCGCTCGATCGCGATGTCCCCGGGAAGCCGGCCGAGCGGCACGCCCATCCAGACGAGCGCACCGGCGGCCGCCACCAGGAGACCGACGACGACCAGCAGCGGTCCCATGGCCGTCGCTAGCGCAGCTCCATGCCGCGGAAGAAGTAGCCCAGCTCGAACGCGGCCGTCTCCGGCGCGTCGGAGCCATGCGTGGCGTTGTTGTCGATGGACGCCCCGAACTCCTTGCGCAGCGTGCCGGCCTCGGCCTTGGCCGGGTCGGTCGCGCCCATGAGGTCGCGCCACTTCTTGATCGCGTCGGGCGCCTCGAGGCAGAGGAGCAGGCACGGGCCGGACGACATGAAGTCGGTCAGCGCGTTGAAGAAGGGGCGGGCGGCGTGGACGTGGTAGAAGCCCTCGGCCTCGGCCTTCGACAGGTGGGCCATGCGGGCGGCGCGGACGGCGAAGCCCTCGGCTTCCACCCGGGCCAGGATCCGGCCCATGTGTCCCGCACGCACGGCATCTGGTTTGATGATGGCAAAAGTACGTTGCATATCCGGCTGATTATACCTGCCCGGGCTCCCGCCCCGCGGCGATCGCCCGCGGAAAGCAGCCCAGGAGCCGCAGGAACTGTGTCGTGCCTGAGAGGCGGGCCAGGGCGGCCTGCATCCGCGGCTCCGCGACGTGCCCTTCCACGTCCACGTAGAACACGTACTCCCACGCCAGGCCGGGCCGGGGCCGGGATTCGAGCTTGGTCAGGCTGAGACCCTCATCGGCCAGCACGTTCAGGCACCGAACCAGCGCGCCCCGCTCATGGCGGGTCCCGAAGACGAGGGCGACCTTGGCGTCCACCTTCGGGTCGCAGTCCACGGGCGTCGCCGCCACCACGACGAACCGGGTGAGGTTGACGGACTGATTGGCGATGTCCCTGGCGAGCACGACCAGGCCGAAACGGTCCCCGGCCTCGGCGCTCGCGATTGCCGCCTGTTCCCGGCGACCTTCGTCGGCCACCCGGCGCGCGGCAAGGGCGGTGTTCGCGGCCGGCACCTGGTCCATGCCTGGATGTTCGGCCAGGAATTCGCCGCACTGCGCCAATGCCTGCGGGTGCGACAGGACCCGGGTCAGGCCGTCGATCGCGGCCCCCGGGACGCCGAGCAGGCAGTGCTTCACCTCCAGCACCTCCTCCCCGACAATCGCGAGGTTCAACTGGAACAGGAGGTCGTAGACCTCGTGTACCGATCCGGCCGTGCTGTTCTCGATCGGGACCACCGCGCGGTGGGCGTCGCCCCGCTGCACGGCCTCGAGCGTCTCGCGAAAGGACCGGTACGGCTTGAAGGTGACGACGCGGCGTTCGACGCCGAAGTGGCGGACGGCGGCCTCGTGGCCGTACGCGCCCTCCGTGCCCTGGAACGCCACGGCCAGCGGCGGCGCCGGGGCGTCGCCCGGAGCGTCCCGCAGCCAGTCCCGCTGGCGCCGGAGCGCGTCCTCGAGGATCTCGCGGTACAGGCGACGCACGAGGCCCGGGTCGAGCCCCAGGCGCTCCCCATAGGCCGAGCGGTGCGCCAGGAGCGCCGCTTCCCGCTCCTCGTCGCGGAGCGGCTGGTCGTTCGCGGCCTTCACCTCGGTGATCTCGCGCATCAGGCGAGCGCGTTCGCCGAGGGCGTTCAGGACGATCTTGTCGAGGTCGTCCAGCGCGCGCCGGAGATCGGCCAGGGGCGAAGCGGTCATGACGTCTCCTCCAAAATGAAAACCGCCGCCCGAACCAGGGGTCCGGGCGGCGGTGTCTGGAACCGGCGAATGCTCGTCGTTCGCCTACACGCCCCCCGGGCCGGCGTCGCCGCCGGCGAAGGTAAAGACGAAGGCGAAGAAGGGGGCCGTCATCGGGACGACAGTCGGGCGACGAGGGATTGTGCCATGTCGGCGGGGCTCTTGACCACCGTCACACCGGCGGCCTCCAGGGCGGCCATCTTCTCGGCGGCCGTGCCCTGCCCGCCGGCGATGATCGCGCCGGCGTGGCCCATGCGTCGCCCGGGCGGCGCCGTCTGACCGGCGATGAAGGCCACGATGGGCTTGGTGAAGTGCGCCTGGATCCAGGCCGCAGCCTCTTCCTCGGCCGACCCGCCGATCTCGCCGATCATGATGACGGCGTCGGTGTCCGGGTCCTGCTGGAAGAGCGACAGCGCGTCGATGTGCGTCGTGCCGATGAGGGGGTCGCCCCCGATGCCGATGCACGTCGACTGGCCGTGGCCCAGCCGCGTGAGCTGGTCGATCGCCTCGTAGGTGAGCGTGCCGCTCTTCGAGACGATGCCGATCCGGCCTTCCTTGCAGATGTTCGCCGGGATGATGCCGGCCTTTCCCTTGCCCGGGGAGATGATGCCTGGACAGTTCGGGCCGATGAGGCGCGTGTCCGGACGCGCCTTGAGGAAGGTCATCGCCTTGAGCATGTCGGCGACGGGAATACCCTCGGTGATGCAGACGACCAGGGCCACGCCGGCGTCCGCCGCTTCCATGATGGCGTCGGCCGCGAACGGCGGCGGCACGAAGATCACCGACGCATTGGCCCCGGTGGCCGCGACGGCTTCGTGCACCGTGTTGAAGACCGGCCAGCCCTCGTGGGTCGTGCCGCCCTTGCCGGGCGTGACGCCGCCGACGACGTTCGTGTGATACGCGGCGGCGGCTTTCGCGTGGAACGTGCCTTCGCGGCCGGTCAGGCCCTGGACGAGGAGGCGCGTCGACGAGTCGAGGAGGACGGCCATTACTGCGCGCCTCCCGCCAGCCGGACCACCGACGTGGCGGCGTCCCCCATCGTGTCGGCGGTCGTGAAGTTCAACCCGCTCTCGGCCAGCATCCTCTTCCCTTCCTCGACGTTGGTGCCCTTCATGCGAATGACGATCGGCACCGGCACGCCCAGTTCCTTGACCGCCGCGATCACGCCCGCGGCGAGGACGTCGCAGCGCAGGATGCCACCGAAGATGTTGATGAGGACCGCCTGCACGTTCGCGTCCGACATCAGGATCTTGAAGGCGTTGCGGATCTGCTCGGCGTTGGCCCCGCCGCCAACGTCGAGGAAGTTGGCCGGCTGCCCGCCCGACAGCTTGATGATGTCCATCGTGGCCATGGCGAGGCCCGCCCCGTTCACCATGCAGCCAATGTTGCCCTCGAGCCGGATGTAGTTGAGGGCGAACTTCGACGCCTCCACCTCCAGCGGGTCCTCTTCGCTGAGGTCACGCAGGTCGCGGAAGTCCGCGTGGCGGTACAGCGCGTTGTCGTCGAGGTTCATCTTGGCGTCCAGCGCCAGGAGGTCCCCGGCCTCGGTCACGATGAGCGGGTTGATCTCGAGCAGGGACGCGTCGCTGGCCATGAACGCCTGATAGAGCGACAGCATCAGCTTCGTCGCCTTCTTCACGCTGTCGCCCGTCAGCCCGATCGCGAACGCGAGCCGCTGGGCCTGGAACGGCAGGAGCCCCGTGCCCGCCTCGATGAAGGCCTTGTGAATGCGCTCGGGCGTCTTCGCGGCCACCTCCTCGATGTCCATGCCGCCCTCGGCGCTGGCCATGAGGACCACCTTCCTGGTGGAGCGGTCCACCAGCATGCCCACGTAGAGCTCACGCGCGATGGCGAGCCCTTCCTCGACCAGGACGCGCGAGACGCGCTGGCCCGCAGGCCCGGTCTGGTGCGTGACGAGCTGCATGCCCAGGATGGCCTTGGCGTTCGCTTCGACGGCTTCCAGGCCCTTGGAGACCTTGACGCCGCCGCCCTTGCCGCGGCCGCCGGCGTGGATCTGCGCCTTGACGACAGCCACCGGACCACCCAGCGTCCGGGCGATCTCGACGGCTTCCTGCGGCGTGACGGCCACCTCGCCGCGCGGCACTGGCACGCCGTACCGCGCGAGAATGGCCTTGGCCTGATACTCGTGAATCTTCACCGCGATGCTCCGCTCAGACCTTGATGACGTCCACGAGCTCCTTCACGGCGCCCGCGGACTTCTGGAGCGCCGCCATCTCGGACTCGGTGAGCGCGATCTGCACGATCTCCTCCACGCCCGCGGCGCCCAGCTTCACGGGCACGCCCACGAAGAGGTCGTGGACGCCGTACTCGCCCTGGAGGAACACCGAGCACGGCATGATCCGCTTCTGGTCCTTGAGGATCGCCTCGACCATGGCCGCGGCCGACTCGCCCGGCGCGTACCAGGCGCTCGTCCCGACGAGCTTGGTGATCTCGGCGCCGCCGTTGGCGGTACGGGTGCAGATGGCGTCCAGGCGCTCCTGCGTCAGCTTGCCCATCGACACCAGCTCGGTCAGCGGGATGCCGGCGACGGTGGAGAGCCGCGGCAGCGGCACCATCGTGTCGCCGTGGCCGCCGAGCACGAAGCACGTGACGTCCGACACCGAGACGTTCAGCTCCATCGCCACGAAGGTCCGCATCCGGGCCGAGTCGAGGACGCCGGCCATGCCGATGACGCGCGACCGCGGGAAGCCGCTCAGGCGGAACACGGCCTGGGACATCGCGTCGAGCGGGTTGGCCACCGGAACGATGATGCAGTTCGGCGAGTGCTTCACGACCTCGGCCGTCACGTCCTGCATGATCTTGTAGTTCACGGCCAGCAGGTCGTCGCGGCTCATGCCCGGCTTGCGGGGCACGCCCGACGTGATGACGACCACGTCCGAGCCGGCGGTGGCGGCGAAGTCGTTCGTGCCGACGCCGAGCACGCGTGCCGACGACCCGGCAATCGGGCACGACTGGTAGATGTCGAGGGCGATGCCCGCCGCCTTCGACTCGGCGATGTCCACGATCACGACATCCGCGAGTTCCTTGTGTGCCACGGCGCGCGCCACGGTGGCTCCGACGTTGCCGGCGCCCCCAACCACGGTGACCTTTCGATTCATCGATGCACTCCCACCGAGCGCGGGCAGCCGATTAGGTCAGGCCCCCATCACCCGTTTTCCTGCCGTTCACAACTTCTGTGGAAAAGCCTGTGGAAAAGCCCCCGTGCGGAGCCTTTTCACCCGCACGAAGTGGCACAAATCACCGCTTTGCACCACAGGTGGTGCGCGCCACGTATCGGGACGCGCATCACCTGCACGGCCCGACTCACGGCTCACGAGTGTGGCATTATATCGTGCGCACTCACGGTCGACCGAACGCCGGGCGCTCCCTTCCGATGCACATTCTGATTCCCGACGATCTCGACACGTCCGCGCTCGCCGTCTTCACCGCCGAAGGCTGGACCACCGATACACGCACCGGCCGCCCGGCCGACCAGCTCTCCCAGGACGTCGCTGCGGCCGACGCGCTCGTCGTGCGGTCGGCCACGCGCGTCACCGCCGCGCTCATCGATGCCGCCCCAGCGCTTCGGGTGATCGCCCGGGCGGGCGTCGGCGTCGACACGATCGACCTCGCGGCTGCCGCACGCCGGGGCGTGGTCGTGATGAACGCGCCGGACGCGACGACGAACAGCGTCGCCGAGCTCACGCTCGCGAGCCTGCTCGGCCTCGCACGTCACGTTCCGGCGGCCGACCAGTCGATGAAGGCCGGTCGATGGGAGAAGAAGAAGTTCGCGGGCACCGAGCTGGCCGGCAAGACGCTGGGACTCGTCGGCTGCGGACGCATCGGCCGCAGGGTCGCCCACCTGGCCCACGCCTTCGGCATGACCGTGATTGGGGTGGACCCCGCGGCGGTGCCGGCGGACGCCGGCATCCGGCAGGTGACGCTCGACGACCTGTGCGCGGCGGCGGACTACATCTCCCTTCACCTGCCCGTCACACCGGACACGCGCCACATGTTCGACGGCGCCAGGCTCTCCCAGTGCAAGGCGGGCGTGCGCCTCGTCAACACGGCCCGCGGCGAGCTCATCGACGAGACGGCGCTCCTGGCGGCCCTCGAGTCCGGGCACGTGGCCGGAGCCGCGCTCGACGTCTTCGATCCCGAGCCGCCGACCGGCCACGCCCTGACGGGCCATGCGTCCGTCATCGCCACGCCGCACGTCGCGGCGTCGACCGCCGAGGCGCAGGCTCGTGTCGGGATGGACACCGCGACCGCGGTCCGCGATTTCCTGAAGACGGGCGTCGCCCGCAACGTCGTGTCCCCCGCCCGCTGAGGCCCCTCCCGGCTCGGCGGGGCCCGACCATCGCGGTGGGTGGCGCACCGGTCCAGCCGGGCTGCCCGGACAGGCCGCCTAGGGCAGTCGCAGGACGTAGGTTTCGCCGTCGGGGGTGCGCAGCGTGATCTGGCCGGCGGCGATCCCGGTCACTTCGGCGCCGTCCGGCAGCCGATCGCCGAGCGTCACCAGATGCACCCCGCTCGCTCCCGCCAGGACGGCCGTCAGCCGGGCCGCGGCGTCTGTCGCCATGCCGACCAGCGACCATCGCGGCGCCGGCGAGACCGCCGGCGCCGGCACCGTCGCGTCCACCGGAGCGGCGCTGTCGGCGCTCACGGTCGCCGCGCTCGCGGCGACGCTCCCGCGGGCACCGCCGAACGCGAAGGGATTTCGACTGCCCGACGGCCGCGGCGTCGGGCGTCCCGCCATGTCGAGGGCCAGCGCCGGGATCGTCGCGACCGTCGCCGCCGCCGGCGTGCGCCGGCCCGGCAGTTCCTGCGATGCGACCGGCGGCGGCGTGGCCACCGACGCCGACAGCCATCCCGCGACGACGGCGGCCGCCACGAGCGCACCGAGCGTGCGATACGAGAGGGTGAGCATCGAGCCGCTCCATAGTAGCGAACCCTCGCGGCGGCGTGCAGCCTGCGTGCCGAAATGTGCAGCGCGGTGTGGTAGTATTCGCCGTGCCCGCCGTTCCAGGCAGACTGCCGGCCGGACTGACGGAATCCTCGGTCGTCGTGATCGTCCCGGCGAGGTATCACTCCTCCCGGCTCCCCGGAAAACCCCTGGCGCCCATCGACGGCCGCCCCATGGTCGAGCACGTCTATCGCCGTGCCGCACAAGCGTCGGTGGACGCCGTCATCGTCGCGACCGACGACGACCGGATTGTCGAGGCCGTCGAGGCCTTCGGGGGGATCGCGTGCTTGACCCGGCCCGATCATCCGACCGGCACGGACCGCCTGGCCGAGCTCGCCGCCGAATTGCCCTGCGACGTGGTCGTCAACGTGCAAGGTGACGAGCCATTCATCGACCCTGCCGCCATCGACGCCCTGGTCGCGCCCCTGGTCCACACCCACACGGAGCAGATGAGCACGCTCAGCCGGCCGCTGGCCGACGGCGAGGACGCGGCCTCTCCGCATCTGGTCAAGGTCGTCGTCGACCGACGCGGACACGCGCTCTACTTCTCCAGGGCGCCGATCCCGTACCCTCGCACGGCCGCAGCGCCCCCGGCCGTCCACGTCGGCGTGTACGCCTATCGGCGCGCCACGCTCCTCGCGCTGGCCGGGCTCCCCCCGACCCCACTGGAACTCACCGAGTCGCTCGAGCAACTGCGCGCGCTCGAGCATGGCATCCCGATTCGCGTCGTCGCGACGGCGTACCGGTCGCTATCGGTGGACACGCCCGCCGATCTCGAGCACGCGCGCCGCACGGTGTCCCGCCCATGACCACATCCGCTCGCACCACCAAGTACATCTTCGTCACCGGCGGCGTCGTCTCGTCGCTCGGCAAGGGCCTGGCGGCCGCGTCCATCGGCGCGCTGCTCGAGGGGCACGGCCACAGCGTGGCCCTGCTCAAGTTCGACCCCTACATCAACGTCGATCCCGGGACGATGAGCCCGTACCAGCACGGCGAGGTCTTCGTGACCGACGACGGCGCCGAAACGGACCTCGACCTCGGCCACTACGAGCGCTTCACCGACACCACCACCACGAGGAACAGCAACTGGACGACCGGCAAGATCTACATGTCGGTCATCCAGAAGGAACGCCGCGGCGACTACCTGGGCCGCACCGTGCAGGTCATCCCGCACATCACGAACGAGATCAAGGACTGCATCCGCGCCGTCGGCAAGGACGTCGACGTCGCGCTCGTGGAAATCGGCGGCACGGTCGGCGACATCGAGAGCCTGCCGTTCCTGGAGGCCATCCGCCAGTTCCGCCAGGACGTGGGCAAGGAGCACACGCTCTACATCCACCTGACGCTCGTACCCTGGATCGGCTCGGCCGGCGAGCTCAAGACCAAGCCCACCCAGCACAGCGTGCGCGATCTGCGCTCGATCGGCATCCAGCCCGACATCCTGCTCTGCCGCACCGACCGGACGCTCGACAAGGACATCAAGCAGAAGATCGCCCTGTTCTGCGACGTGGACCAGGAAGCCGTGATCACGGCCCGAGACGTCTCGACCATCTACGAGGTCCCGCTGGCGCTGCGGGAGGAGGGCATCGACCGGGTCGTCCTGCAGCGGCTGGGCCTGCCCTCGACGCCCGGCGACGTCAGCGCCTGGGAGCAGCTGGTCGACGGCATCAAGCACCCCAAGGACGAAATCACGATTCACGTCGTCGGCAAGTACACGGGCTACGAAGACTCCTACAAGAGCCTCAACGAAGCGCTCTACCACGGCGGCTTCGCGCACCGTCTGCGGGCGAACATCCAGTGGGTGGAAGCCGAGGCGCTCGAGCACGACGGCGGCACGCGCCTCCTCGAAGGGGCGGCGGGCATCCTCGTGCCCGGCGGGTTCGGCACGCGGGGCACGCGCGGCATGATGAAGGCCGCCGAGTACGCGCGCACCCATCGCATCCCGTACTTCGGCATCTGCTACGGGTTCCAGTGGGCGACGGTGGAGTTCGCGCGCAACGTGTGCGGCCTCGACGGCGCCGACTCCACCGAGTTCGACGAGTCGGCGGCGCACAAGGTGATCTACAAGCTGCGCGACCTGCTCGGCGTGGACGACCTGGGCGGCACGATGCGGCTCGGGCGCTACGCCTGCGAGCTGGCCCCGGACTCGCTCGCGCGCCGGGTGTACGGCGTCCCGGTGGTCTGGGAGCGCCACCGCCACCGCTTCGAGTTCAACACGCTCTACGAGCCGGTGCTTCGCGAACACGGCATGGTGATCTCGGGCCGCTCGCCCGACGGCAAGTTCGTCGAGATCGCCGAGCTGCCCGACCATCCATGGTTCCTGGGCGTGCAGTTCCACCCCGAGTTCCTGTCGCGTCCGCTCAAGCCGCATCCGCTGTTCGCGAGCTTCGTCGAGGCGTCCTACCGCCACCGCCAGGGCGCCCACGGGCGCGTCGGGCAGGCCAGCGCGCTGGCGTAGCCCGCGGCCGAGCATGTCCCCCGTCCGACAGGTGCCGGCCGGCTCCGTCACGTTCGGCCCCGGCCGGCCGCTGGCCTTCGTCCTCGGTCCGTGCGTGATCGAGAGTGACGCGCACGTGCTCGACATCGCCGTCGAGCTCGACGGGATTGCGAGACGCGTCGGCGTGCCGCTGGTCTTCAAGGCGTCGTTCGACAAGGCGAACCGCACCTCTCACCAGTCGTACCGCGGGCCGGGCCTCGACGCCGGCCTGCGCGCGCTCGCGGCCGTCAAGGCGCGCACGGGCCTGCCGATCCTCACCGACATTCACGAGCCCGCGCAGGCCGCGCCGGCCGCCGAGGTCGCGGACGTCCTCCAGATCCCGGCGTTCCTGTCCCGGCAGACGGACCTGCTCGTCGCCGCCGCGCGCACGGGCCGCACCGTCAACGTCAAGAAGGCGCAGTTCTCGGCGCCCCGCGACATGCGTCACGTGGTGGCGAAGCTCTCCGACGCGGGAGCCGCCGGCGTCCTCCTGACCGAGCGTGGGAGCTCGTTCGGCTACAACAACCTGGTCGTCGACATGCGGGGGCTGCCGATGATGCGCGAGCTCGGGGTCCCCGTGATCTTCGACGTCACGCACAGCCTGCAGCTGCCGGGAGCCGGCGAGGGCGTCACGCTGGGCCTCGCGGAGTTCATCGCGCCACTGGCCCGGGCGGGCGTGGCTGCGGGCGTGGACGGCGTCTTCATGGAGGTTCACGAAGCACCGTCGCGCGCGAAGAGCGACGCTGCGAACGCGCTCGCGCTCGCGGACGTGGAGCCGCTGCTGCGCCGGTTGACGGCCATTCACGCCGTGGTCACGGGCGATGTCTGACCTGTCGCTCGCCAGGAAGGTGCTCGTCACGGAGGCCGAGGCCGTCCGCGCCCTGGCCGGCCGCCTCGACGAGCGCTTCGTGACCGCTGTCGGGCTGGTCAGGCACTGTCGCGGGCGCGTGATCCTGACCGGTATCGGCAAGTCGGGCATCGTGTGCCGGAAGATCGCGGCGACGCTGTCGAGCACGGGCTCCCCCGCCTACTTCGTGCATCCGGCAGAGGCCGTGCACGGCGACCTCGGGATGATCCGGAAGGACGACGTCGTCATCGCCTTGTCCTACAGCGGCGAGACCGAGGAGCTGACGCGCCTGCTGGAGACGCTGAAGCGCATGGGCGCCGCGCTCATCGCGATGACGGGCAACCCGGCCTCCACCCTGGCCCGGGCGGCCACCGTCGTCCTCGACTGCAGCGTATCGGAGGAGGCCTGCCCGATGAACCTCGTGCCCACGGCGAGTACCACCGCCGCGCTGGCGCTGGGCGACGCGCTGGCGATGACGGTGCTCGTCGAGAAGGGCTTCAGCCCGGACGACTTCGCCGATCTCCACCCGGGCGGAGGGCTGTTCCGCCGCGCCCGCCGGGTCGACGCCATCATGCACAGGAACGGCGACATGCCGGTCGTCGCGCCGTCCGCGCCGATGCGCGACGTGCTCGCCGAGATCACGCGCGGGAGGATGGGCATCACGTGTGTCGTGGACGGCGGCGGCCTGCTGGCGGGCGTCGTGACCGACGGCGACGTCCGGCGGGCCGTGGCGTCGGCACCGGATGTCCTCGCGCTCACCGCGGCCGACGTCATGAGCCGGACGCCGGTCACGGTCGCTCCGCACACCCTCGCCGCCGAGGCGCTCCACCTGCTCGAGTCCCGAAAGATCACGGCCGTCGTCGTCGTCGATGCGTCGGCGCGTCCGGCCGGCGTCGTCCACCTGCACGACCTCTGGCGCACGGGCCTGGTCTGAGGAGCGTCCGGTGCTTGACGGGTACGTGCCGTTCATCTCGGCCCTGATCGCGCTCCTCGTGGGCGTGGCCATCGGCAAGGCCTGGGAGCGCTACAAGCTGCGCGACGGCCGGTGGATCGATCGGCGGAAGGCGCGCGATTCGCACCACTACGTGCTGGGCCTCAACTACCTGGTCGCGAACCAGATCGACCTGGCCATCGAGGAACTGAGCCAGGCGGCGCGCGTGGACGCCGACGCGCTCGAGATTCACCTGATCCTCGGCAACGTCTACCGCGAGCGCGGGCAGGTCTCCCGCGCCATCCAGGTCCACCAGTCGCTGCTCCAGCGCCAGAAGCTGACGCGCCTGGAACATGCCTACGTGATGCTCTGTCTGGGCCTCGACTACAAACGCGGCGGCTTCGTCGACCGCGCGGTCGAGGCCTTCAAGGAGGCGCGCCGCCTCGACCCGGCCAACGCCTACGCGCTGCTGCACCTGGAGAAGGTCTACGAAGAGCAGCGGCAGTGGGAGGAGGCGGCGAAGGTCCGGCAGGAGCTCATCGCGATGGCCGGGCCGGAGTCGCCCGCGCGCGGACAGACGATTCTGGCCTTCCTCGAGAACGAGCGCGGGCTCGCGGCGCTGAAGGCCGGCGACCTGGGCGGTGCGCGCTCGCGGTTCGCGCATGCCCTGGACCTGGACGCGGCGGTCACGCCGGCCCTCGTGAACCTCGGCGACACGCTGGCGCGCCAGGGAGACACCGCCGACGCCGTCCGGCGGTGGGAGGGCCTCGTGGAGCAGGCGCCGGAACGGTCGCACCTGGTGCTGGACCGCTTGCGTGACGCGTACACGGCCGCCGGACACCCCGAGCGGTTCCTGGACCTGTGCCGGCGGGTGGCGGCGTCCCAGCCTCACAACTGGCGCGCCCGTCTGGCCCTCGGCGGCGCCCTCGCCCGCCAGGGACAGCCCGACGCCGCGCTCGATCAGTATCTGGAAGCCCTCAGCCACAATCCGCACGGGCTCACCGTCCACGAGGCGATCTGGGACCTGCTGCTCGGAGCGGGCCTCGATCGGGCGTCGGTCGAACGCTACGTGACGCACGCCAAGGCCGCGGTCTTCTACCTCGACCCGCACGTCTGTCTGCGGTGCCACTATCGCAGCACGGAGCTGCTGTGGCAGTGCCCGCACTGCCACGAGTGGAACACCTTCGTCGAGGAGCGCATCGCTCCGGTCACGAAGGACGCGGCCGAGATCTGAGCCAGACCGCCAGGGCCGCGGTCTCCGCCGCGGTGTCGGCCAGCGTGCCTTCCGTCATGACGACGGCGTCGGCCAGGCGCGCCTTGTCCGCGATCGGCCACTGCGCGGCGATCCGCTGACGCGCGGCCTCGAGCGACAGGCCGTCACGCGCCTGCAGGCGTGCCAGCTGCGTCTCGGGGCGGCACGCGACGACGACGACCAGGTCGAAGCCGGCGCCCCATCCGGTCTCGAAGGCGAGCGGGATCTCGGCGATGCCGCACGCGTCTGGCGGCAGCCCTTCGTAGAAGCGTTCGATCCGGTCCCGGATGCGCGGGTGCAGGATGCGCTCGAGGTCGAGACGGGCCGACGGATCCGCGAAGACGACCCGCCCGAGCGCGGCCCGGTCGAGCGCGCCATCCGGTCCGAGCACCGCAGGGCCGAACCGGGCGGCGACGGCGGCGAGTCCGGGCGTGCCTGGCTCGACGACGGCGCGGGCGGCGTCGTCCGCGTTCACCGTGGGGAAGCCCGCCGCCTGGAGGCCGCGCACCACGGCGCTCTTGCCCGTGGCGATGCCGCCCGTGAGCGCGACGCGCATGCGTCTCAGGCGGGCCCGGCCAGCCCCGCCCGCCGCTCGGCGGCCGTGACCGTGTTCGCCAGCAGCATCGCGATCGTGAGGGGGCCCACGCCGCCGGGCACCGGGGTGACGGCGCCGGCCACGTCCCAGACGCCCGGATGGACGTCGCCGATGACCAGGCTCCCCTTGCGCGCGAACTGCGCGCGCCGCGGGTGTTCATCGGGATACCAGCGCTCGACCAGCGCCGCGTCGGTCACGCGGTTGATGCCGACGTCGATGACGGTGGCGCCCGGCTTCACGAACGCGGGCGTCACGTAGGCCGGCCGGCCCACGGCGGCCACCACGATATCGGCCTCCGCCGCCAGCGCGGCCACGTCGGGCGTGCGCGAGTGGCAGATCGTGACCGTGGCGTCCTGGTGCAGCAGCAGCAGGGCCATCGGCTTCCCCACGATGTCGCTGCGTCCGATGACGACCGCCCGGCGGCCGGCGATGGCGATGTCGCAGCGCGCGAGCAGCTGCATGACACCGGACGGGGTGCAGGCCACGAGCGCCGCCCGCTTCTGCGAGAGCAGGCCGACGTTGGTCGGGTGGAACCCGTCCACGTCCTTCCGCGGGTCGACGGCATCGAAGACCTGCTGCTCGGCGTCCCGTCCCATCCCGGCCGGCAGCGGGGACTGCACGAGGATGCCGTCCACGTCGTCGTCCTCGTTCAGGCGGCGGACGATGGCGAGCGCCTCCTCCACCGTCGCCTGTGCCGGGAGGCGGAAGAGCTCGGCGCGACAGCCCGCCTCGGCGGCGGTCCTGAGCTTGTTGCTGACGTAGATCTCGGAGGCGGGGTCGTCCCCGGCCAGCACCAGACCGAGGGCCGGCGGGCGCCCGCGGGCCGCCGTGAAGCGGTGGATCCGGGGTCCCAGTTCGTCTCTGATGGCCTTGGCCGTCGCCACGCCGTCCAGGCTTCGGGCACTCACGTCAGTCCTCCAATCGCGGCCGGCCTGGCCACGGCATCGAGCTCGCGGAGCTTCTCCGCGCTGCCCAGCAGCACCAGCTGGTCACCTGCCTGCAGCAGGGCCTCCGGCGGCGGGTTGAACTCCATGTGGCCGGCCCGCCGTCGGATCGCCACCACGATGACGCCGAACCGCTGGCGGAGCTCGGCTTCGCGAATCGTCCGGCCGATCAGGGGGCCGCGGTCGGCCAGCTCGATCTGCTCGGCCGCCAGGTCCATGTGCTCGGAACTGGTCGCCAGCCGCATGAAGTCCACCACGGCGGGACGAAGCGCCGTGTGAGCCATCTGGATGGCGCCGAGCGTGTACGGGGAGATCACCCGGTCCGCGCCCGCGCGCTTGAGCTTCACCTCCGCGTCCTCGGACTCGACCCTGGCGATGATGAACAGGTCGGGACGCAGCACCCGCGCCGTGAGCACCGTATAGACGTTCTCGGCGTCGGTCGACACGGCGGCGATGAGTCCCCGGGCGCGGAAGAGGCCCACGCGGCGCAGGACCTCCTCGCGGCTGGCGTCGGCCTCCACCGCCAGTCCCCCGCCGGCGATGATCGCGTGCACCTTCTCCGGATCGCGGTCGATGACCACGTAGGGCACCTTCTGCCGCTTGAACTCGTCCGCGATCGTGCCGCCGATTCGGCCGTAACCGCAGATGATGAAGTGGTTCGTCAGCTCATCGAGCATGCGCTCGAACCGCCGTTCCTCGAAGCCCCTGTGGAAGGCCCCGTCCACCACGAGACCCATCACCACCGAGGCGGTGTAGAACAGGGTGGAGACGCCGGCCAGCAGGACCACCGTCGTCCACATCTCGCCGGCCCGGCTCAGCTCCCGGACGTATCCGTAGCCGACCGTCGTCACCGAGATGATGGTCATGAAGAAGGCGTCCCAGACGCCCCAGCCTTCGATGACCATGTACCCGAGCGTCCCGACGACCGTGACCGCGCCCACCAGCACGAGCCCCAGGCCCGGGCCGCGCGCCCACGACAGCGGCGCCGGCGACGCGGCGGCCCCTGGCGATCGGTCTCGAGTCACGCACGTCGTCCGGTCCGGCGGTCAGGCCGATGCCGCGTCCGCGCCGCTGGCCTTCCTCAGGCCGAAGCCCACCACGAACACGGCCACGGCAATCGCCAGCCACCGCAGGGCGAAGGCGTCGGCTGCCTCGGGCGTGACGCCGATCTCGTGCCACTTGGCGATGTCGGGGCTCGTGATGCCGAACTCGGTCATGTAGGCCAGCACCGTCACGCAGCCGAAGTTGAAGATGCCCAGCAGCCCGGACATGTAGACGAAGTTGCCGACGCCCTGCAGCCCCGTCCGCCGCGCCGCCTCGGCCCGGTCGGCCAGCGGGCTGTGCGTCCGCCCGTAGAACCAGTAGATGACCATGCCGATGTCCAGCCAGATGAGGAACCGGGCCCAGGTCAGGACGGGCAGGTTCAGCATCAGATAGGCGCACGACAGGATGCCGAGCACCGGGAACGCCGCGCCGCCGGGCGCGCGGAACGGCCGGTGGACGTCCGGCCGCTTGATGCGCAGCACCAGCACCGCGCCGCAGACGATGGCGAAGGCGAAGAGCGTGCCGATCGACGTCATCTCGCCCACCGTCTGGATCTGCGTCAGCCCAGCGACGATGGCCACGATGACGCACGTGATGATGGTGGTGATGTAGGGCGTGCCGAAGCGCGGGTGCACCTTGCTCACCCCCTGCGGCAGCAGGCCGTCGCGGCTCATCGCGAAGAAGATCCGCGGCTGGCTCATGAGCATGACGAGGAGCACGGAGGTGATGCCCGCGACGGCGCCGGCCGACACCAGATAGGCCGCCCAGTCCTGCCCGATCAGGCTCAGCGCGAAGGCGACAGGGGCGTTCAGGAAAGCCTGGTCCGACTTGTAGTCGACGACGGGGACGATGCCGGACAGGATGCCGGCCACCAGCAGGTACAGCACCGTGCAGATCACGAGCGACGAGATGATGCCGATCGGCAGGTCGCGTTGCGGGTTGCGGGCCTCTTCCGCGGTCGTGGAGACCGCGTCGAAGCCGATGTAGGCGAAGAAGACGACGCCGGCGGCCCCCATCACACCCGCCCAGCCGTACGGCGCGAACGGGCTCCAGTTCTCGGGCTTCACGTACACCGCGCCCGCCCCGATGAAGAACAGCACCGCGGCGAGCTTGACGCCGACCATGACGGCATTGAAGCGCGCGCTCTCGCGAATGCCGACGACGAGCAGATACATGATGCAGAGCACGATGATCACGGCCGGCAGGTTGATCACGGTCCCGGGCGACGCGGCGCTGGGCGCCGCGCTCATCCAGACCGGCAGGGTGATGCCCGCGCCGGACAGGAGCTTCTGCATGTAGCCGCTCCAGCCGATGGCGACCGTCATCGAGCCGACGGCGTACTCGAGGATGAGATCCCAGCCGATGATCCAGGCGAAGAGCTCACCCATCGTCGCGTAGGCATAGGTATAGGCGCTGCCCGCGATGGGGATCATCGACGCGAACTCCGCGTAGCAGAGGGCGGCGAACCCGCACGCGAGGCCGGCGGCGAGGTAGGACGCCATGATGGCCGGGCCCGCCTGGTTCGCGGCCGCCGTCCCGGTCAGCACGAAGATGCCCGTGCCGATGATCGCGCCGATGCCGAGCAGGGTGAGGTCCCAGGCGGTCAGGCTGCGCCGAAGTGCCTTCGAGCCGTGCTCGACGTCGCCGACGAGCTGCTCGATGGACTTCGTCTTGAGGAGATTCGAATCCATTCAGCCTCCATTGGGAGCCCGTCGACCCTCGACGCTGGCGCGAGAACGGCCCCAAAAGTCTGGGAATTATACAGGTTCGACCGACAGCGCCCGCAGGAACCGGCGCGCACGATCACCGGGGGCGTCCGGGCCCGCGACGAGATCGCCGATCACGGCGACCTGGTCGGCGCCCGCCGCCCGCACCGCGGCCGCGGTCTCGAGCGTGATGCCGCCGATGGCCACCAGCGGGCGGCCGTCCTGCCGGACCCGGGCAGCGGCGCTGACGATGCCCGGAAGGCCGACGACGGGATCCGGGTTGGCCTTCGTGCGGGTGGCGAAGACAGGCCCGTAGGCCACGTAGGTCGCGGCCTCGCCGAGCGCGGCCTCGAGTTCGCGGGGGCTGTGCGTGGACCGGCCGATGACGGCGTCCGGACCGAGGACGGTCCGCGCGGCGGCCACGGAGAGGTCGGTCTGCCCCAGATGGACCCCCACACCCGCGCAACGCGCCACGTCCACCCGGTCGTTCACGACGACCACGGCCCCGGCCGGGCGCGCCGACTCGGCCACGCGCTCGACGAGGGCCAGGAACGCGGCCGCGCCGAGGGTCTTCGCCCGGATCTGGAGGTGGGACACGCCGGCTGCCAGGATGGCCTCCGCCGTCTCGGCCGGATCGCGGCCCCCCGCTCGGCAGACATCGACGTCGACGATGGCGTAGAGGGGGGTCACGCCGCCCCGCGCCTACGCCGACTCGGCCAGGGACTTCGGCCTGGCGGGCGGCATGAAACGCTCCATGAAGTGCGTGCTCATCCGGCCGGCCACGAAGTCCGGGTCGTTCAGGATCTTGAGGTGCAGGGGGATGCTGGTCTTGATCCCCTCGATCACGGTCATGCCCAGGACGCGGCGCATGCGCGCGAGGGACTCGGCGCGGTCGCGCCCGTGGACGATCACCTTGGCGATCATCGAGTCGTAGTACGGCGTGATCGTGCACTCGGAATGCGCGGCCGTGTCGACGCGGACGCCGGGCCCGCCGGGGATCGAGAAGGCGTGGATCACGCCGGGCGAGGGCACGAACGTGTCCGGATCCTCGGCGTTGATGCGGCACTCGAGCGAGTGCCCGGTGAACGTGACGTCGCTCTGGCGGACGGACAGGCGCTCGCCGGCCGCGATCCGGATCTGCTCCTTCACGATGTCGAGGCCCGTCACGAACTCCGTCACGGGGTGCTCCACCTGCACCCGCGTGTTCACCTCCATGAAGTAGAACTGCCCCTTGTCGTCCATCAGGAACTCGAAGGTGCCGGCGTTCGTGTACTGCACGGCCAGGGCGGCGTCGGCGACGAGGGCACCCATCTTGCGTCGCACCTTGTCCGACAGCGCCGGCGACGGCGACTCCTCCAGCAGCTTCTGGTGCCGCCGCTGAATCGAGCATTCCCGCTCGCCCAGGTGGATCACCGAGCCGTGGTGGTCGCCGAGGACCTGGAACTCGATGTGGCGCGGCGCCTCGAGGTAGCGCTCGATGTAGACCTCGCCCCGCCCGAAGGCCGCCTCGGCCTCGCGCTGGGCCGTCCGCAGGTTGTGCGGGAGGTCGCCAGCGTGCTTCACGATGCGCATGCCGCGACCGCCGCCGCCGGCCACGGCCTTGATGATCACCGGATAGCCGATGTCCTTGGCCACCTGCAGGGCGTGGGCCTCGCCGTCCACGGCCCCGTCGCTGCCAGGCAGCATCGGCAGGCCGGCCTTCTTCATGGCCCGGCGGGCCTTCGACTTGTCACCGAGCAGCCGGATCACGTGCGGATCGGGGCCGATGAAGCGGATATGGCAGGCCTCGCACACCTCCGCGAGATAGGCGCTCTCCGACAGGAACCCGTACCCCGGATGGATGGCGTCAGCGCCCGTGATCTCGGCGGCGCTGATGATCGCCGGCACGTTCAGGTAGCTCTCGGCGCTGCGCGCACCGCCGATGCAGATGTCCTCATCGGCGAAGCGCACGTGCAGCGAGTTCTCGTCGGCTTCCGAGTAGACGGCGACCGTCTTGATGCCGAGTTCTCGGCACGCGAAGATGATGCGCAGCGCAATCTCGCCCCGATTCGCGACCAGGATCTTCTTGAACATGGCTACGAGCGCAGCCGGATGGCGAAAATCCGCTCGCCGTACTGCACCGGCTGACCGTTCTCCACGTAGACGTTCGCGATCTCGCCCTCGTATTCGGAGTCGATTTCGTTCATCAGCTTCATCGCCTCGATGATGCAGAGCACCTGGCCCTTCTTCACCGTGTCGCCGACCGAGACGAAGGCGGCGGCGCCGGGTTCGGGGGACCGGTAGAAGGTGCCGACGATCGGCGACTTCACGATGGCCAGTTCGGTTCCGTCCGGCACGGGCGCCGGCGCGGCGACCGGAGCATCGAGGGCCGGCGGAGGCGCGGCGGCCACGGGCGCGGCCGCCGGGACCACGTGGGTCACGATGTGCGGACCGCCCCGCTTCACGCGCAGCTTGAATCCGGCATCCTCCACTTCGAACTCGGCGAGGTCGTGCGCCTGCACGAGCTCCAGCAAGGCCTTGATCTCGTCAGCGGTCATTGGATCTCGTTGGTGGGCGGGAGGCCGGTGAGGCGCTCCACGCCGGAGGGGGTGACGACGACGTCGTCCTCGATGCGCACGCCGCCCAGGGGCGGCAGGTAGACTCCCGGTTCCACGGTGAAGACCATGCCCGCGAGCAGGGGGCCGTCGGCGTCGCCACGGGGAGCGATCCAGGGTCGTTCGTGAACTTCGAGGCCCAGGCCGTGCCCCGTGCCATGGACGAAATAGTCGGCCAGGCCCTCGGCGGCCAGCGCGGAGCGGGCCGCGTCGTCGACGCTGGACGGCAGCGTCCCCGGCGCGGCCGCGGCGATGGCCGCCTCCTGGGCTGCCGCCACCGCCCGCACCCAGCGCCGACGCTCCGCGGGCACGCCGCGACCGACGACGGTCCGCGTCATGTCCACCGCATAGCCATCCAGCAGGCCACCGAAGTCCACGACCACGAGGTCGCCCTGCTCGACCTGTCGAGTCGTGGGACGGTGGTGAGGCCGGGCGGCGTTGGGACCCGAGGCGACGATCGTCTCGAAGGCGGGCTTGTCGAATCCGGCGTTCCGCAACGCCTGGTCGATTTCCCAGGCCAATTGCCGCTCGGTGGGGCCGTCGGACACCTTTGGGAGTATACACGCCGCGACTTCGGCCAGCCGCCGACCGGCCTCCCGCAGCACCCCCAGTTCCCAGGCGTCTTTGACGACCCGCTTCCCCGCCAGGAGTCCAGTCGTATCCACACACACGCCCGCGCCCGACGCGCGCAGCGCCTCCGAGAGTGCGTGGCGGCGGGCCACCGTGAGATGGTCCGCTTCGATGCCCATCCGTCGGACGCCCGCGTCGGCGGCGGCGGCCGCGATGGCCGTCTCATAGGCGTCGCCGCGAGCGACCGGCACGACGTCGACCCCGAGACGGGTCCCGGCGTCCCGGAAGACGTCGACGTACCGCTGGTCCGCGACCGCCAGGGTCCGGCCGGCCAGGACGAGCGCGGCGCCCGCCGACACGTCGAGGCCGAACAGGTAGCGAAGATGAATCGGGGACGTGACGAGGAGCGCGTCCCGATCGGGCGCGGTGGCCAGATCCTGAGCGGCCGCGAGGCGCGCACGAAGCCGATCGTCGGGAGGAGGCATGGGGCTCGGACCCTGCCGCCGGCACCCGGCGGAATCAGCCGTTCGAGCGCTCGTGCAGGGTATTCAGCCAGCCTTCGAGATCGCCGAGCAGGTCGTCGCCCGCCGACGATTCCGCCGCAGCGGCCGCGCCCGCGAGATCCGACGTCGACTCCCCCGCGTCGCCGGCACCCTCGGCCGGAACCACCGGCGAGGGCGCCTCCAGGGTAGCAGGCTGTTCGACGAGGAGCTGAGAGAAATCCAGCGACGGCACGGGCGTCTCGGCGGCCGCCTCAAGGGCGCTCACCGCCTCGAGCTCCGGCGACGACACGACGATCGAGGCGACGGCCGCTTCGGGCGCCACGTCCGTCGGCGGGTCGGGCGCCGTGTGCGCCGAGACCTCCGCCTCGGCGGCCTGCTCGAGAATCGTCGGCGCCGCATCGGCGGGCGGCACGGCCGCCGCCCGCGCCGCGTCCTGCGCCCGCAGCTCGGCTTCGAGCGCGGCAAACGGATTCGGCGCGTCCGACGACTCGAGCGCCGGCAGGGAGACGGGCGCGGCTCCCGGCCGGCCTTCGATCACGGCTTCGAGCTGCGGCGGCGCCGAGGGCGTGCCGAGCGCCGCCACCAGGCGGTCGAAGTCGAACGGGGCCGTGCTGCTGCCCGAACCGGCGCCTGCCGGAGGCGGCGGGGGCGGCGGCGCGGGCCGGGCCACCGGCACGCGCTCGGCGGCGGAGAGCAACTCCCGGTGGGCTTCCTCGAAGGACAGTCCGCTGGCGTCGCCCGTCGACGCGGCCCCGACCTGACGCGAGAGCTGCTGGACGAGCTCCTCGATCTCCGGGTCGTGCCGCGCCAGGGTCAGCGCGCGCTGGTAGTAGGTCAGGGCGTCGGCCAGACGGCCGTCACGCTGGCAGATTTCGGCCAGGCCCCTGACGGCGGCCAGGTTCTCCGGCGCTTCAGTGACCACGAACTCGAATTCCGCCCGGGCGTCGGCCAGCTGGCTGAGGTCCAGGAGCGCCCGGCCCAGGGTGACCCGCGCCGAGAGGTAGCCCGGGTGCCGCGTGAGTCCTTCGCGGCACACGCGCACGGCCTCATCGGTCTGGCCTGACCGGCGGTACTCCTCGGCGAGCTGGGCGAAGGCGATCGACGCCGGGTCGTTCTGGACCCGGCGGCGAAGCTCGTCGATGCGAGATGGGGACACGGGGCTCCTAGGGTACCTTGATCTTGACCGCCTGGGTCACGACGCCCACGCCGTTCGGCGAGAAACTGCTGTCGGTGACGGTCAGCGTGACGTTGAACGTCACGTCGTCTCCTGGCAGCGCGCCCGGCGGAATGAGGTCCACGTCGTAGCGCTTGGCGACGGTCATGCCGCTGCCGGTCCGGCCCGTGCCGAAGTCCCAATCGTAGGCGACGATCGTCAGACCCTCGGCCGCCGTGGACGACGCGGCGTTGAAGAAGACTTCCTGGCCGAAGCGCGGCTCGGCCGGTGAGTAGGTGAAGCTGGCGGTCGGCCGCGCCGTGGCGGTGACGGTGATGGACTGCGTCGTCGTCGATGTGGCCCCTCGGACGTCCATGACCGTGAGGCGCACGGCGTAGGTGCCGGAGGCGCGGAACTCATGCAGCACCACCATGCCCGTGCCCTGCGACCCGTCGCCGAAGTCCCACGAGTAGGCGCACCCGGTGCCGCACAGCACCCCTTCGTCCTTCGTCGCCGAGGCGTCGAAGGTCACGGGCACGTAGGCCTTGACCGGCGTCGGGGTGACCGTGAAAGCCGCCACCGGCGGGCTGTTCGGCGGCAGGATGATCCGATCGTCGGGCGGCACGAGCCGAATCTCGACGTAGCGCTCCACCGAGCCAGCGAAATCGGTCCCGACGGGCGTCACGGCCAGGTTCACGATCGTAAAGGGATCGATCGGGTCGGCCAGGGGCAGCGGCGCCGTGTAGGTGAGGCGGGCCACGCCGTCGTCACCCGTGACGACGGTGCGCGTCGACAGCTTGCCGTAGTCGAAGGCCGCGCCGTTCACGATGATCTCGACGCGAAGCTGGACCGCCCGCGCCGGCCGGCCGTCGGCTCCGCGCGCGGTGATCTCGACCGTCGCGACGGACGCTCCGTCCTGTTTGAGCTGATCCGGGCTGACCCGGGTGGTCACCGACAGCCCGAGCTCCGACGGGCCGGAGAGGGGGGGCACCTCGGTCTTCTTGACGGTGCAGGCACCGACGCCGATGGCGGCGACGACGAGCAGTGCCAGCGAAGAGGCACGAGACATGGAGAACGTCACGGCTGAGTCCTTTCCAATCGTCTGAATGGGCGGCCCTACTGGGGGTCGCCGTAGTCGGCGAAGCTCACCGACATCTCGCCCGTCACCGACACTTCGTTGCCGGCCTGATCGGCACCCCAGAACGTGATCTCCGCCACGGTCCCGATGAACTGCGCGCCGCCGATGTTCCGGAGGTTCGCCAGCGGCGGTTCCCGCTTCGCCACGACGCGAACCAGGTCGAAGAAGCCCGTGACGGCCTGGCCGCCCCGGACGGTGACGGTCATGCCGCCGTCGTGCGCGTAGGGCACGTCGACGCCCTGGGTGTTGCGGCCGTCCGCACGGCGGTACACGACGCGGTACCGCGTGACGGTGATGTCGTTGAGCGCGGTGGGCTGCGTCGGCAGATCCGGCGTGCCCGGGTCCTTGAGGCCGATACGGAAGGTGGCGCGGCCGATGTCGCCGAAGATCGTCGGCACCTTCACCTTCTCGCCGTTCACGTCCACCTCGACGAGGGTGACGACGTCGGACGAGACCGTCGACCCGAACTTGTCCGGCTCGGCGCCGCTGGCGCCGTCGAGCGCGACGAGCACCAGATAGGCGGGCGAACGGCCCGACCGGGCCACGTCCCCGCACGCGGCCGTCCACATGGCCGCCGCCGTCACCATCACTGCCGTTGCACGACGCGTGAAACTCGAGACTCGCATGATGTCCTCTATGCCCGTGGGGTCGCGGCGATCAGCCCTTGGTGATGCGCGGGGTGATGAAGATGAGCAGCTCGCGGCTCTCATCGCTCATCTCGTCGCGCTTGAACAGCCAGCCGAGGAGCGGCACGCGCGACAGGAGCGGCGTGCGGCCCTGGACGGACTGTTCGCGGCTCAGGTAGATGCCGCCGATGACGGTCGTCTCGCCGTCGGCCACGAGCACGGTCGTCACCGCGCGCTGCGTGTCGATGGGCGGGATGTCGTTGATGGCGCGGCTGTAGTCGGGCGCCGCGTTCTCGAGGTTCACGCGCATGATGACCGTGTTGGACGCCGTGATCTGGGGCGTGACCTTCAGCGTGAGGGCCGCGTCCTTGAACGTGACGGTGACGGTGTTGTTCGCCACGGTCTGAATCGGAATCTGCACGCCCTGGGTGATCTCGGCCTCGACGTTGTTCTGCGTCGAGACGCGCGGCGTGGAGAGCAGGCGGCCCTGGCCCGACCGCTCGAGGGCGCTCAACGCCACGTCGAGGTTCACGGCCCCGTTGATGGAGCCCAGGGCCAGGCCCAGGGCGCTCGTCGCATTGGCGACGCCGAGGCCCACGCCGGTCGGCGCGGCGTCGGGTCCCTGCACGGGGCCGGTGCGGCCCGTGAGGCTGCCGTTGTTCGGGAAGGCCAGGCCGGTCGTGTTGCCCAGCTCCGGCGACACCCGGCCGCTCACGCCCCACTGGACGCCGATGTTCCGGGCGAAGTCACGAGTGGTCTGGACGATGCGCGCCTCGATCTCGACCTGCGGTTGCGGCAGGTCGAGCGCCGCCAGCAGGTTCTCGGCCGCGGTCAACCGGGCCGGCAGGTCGCGGATGATGATGGTGTTCGTCCGGGGATCCACCTGGACCTCCCCGCGCGACGAGAGCGCGCTGCGGGTGAGGATCGGGATGAGGTCCGCCGCCTTGGCGTAGCTGAGCGGCCGCGTGAACACGCGCAGCTCGCCCGCCAGCGCCTGCTCGTCGGCGAGCGCCCGGCGCTGCTTCTCCTCGTCGGCCAGGACGGTCAGCGGCGCGATGCGCACGATGGTGCCGTCCACGAAGTACCCGAGCTTGTTGGACTTCAGGATGATGTCGAGCGCCTGGTCCCAGGGCACGTCGCGCAGCGACACGTCCACGGTCCCGTTGATGCTCGGGTCGATCACGACGTTCAGGCCGCTGATCTCGGAGAAGGTCCGCAGCACGGCGCGCAGGTCGGCGCCCTGGAAATCGAGCGACACGGGATGTCCGCTGAAGCGCGCGGCCGCCGGCGCCGCATCCGGCATCTGGCTCGGCATCGCGGGCGCCTGGGCCGCCTGCGGCTCCTGGCGCGGGACCGCCGTGACCGCCGCGGGCACGACCGTGGCGGCCGGCTCGGGCGCGGGCTCGGTCGCCGCGGGCTCGGGCGCGGGCTCGGCAGCGGGCGCCTCGGGCGCGACCGCGGGCTCGGCGGTCGCGCCGGCCTGTTCAGGCTGCGCGGCCGGCGCCGCGTCGGCCGCGAACACGACCCGAACCTCGTCGCTGTCGCCGTCACCGGCCTCGACGCGGTATTCGAGCTTGCGCTTCAGGTCGACGACCACGCGGGTGACGAGCGGATCGCGGCTGTTGGTCGCCACTCGCACGCGGGACACGTCGGCCTGATTCACCCCGATCACGGAGGGGACGGAGCGGCCCGCGGCCACGCCGGCGAAGTCCAACAAGACGCGGGGTGGCAGGTCCTTCGCGTCCTCGACCGTGGAGGCCGTGAGCAGGCCGTTCCCGACGATGGCCACCGTCACCTCGTCGCCCGAGCGCGAGGCGCGGACCGCCCGCAGTTCCGTGGCCGTGACGCGTGAGGCGACCGCCGCGGTGGCACTCGCTGCCGGTGCCGCGGCCGCCCGATCCACTTCGACCAGAATCAGGTTCCGAGACGTCCGCACGCGGTGCGGCGCGGCCCGGTCGAGCGAGACGCGGACGCGGGCGAGCGGCGTTCCGTCGGCGGCGACCGTCTCCTCCAGCCGCACGCGATCGACCGGCGCGATGCCCTCGCGTCCGCCCGGCACCGGCGAGACGCCGAGCCGGACGTTGCGCAGGTCCACCAGCACGGTCAGCGGGTCCGGCTGCGAGGTGACGTAGGCCACCGGCTCGGTGGACTCGATCACCACGGCGCTCACGCCGCCGTCGTCACGAGTGGAAAGGGCCCGCAGGAGGGGCGTCGCCGCGACCTCGGATGCGGCGCCGAGCACGGCCGCGTGTCCCGCCAGAAGGGTGACACACGCCACGAGCGTCACGAGTGGAGCCATTCGCCGGAGCATCATTTGCCTTCTTCCTGGGAGCGCAGGGCCTTCCGCACCTCGCGCTGCTTCTGGACTGCGAGCGGATCGTTGAGCTGCTGCAGGATCACGACTTCCTGCGCGTTGATGGACTGCACCGTGCCGTCGTACAGCTTGGCGCCGGCCTTGACGGTGAAGTTCTGGCCCTTGGCGGGACCCGACACCATGGCGACGAACGCGCCGTCGGTCAGGACGATCCCGCGGAGCTGGAGCTCGTCGGTGCCGAGGCCCGCCACGCCGGAGGGCCGGCTGCCGCCGGTCGCGCTCTGGGGCACGGGGCCGTGCGTGAGCGGCGCGAACGGATCGCGGCGTCCGCCGGAGCCGTAGGTGAAATCGGCTGGCGGCGAGGGCAGGTCGCGGGCAGGCGCGGCCTGTACAGGCGCGGCAGGCGCCGGTGCCTGGGCCATGGCCGGCACGGCGCTGCCCAGGAGGAACGCGAGCGTGGCGGAAGCGAGGCGGCTCATTCGGTCTTCTTCGCGGGCCCGCCGGCGGCCTGCGCTCCTGTCTGGGTCGGCTGCTCGTTCAGCACGAACGTCATCGCCGTGCACTTCACCGTCACCGTGGTGCCGGACGTCGGCCGCGGCGAGGTGACCATTTCGATCGCGCCGATGTTGATGATCCGGGGCAGCTTGCTGACCTGGTCGAAGAACTGCCCCACGTTGTGGTACGAGCCCTCGACTTCGATCTCAATCGGCCACTCGGCGTGAAGCTCGCGAACCGCGATCGCCCGGGGCCGGAAGTGACGGATCGTCAGGCGCGAGTCGGCCGCCAGGCTCTGAATCCGCCGCAGCAGATCGGCGACGTCCTTTTCCTCCGGCAGGATGGCCTTGAGGCTCTCGAGCCGGCCTTCGAGGTCGCCCACCTGGGCACGGAACTCGGGCAGCTTCCGGGCCGTTTCCCGGCCCTTGTCGATGCGTCCGTTGATGGCCGCCAGCTCGGCGCGGCGCGTCTCGAGCTCGTTGTGGCGGTCCTGCTCGTAGAAGTACTTGTAGCCGCCGACGATCATCCCCCCCACCAGGGCGAAGACGAGCATCTGGCCCCACCAGGGGAGCTTGTTCATCTGCAGGCTAGCCACGGGCGCCTCCCTTCGCGGGCGGCGTCGTCGCGGCCGGCGCGGCCACCGACTTCAGGCCGGCCATCTGGAAGCCGGCCTTCACGGAGAACTTGATGAGTTCCGGGGCGGTGCTGGTCGCCGCCACGACCTCGCTGTTCACGATCTCGACCGGCCGGGCGAAGTAGCGCGACTGCTCGAGCGCCCCGACGAAATCCGACAGGGACGTCAGCGACAGGCAGTTGCCCTCGATCGTCAGGTCGTAGCCGGACTGCCCGACGCGGGTCAGCCACATCTGGTCCGGCAGGTTGCGGCTGATCTGGTCGAGGATGTGGACGGGCGCCGTCTGGCCACGCCGGAGTTCCTCGATGAGGGACACCCGCTGCTCGAGGCGCTCGCGGCGCGCCTCGAAGTCGTGGACCTCCGAGATGACCTTGATGAGCCGCTGCTCTTCGGCGCGGGCCGCGTCGATCTCGGCGTTCAGCGACGCCTCTTCCTGGCCCATCGACCAGAAACTCCAGCCCACGTACCCCATGGCGAGCGCCACGAGCAGGCCGCCGGCCAGTGCAATCTTCTTGCCCTCGTCGAGCGTGAAGCGGCTCGGCGCGGCCAGCTTCTGCTTCTCGGCGAGGAGGTTGATACGAATCACCGGTCACCCTCCTTCCGCAGGGCCAGGCCCACGGCGACCGCACACATCGGGCCGAGGTCGGCGGCGTTCGAGCCGTTCAATGCGGCCGCGTCGATGGGCACGTTCCTGAAGGGGTCGAAGCGGTCGACCTCGGTGCCGAGGCGCTCGCGCAGCGCTCCAGAGAAGTGCTCGACCAGCGACGTGCCCCCGCTGACCATCACCTTGTCGATGTGGTCGCTCGCGGCCGTCGCCTTGAAAAAGTCGAACGTCCGCTCGATCTCGAGGAGGACGTTCTCCATCACCGCCTGCAGGACCGGGCCGACGTCCTCGTGGCGCACGCCCTCGACGGGCAGCCCCCGCTTCGCGTCCTCGGCGCCGTCGAACGGCAGGCCGAGTTCCTTCTGCACCGCCTCGGTGAAGGTGTTCCCGCCGATCCCCACGTCGCGCGTGAAGAGCGACGTGCCGCCGGAGACGAGATTGATGTTGATGGCGCTGGCGCCCGCATTGACCAGGGCGACGACCTTGCCGTGGTCCTCCGGATAGTTGGCCTCGAACGCGTTCTGCAGCGCGAAGGCGTCCACGTCCACGACGACCGCGGACTTGCCGACGGCGCTCACGACGCCCGTGTAGTCGGCGATCTTGTCCTTCTTCGCCGCCACGAGCATCACGTCCATCGTTCCCTGGCGCTCGGCCGGCGGCGTGAGGATCTGGTAGTCGAGGTTGACGTCCTGGATGTCGAACGGGATGTACTGCTCGGCCTCCCAGTGAATCGACTCGGCCAGGTCGGCGTCGGTCATGACCGGCAGGCTGATCTTCTTCACGATGACCGAACTGCCCGACAGCGAGGCCACGACGTCCTTGGCCTTGAAGCGCGGCGACTGCAGGAGCCGGCGCACCGCGTCGGTGACGACGCCGGCGTCGATGATGGCGCCGTCGACGATGCTGTCCGGCGGAAGCGGCTCGACGCCGATGGCCGTGACCTTGAAGCCCTTGCCCGACTTCTTCAGCTCGATGGCCTTGACGCCGCTGGAGCCGATGTCGAGCCCGACGACGGGTTTTGTTCTGCTGAACAGCACTACGACGCCTTCCCTTCTCGTGGCCAGCACGCGAGGCGCGGCCGCCGACCGCCCGGCAGGGGCAAACCTGATACCAACCCGCGGAGTTCTGGGCTCAGCTGGAAAATGCCCGAAACTGTGGGGGCTTCGGCTCGTCCGCCCCGGGAATGGCAGGATCCGCACTGACAAAATCGAGAGCGACTGACAGTTTTTTCCGTCGTGCTCAGGCCTCGCACAGCGTCCGCCTCCCCAAGTGGCTATCGGCGGAACCCGGCGATTACAGAAGGAGAAGTCGTGTGGGCAGTTTGGTTTAGCGTTACGAACGCCCGTGCAGTCGAGCGCAGAAGAGCGCCCAACGTCGCGTGCACGGACAGGTATCTGCCGGAAATCACCGGCAGGTCGACGTGCGTGGCTGCGCACCGTTGCGCACAATTCCGTGATCGAATGGATGTTCCCGTCCAATTTTTGACGGACCCCGACTCATCCAGTGCGTCTTGACCGCTCCGCTGGAGCGCGCGTATTATTTGGGTTTGCCGTTGTCAAGCCGGCACGGGAAGGGTACTGAAACGATGCGAACGTACGTGGCGACACCGAAGACGGTGGCGCGCCGCTGGCACGTCATCGACGCCGAGGGTCAGGTCCTCGGTCGCGTGGCGACGGCCGCGGCCAGGATGCTCCAGGGAAAGCACAAGCCCACCTATACGCCGTTCATCGACACGGGCGACCACGTCGTCATCGTGAACGCGGCCAAGGTCAAGCTCACCGGGCAGAAGGACGACCAGAAGGTCTACCGCTACCACTCCGGCTACGAAGGCGGTCTGCGTGAGGAGCGGGCCAAGGTCGTGCGCAAGCGCCAGCCCGCGCGCCTGGTGGAAGAAGCCGTACGCGGCATGCTGCCGAAGAGCGCCATCGGCGATGCGATGTACGGCAAGCTCAAGGTTTACGCCGACGCGAAGCACCCACACGAGGCGCAGCGTCCGACGAAGTTCGAGGTGGCCTAACGTGGCAGCATTGCAGTACTACGCGACCGGACGGCGCAAGACGTCCACCGCGCGCGTCTTCCTTCGCCCCGGCTCCGGGGCGATTACCGTCAACCACCGGGAAATCACGGACTTCTTTCCCACCGAGTCGCTCCGGATCACCGTCAGGCAGCCGCTGCTGCTCACCGAGACCGCCGAGAAGTTCGACGTGCTCTGCACCGTCGCCGGCGGCGGGGTGGCGGGACAGGCCGGCGCCGTCCGGCTCGGTATCGCGAGGGCGCTCTGCTCGTTCGACCTCGAACTGCGGGGACGCCTGAAGAAGGACGGCCTGCTCACGCGTGATGCGCGGGCCAAGGAACGCAAGAAGTACGGGCTGGCCGGCGCGCGCAAGCGCTTCCAGTTCAGCAAGCGCTAAACGACGAAAGGACGGAGGACGCTTGACCCCACTCGCGATGAAGGACCTGCTCGAGGCTGGTGTGCACTTCGGGCACCAGACGAAGCGCTGGAACCCCAAGATGAAGCCGTACATCTTCGGGGAACGCAGCGGCATCTACATCCTGGACCTCGGCAAGACCGTGAAGCTCTTTCGCGAAGCGGAGGACTACGTCCGGCGGCTCGCCGCGGACGACAGGACGATCCTCTTCGTCGGCACCAAGCGGCAGGCCCAGGACGTGATCGCCACCGAGGCGGCGCGCTGCGGGATGTTCTTCATCAACGAGCGGTGGCTGGGCGGACTCCTCACCAACTTCTCGACCATCCAGCGCAGCATCGCGCGGCTCCGCGACCTCGAGGCCATGGCCACGGACGGCCGCTACGAGTTCATGCCGAAGAAGGAGATCGCGCGGGCCGAGAAGGAGAAGCGGAAGCTCCAGCGCAACCTCGACGGCATCCGCAACATGTCCCGCCTGCCCGACGCGCTGTTCGTCGTGGACACCCGGAAGGAGAAGATCGCGGTCGACGAGGCCCGGAAGCTGAAGATTCCGGTCATCGGCATCGTCGACACGAACTGCGATCCCGACGAGGTCGATTACGTCATTCCCGGCAACGACGACGCGCTGCGGTCGATCAAGCTCTTCGCGGCTCGCGTCGCCGACGTGGTCCTTGACGGCCAGGCCGAGCGCGAGTCACGCCGGGCCGAACAGGCCGCGGCGGATGCCGAGCAGGCCGCGGCGGACGAGGCGGCCCGCGTCGTCCGCCCGGCGTCGATCCGCCGCCCGCAGCGGGCGGAGACGCCGGTCACGCCCGCGTAGCGTCGCCTGCCGGGCCCCAGTTTGCGCCGGCCGGGACCGTCTCGGCCGGCGTTTTCGTGTACCGCCGGCGCGGCGCGCCGCGGTCAGTGCCTCCGGGCACTTCGATGGAGAACCAGATGGCAATCACGGCAGACATGGTGAAGCAGCTGCGCGACAAGACCGGCGCAGGCATGATGGATTGCAAGGCCGCGCTCGCGGAGTCGGGCGGCGACATGGACAAGGCGGTGGAGATCCTTCGCAAGAAGGGCATCGCGAGCGCGACCAAGCGCGCCGGCCGCGCCACGAAGGAAGGCGTCGTCGGCCACTACATCCACATGGGCGGCAAGGTGGGCGTCCTCGTGGAGGTGAACTGCGAGACCGACTTCGTCGCGCGGACGGACGATTTCCAGACGCTGGCCCGCGAGATCGCCATGCACGTGGCGGCGGCCGACCCCCGCTACGTCTCGAGGGAGCAGGTCCCGGCCGCGGAACTCGAGAAGGAGAAGGAGATCTACCGCGCGCAGTTCGCGGGGTCGGGCAAGCCGGCCGCCGTCGTGGACAAGATCGTTGAGGGCAAGCTGGGCAGCTTCTACGCCCAGGTCTGTCTCGTCGATCAGCCGTCGGTCCGGGATCCGAACGTCACCGTCCAGCAGATGCTGCAGGCGGCGACGGCGAAGACCGGTGAGAACATCACGGTCTCCCGCTTCGTGCGCTTCAAGCTGGGCGAACTGGCGGAGTGACGTGCGGCCGGGCCCTTCGCGGCCCATCCCGCCGTCCGACCTCGCTATAATGCCGGCCTGAGATGTCCGCTTCCACTGCCACGACGCCCTCCGTTCGCTACGCCCGCGTGCTCCTCAAGCTGTCGGGAGAGGCGCTGATGGGCGATGGCACGTATGGCATCGACGCCGACGTCGCCGGGCGCATCGCCGCGGAGGTGGCCGACATCCAGTCGCTCGGCGTCCAGACCGCGGTCGTCATCGGCGGCGGCAACATCTTCCGAGGCGTCGCGGCCAGCGCGCGCGGCATGGACCGGTCGACCGCCGACTACATGGGCATGCTCGCGACGGTCATGAACGCGCTGGCCCTGCAGGACGCCCTGGAAGGGCTCGGGGTGGCCACGCGGGTCCTGTCGGCCATCGAGATGCGCGCCGTCGCGGAGCCCTTCATCCGCCGCCGCGCCATCCGACACCTCGAGAAGGGCCGGGTCGTGGTGTTCGCCGCCGGCACCGGCAACCCGTATTTCACCACCGACACGGCCGCGGCCCTCCGAGCGATGGAGGTCAAGGCCGACGTCATCCTGAAGGCCACCAAGGTGGACGGCATCTACACCGCCGATCCCGTCAAGCATCCGGACGCGTCGCGGTACGACACCATCTCGTACCTGCAGGTCCTCCAGGATCGGCTGCAGGTGATGGACGCGACGGCCATCTCCCTGTGCATGGACAACAAGCTGCCCATCGTCGTGTTCAATCTGCGAACGCCCGGCAACGTACGCCGGGTCGTGACGGGCGAGGCCGTCGGGACGACGGTGACGAGCTGATCTGGCGGGCGCCGGAGCGCAGGCCCGGAGACCGGGCCGCGCGGGCGCGCCGTCCGAGGTGACAGGCATGGACGTCAACGATCTGAAGGAACTCTACGCCGAGGCGCGCAAACGGATGGACGGGCACATCGAGCACGTCCGCCGCGAACTGGCTGGAGTCCGCACCGGGCGCGCCAGCACCGGCATGCTCGAGAACCTGCTGGTCGAGGCCTACGGCGCCAAGATGCCACTCAACCAGGTGGCCACGCTCTCGATTCCCGAGCCGTCACTCATCATCGCGCAGCCGTTCGATCCCTCGACGATGGCGAGCCTGGAGAAGGCGATCCGGACGTCGGACCTCGGCTTGAATCCAGCCAGCGATGGCAAGGTCATCCGGATCCCGATCCCGCCGCTCACCGAAGAGCGCCGGAAGGACCTGTCCAAGCACGTGCACAAGGCCGCCGAAGAGGGGCGCAACCACGTACGGACGATCCGGCGCGACGCCAACGACAAGCTCAAGAAGATGCTGAAGGAGCACACGATCTCGGAGGACGACGAGCGGCGGGGCCTGGACGAGGTCCAGAAGATCACGGACGCGGCCATCCACGCCATCGACGATCTCCAGCGCAAGAAGGACGAAGATCTCCTCGGGAAATGAGAGGGTCCCCGGGACTCGGGACCCGGGGCTGACACAACGCTGGGCGGCACCGCCGCGTTAATCCGGGACCCGAGACCCGAGACCCGAGCGCCGATGTTCTTCAGCCACCTCGAGTGCAGCGTGCCCTGCGGCGCCGGACCGTTCGACGCCCGACAGCGACACCACGTCTGTCCGGCCTGCGGGATGCCCCTGCTCGCCCGCTACGACATGGCGCGGGCCCGGTCCTGGTCGAAGGACAGCCTGGCCGGCCGGACGCCGAACATGTGGCGCTACCGGGAGATGCTGCCCCTCTTCCCAGGGGAGGTGCCCGTCTCGCTCGGGGAAGGGTTCACCCCGCTGCTGCGCACGTGCCGGCTCGGCGACGCGGTCGGTCTCGACACGCTGTATGTGAAGGACGAGTCCTTCAATCCGACCAACTCCTTCAAGGCGCGCGGCCAGTCCACGGCGGTCACGCGCGCCAAGGCGCTGGGGGCCACGACGATCACGCTGCCGACGGCCGGCAACGCCGGCAACGCCGCGGCGGCCTACGCGGCGGCGGCCGACATGCGCTGCGAGGTCTTCATGCCTCGCGACGCCAAGCAGCCCTTCCTGGACGAGTGCCACCTGTATGACGCGCACGTGACGCTCGTCGACGGCCTCATCACCGACGCCGGCAAGATGGCCGGAGAGCAGGCCGCCAAGCACGACTGGTACGACGTCTCGACGCTCAAGGAGCCGTACCGGGCCGAGGGCAAGAAGACGATGGGCTACGAGCTGGCCGAGCAGCTCGGCTGGGAACTGCCGGACTGGATCATCTATCCGACGGGCGGCGGCACCGGCATGGTGGGCATGTGGAAGGCTTTCGACGAGATGGAGGCGCTCGGCTGGATCGGTCCCAAGCGGCCGAAGATGGTCACCGTGCAGCCGACGGGATGCGCGCCGATCGTCCGGGCGTTCGAGACGGGCGCGGAGAAGGCGGCGACCTGGGAAGCCCCGGACACCCAGGCTCACGGACTCCGCGTGCCGCGGGCCATCGGCGACTTCCTGGTGCTGCGTGCCATCCGGGAGAGCGGCGGCACGGCCGTCGCGGTGTCCGACCGCCAGATGGTGGACGACATGGTCGTCATCGGCCGGCTCGAGGGCATCTCGGCCGCGCCGGAGGGCGCCGCGGCCCTGTCGGCCGCGCGGATGCTGCTGGCATCCGGCCACATCGCCCGCCACGAGACCGTGGTCCTCTTCAACACCGGCGGCGCGCTCAAGTACCTCGAGGTCCTGCACGCCGTCCGCTGACGGCCGGCGCCGTCAGTCGCCCAGGTGCACGCCGAGGGCGCGGGCGTTGGCGAGCAGGTCGTAGTCCAGGGGCACGGTCTTGGTCCGTCCCACGACGTCGGCGAGTGGCACGTGCACGATGTCCGGAGGGTTGTTGGCCACCATCCGCCCGTAGACGCCGCGCCGGAGCAGTTCCACCGCCTTGGCGCCGAAGCGCGTTGCCAGCACCCGGTCGAACGGCGTCGGCGAGCCGCCGCGCTGCAGGTGCCCGAGGACGACGCAGCGGCTTTCCTTCCCCGTCATCTCGCCGAGCGAGTCGGCCACCTGCTGTCCGACCCCGCCGAGGCGCTCCACGACCCCAGGCCGGGCCGCGGCTCTGACCGTGTGCGTGCCGCCGACTGGCTTGGCGCCCTCCGCCACCACGACGATGCTGAACCGCGCGCCCCACGACTCGCGCTCGCGGATGCGGGACGCGATCTTGTCGAGGTCGTAGGCGATCTCGGGAATCAGGATGACGTCCGCTCCACCGGCGATGCCCGCATGCAGGGCGATCCACCCTGCATAGCGGCCCATCACCTCGACGACCATGATCCGCTTGTGCGACTGCGCGGTCGAGTGGAGGCGATCGATGGCGTCGGCCGCGAACGAGACGGCCGTGTCGAACCCGAAGCAGCTCGTCGTGCCGACGATGTCGTTGTCGATGGTCTTGGGCACGCCGACGACGGGGATGCCCTTCAGGTAGAACTGGTGGGCGATGGCCAGCGTGCCGTCGCCGCCGATCACGACGAGCGCGTCCAGCCCCATCTCCCCGAACGTCTGGACCACCCGGTCGGAGTAGTCGGCCTTGCCGTCCTCGGTCGGGTATTCGAACGGGTTGCCGCGGTTGGTGGTCCCCAGGATCGTGCCGCCCAGGCGCAGGATGCCGGTCACGTCGCCGGGCAGCAGCCGGCGCGACCGGGTCGGGTCGAGCAGGCCATCGAAGCTGTCTTCCAGCCCGATGACTTCCATGCCGGTGTTGCAGCCGGCCTTCACCACGGCACGGATGACGGCGTTCAGGCCGGGTGCGTCACCACCGCCCGTCAGCACGCCGATCTTTCGATGGTCTGGAGCCATGAACCCTTGAGTATATCGGCGGCCCCCGGGACGCCTGCAATCCCCGGCGCCCCGCGGATCGTGGTCCGCCGGACCGGGTACGCGGCGTCCCGCCTCTGCTGAAGCGAGGCGCGGCCACACGCATCGCCGGGAAGCGGCGACGGAACCGGGGCCTCGTCCGCTTGCACGACGAGACGTCAATTTCGTCATGCGTGCATCGAATGCTGACATTCGTGTCAGGGAGAGCGAGGCGGCGGCTCCGGGTTCTGCAGCGGCGAACCTCAGGTGGTCCGGTGGTACCGACTTCGCAAGGCTGGTGGCACCATGACCCGCTCCGCCGTCATCCGGACCGCCGCCGTCGCCTGTTCACTGGCGGCGTGGCTTCTCTCGAGTCTGCCCGCGGCCGCACAGGTGCCGGCTGCGCCGACCCTCCAGGCGAGCGCCTCCGGGAGCACGGTCTCGGCGAGTTGGAATGCCGTGGGCGGAGCGACCGCATATCGGGTCGAGGCTGGCATCACGCCCGCCCTCATGCTCGCCGGCTACGACATCGGGCCGCTCACCAGTTTCACGCTGCCGAACGTCCCGCAGGGCACGTACTACCTCCGGGTCCGCGCGCGAAACGCCAGCGGGCTGGGTGCGCCGTCCAACGTCGTCGGCGTCACCGTGACGTCGGTGCAAGGCCCTCCGGCCGCGCCGACGAACCTGGCGGCGTCGGTCAGCGGCTCGACCGTGACATTGACCGTCGACCTGCCGCCCGGACCGCTCACGGGTCTCGTGCTCGTGGGCGGCACCACCCCCGGGAGCGGCCAGGCCGCCGTGCCGCTCAGCGTCTCGCCTACGAACACGCTGCCCAACGTCCCGCCCGGCGTCTACTACGTCCGGGTGGTCGCGCTGAACGCGGGAGGTCCCAGCCCCGCGTCGAACGAGGTCCAGATCGTCGTGAGCGCGTCCTGCACGGCGCCCCCGGCGCCGACGCTGACTGCGCAGGTGCAGGGGCAGGCCGTCCTGCTGTCCTGGAACGCGATTGCTGGTGCCGCCGGCTATCGCCTCGACGCCGCCCTCAGCCCCGGCGGCGCCCCCGTCCTCTCCCAGCCGCTTCCGGCCTCGACGACCGCCGTGTCGAATCCGTCGGTTGCGCCCGGCACGTACTACGTGAAGGTGGCGGTCGGCAACGCGTGCGGGCAAACCGCCACGTCTCCGGAGGTCGCCGTGGTCGTCAACGCGACCCCTGGCGGAGGCAACCGGACGCCGAATCCGCCGGCCGGCCAGCGCTTGCCGCTCCCCAACCGGTCGTCGATCGTCAACGAGATGGCCCGTCTCTACCCCGCGGACCTCCGGAATTCCTGCGTGAGTCAAGGCGGCAACAACACGTGGCTCTACCGCGTCGTGCAGCGCCTGCGCCAGGAGGACACGCGCTGGGGCCTGAACTGGAAACGCGGGAATGTCGGCGACATGTCGCAGGACGTGATCGACTACAACTGGGGCTCGGAAGCCGACGAGGGCACTCGCCAGGTCTACGTGGTCGACATCATCGGCGGCCATTGCGGCGGCTCGCCCGGGCCGGCCTGGCAGGACGTGACGGGGCCCGCCGCCGCCATCTGGACGCTGCAGCCCTATCTGGCCGCAGGATTTCCTCCCTATTAATTGCCCAGGGCGCCCGTAGGGCGGGTGCCCTGTGGTACACTTTTGCCCGCAATTGGCGGGGCGCAGGCCCTGCGCCCCGCGGCACTCCCCAACGGTCTTCCAGGGTAGCGGGGCGCGGTGCGTACGGACTCGCCTCGACGCGGTGACGCAAGACTGGCGAGGAGATTCGAGATGGCACGACGAGTACTGCGGAACATTGCCGTGATCGCCGCGGCGTGGTGGCTGGGGGCCGGCGTGGCGCACGCCCAGGCGCCCGTGCTGTCGCCCCCGATCGTGAACGGCAACGACGTCACGCTCAACTGGACGGCCACGGCGGGCGCCACGGGCTACGACCTCCAATACGGTGTCGCCAGCGGCGTGTATCTGGGCAGCCTCCCGCTCGGCAACACGACGACCTTCACCATTCCCGGCGCCCCGAATGGCATCTTCGCCCTTCGCATCGTGGCCACGACGCCCGGCGGCCAGGTACCCGGCAACGAGGTGATCGTGCAGGTGCCGGCCCCGCCGGCGGCGCCCTCCAATTTTGTCGTCGCCCGCAACGGCACGGGGATCGTCGCCGCGTGGACGCCCGGCGCAGGCGGCGCCACGGCGGACTTCTATCAGTTCCAGATCGGCTTCGGTCCCGGCCAGACGGCCTTCACGGCGAACGTGACCAACGCCGGATGGGGATACCCGGGTGGCGTGCCCGCGGGCACCTACTACGCCAGGGTGGTCGCCTACAACAACACCTCCGGCGTGAGCGCGCCCTCCAACGAGTTCGTGATCAACATGCCGCCGGGCGGCGCCTGCGACGCCGCCGTCAGCGACTTCAACGCGAGCGGATTCAGCCGGATCCTCAGCCTGTCCTGGACGCCCATCGCCGGCGTGGCTCACTTCGTCAGCGCGTCGCTTGACGGCGTGCCACTCGCCGCGAACGTCCAGGTCCCAGGCAACGGCCGCTTCAACTGGGGCTACACGGGGACGGGCCCCCAAACCGGCACTCTCCCCCCACTTGGAACGTGGGACTTCGACGTGCGGACGGTGTTCGCCTGCGGGAGTGAGAGCACGAAGCACATCACGCTGGCCAATATCGGCAACCCGCCGCCCGGGCCTCGCGCTGCGGACCCTGCGCCCGGCGATTACCTGCGGGCACCCGAGAACGCGGCGCGTGCCGTGGTGAACGCCGTGGCGGCCCGCCGCCCGGATCTGCTGAACGCCTCGTGCGGCAACAACCGCTTCATGTTCGAAGTCGTCAAGGAACTGCGCAAACTCGACACGCGCTGGGGCCTGAACGTCAAGCGCGGCTACCAGGGATTGTCGCAGGACGTGGTGGCGTGGAATGGGTCGGCCCTCCCGGATGAGGGCGCCACCACCGGCCCCACGGGCGCGACGGTCAATATTCAGATCTTCGACGTCATCGGTGGCCACTGTGGGCCGAGGCCCGGGCCGAACTGGGAAGACGTGACGGGAAAGACGCTCGCGAACGGAGATACGCGTGCCGTCTGGACCCTCACCTACTACCTTGACGCCGGCTACACGCCCTAGCACAATCGCCTAGGTTGGTGATGAGGGGCCGATGCGCGATCGCCGCATCGGCCCTTCGTCGTTAGAGTCCGCTCCGCATGCCATGGCCGTGACCGACATCCGAATCTCCCGCCCTGTCGCGCAGGCGCGCTCTCTCGCCGCCGTGGCCTTCGTCGCCGCCCTCGCCCACGGGACTGCCGCGGCGCAGCCGGCCACCGCCACTCCGGGCCTCATCGTGCGCGGCCGTGTCTCCGGCGCCGCGTCTCGCTGGGATCAGGGCGCGCTCTACACGTACGTCACCGTTGAGATCACGCGCGTCGTGGTCGGCACGGGCGTCCCCGATCGGGTCGTCCTGAAACAGCTGGGCGGCGAGGTCGGCGGCATCGGTATGTGGGTGGCGGGTCAGGCAGCCTTCCGGCCCGACGAAGATGTGCTCCTCGATCTCGAGGCGGATCGCACGGGGACGCTGCACACGCGGGGGCTGGCGCGCGGCAAGTGGCGTGTCGAGCGCGATCCGGGAACGGGCGTGGACCTCGCGGTGCAGGCACCCGGCGCCGGCGTCGACACCCGGACACGCCTTGCGAGCCTGGAGGCCACGCTCGCCGCCAACACGCCGCCGCTTGCGGCCTTCGTCGCCTCGCCTCCGGAATTCTCGGCGGCGCCTCTCGGCCCTGGCGCCCAGTACGCCTACCTGCCGACGGACGGCGGCTATCCGGCGCGCTGGCACGAAGTGGACAGCGGCACGACCGTCCCCGTGGACTACCCCTCCTCCCTTCCCGCGGGATGGCCCGGCTCCCCGTCGGACGCGACGGCAGCCGTGAACCTCTGGCGCAACTCGGGAATGGATCTCGACCTCGCCGGCGCTGCGAATCTGCCGCTCGGCCAGTGCCCGGCCACCTTCACGGGCATCGGGCGCATCGCCGTGGCCTACACGAACAGCTGCGGCGCGGCGATCCCCGACTGGGTCATTGGCGGCGGCTACTACACGACAGGCGATCTGCGGACGGTCGGCGGCACGACGTTCCAGAAGTTCCTGCAGGGATTCGTGCTGCTGGGCGACAGCGCGCCGCCGAGTGCCGGGTGCTTCCGCGATGCGATCACGCATGGCCTCGGACACGCGCTGGGCCTGGGACACTCCTCGAGCGCCGGCGCCATCATGAACGCGGGACCGCCGTCGGGCTGCGCGAGCGGTCCATCGGGACTCGGCGCCGACGACCTGGCCGGCATCACGGCCATCTACCAAGGCATCCCCAGCGGCGGCAATCCGCCGAACACGCCCACGAACTTCTCGGTGTCCGCCGTGCTCTCCAGCGTGACGCTGTCGTGGACGCCTGCGAGCACCGGCGGCGCCGCCCAGCACTACCTGGTCGATGCCGGCACGGCGCCGTCGACCTACAACCTCGGGACGGCCGTCGTGAACGCCCCCCAGACCACGTTGACCGCGAACGACGTGCCGCCCGGCGTCTACTACCTGCGCGTGCGTGCCGAGAACGTGCTGGGCACAAGTGCCCCGTCCCCAGAGCGGTCCGTGACGGTCGGCGGATGCGCCTTGCCGGGAGCCCCCGCGACGTTCACCGGGTCGTCGAACGACATGGTCGTGAATCTGCAGTGGACGCCGCCGGCCGCCGGGGTGGTACAGGGCTATCGACTCGTCGCGGGCAGCGCGCCCGGCCTCGGCAACCTGGCTACCGTGGACCTGAGCGCCGCCGTGACCAGCCTCCAGGCCACGGCCCCGTACGGGACGTACTACCTCCGCGCCCATGCCACGAACGTCTGCGGCATCAGCCCGCCGTCCGCCGAAATCGTCCTCAACGTCCAGCCGTGCACCGCGCCGCCCGCTGCGCCCATCGGTTTCGCCGGTTCGGTGAACGGGTCGTTCGTCAGCCTGGCGTGGTCGCCGCCGGCCACGGACCCCTCGCCCACCTCCTACGTCCTCTCCGCCGGAACCGCGCCGGGGCTGAGCAACATCACCGTCTACGACACGGGCTCGACAGCCACCGCGCTCGGCGCACCTGCGCCGCCCGGCACCTACTACATCCGCGCCGCCTCGAAGAACGCCTGCGGCACGAGTGGCCCCTCGAACGAAGTGGTTCTGGTGGTGCCATAGGCGGAGCCCGTCCTGCTGCGGCGACCCGACCCTAGAATGGCACCAGCGATGCCGTCGCCGACCCCGCTCCGCGACCTTCCGGCCGACGCGCTCACCGGGCTCATCGAGGCGTATCCGCACAAGCCGTACCGCCACTACCGGACCTACTCCCGCAGGCAGCAGCACGCGATCCTCTCCGCCGAGATCGCCCAGGCGCTCGCCGTGCCGGGTGAGTTCAGTCTCGTGACGGCGGGCGCGGCGCCCGCGGCCGCCGTGGCGCGGCCCCTGGCGTGGGACAGCGCCTTCTTCGGCGTGCCGATGGGACGGATCGACTACGTGCTCTCGGCGCCCGAGACCGGGCGCGACGCCCGGGTGGCCGTCGTGGGCGGCATCTGCGATCGGGCGCGCGCTGCCGGAATCCGGCACCTGACCGCGCGGGTGGACGTCGCCGACCTCGACACGCTCTCGGTGCTCGAAGACCACGGGTTTCGGACGCTGGACGCCCTGGTGACCTACATCATGCGCCCGGTGAAGGACCCGCCGGCCGACGTCAGGACCGTCGGTCTCATTCGGGAATCGCGGCCGGACGATCACGGCGCCATCCTCGACATCACCCGGGAGGCCTATCGCGGCTACCGCGGCCGGTTCCACCTCGATCCGCACCTGCCCCCGGGGCGCGCCGACGAGTTCTACGTCGAGTGGGCCCGCCAGTGCGTGTCGGGCGCCATGGCCGACATCATCCTGGTCTCGGAGGATTCCAGCGGCGGACTCAACGGCTACCTGGCATACCGGCGGCGCCAGCCGGCGTCCAGCCTGGGCATGCCCATCTTCGGCGGCGGCCTCGGCGCGTGCCGCCGCGAAACGCCCGGCGCGTATGCGTCGCTGCTGCGCGACGCGACGCACTGGTCGCACGACCGGGGCGGAATGGGCGAGTACCAGACGCAGAACTACAACTTCCCCGTCATCCGCGTCTACGAGGCCGCGGGAGCGCACTACGTGCGCGCCGAGTACACCCTGCACGCCTGGCTCGGATGAACGGGACGAAAGGCTGTGTTAGACTTCGTAGGTTGTCCGGCCGTCGGGCAGCGCAGGCCTATCGTGGGCGGCTAGCTCAGCTGGGAGAGCGCCGCGTTCGCAACGCGGAGGTCGGGAGTTCGATCCTCCTGCCGTCCACCAATCCTTCAGGCCCCGTCCCCAACACCGCTCGACCAGCCCTGGTCGTCGCACCGGCGTCGGCCCGTGCCATTTTCCGGCAACCCCGTATACTAGAACCGTGATCCATCCCCGGTCGCACGCACGCCGCCTGGCGCTCGTGCTGGTGGGTGTGGCCAGCGTCGCGCTGGCCCAGCCGGCCTCTACCGCGCCGTCGGCCGCCGAGCTGGCGGCCAGGGTCCAGCAGCGGTACGACGGGATTTCGGATTTCGAAGCACAGTTCACGCAGACCTACGAAGGCGGCGTCCTGCGCTCGAAGACGACGGAGAAAGGCACGGTCGTCATCAAGCGCCCAGGGCGGATGCGCTGGGTCTACACCGCGCCGGAGCGGAAGGAATTCATCTCCAACGGCGACGACGTGTTCGCCTACTTCCCCCTGGACCGGCAGGTCATCATCAGCCCCGCGCCGACCGGGTCTGACACGACGCCCGCCCTCTTCCTGACCGGACGCGCCGACCTCGTGCGGGACTTCGACGCCTCGCTGATGGACGTGCCTGGCGCCCCGGACGGCCTCCTGGGCCTCAAACTGGTGGCCAGGCGTCCCGACCCGGACTTCGAGTGGCTGGCCATCGCGGTGGACCCGCGCACCTTCCAGATCCGCCACTTGGTGGCGCAGGACCGCCAGGGCGGGCGGTCCATCTTCGGCTTCTCCAACCTGAAGGAGAACCGCCGGCCGCCCGATACGCTGTTCGACTTCCGGATCCCCAAGGGCGTGGACGTCGTCCGGCAATGACCTTCGGCCCCACCCGATTGCGTGCCGCCTTGCCGGCCATCGCCGGCCTCGCGCTCGCCGTGTCGCTCGCGGGCTGCGCCGCGCGGGGCGCCGCGCAGAACGGACTGGCCGCCGAGCGCGCGCAGGACTACGACTTGGCGGTCGCCGAGTACACGAAGGCGGTGCGGGCCAGGCCCGACGACAGGACGCTCCGCCTCGCGCTCGATCGCGCCAAGCTTCGCGCGTCCCAGGATCATTTCTCGCGGGCTCGCCGCCACGCGGCGGTCGGCCGCAGCGAGGAGGCCCTGGTCGAGTATCAGCTGGCCGCCGAGCTGAATCCCGCCGGCGGCGAGATCCAGGACGAACTGCGCGCCCTTCGGGCCCAGATGCGGACCCAGGTCGCGGTGGACCGCGGCGGCCAGACGACGCTCGAGGCGCTCATCAAGGAGAGCCTCGCCGCCCCGCTCCCCGGCGCCGACCTTCCCCCGGGCATCACGATGCCTGAGACGCTCGTGTTCCGCGACGCCAGCGCCAGGGACATCTTCACCGCCATCGGTCAGTTCGCCAACCTGAGCGTCGTCTTCGATCCGGCGTTTCGGGACCAGACGTTGAGTCTGGACCTGCACAACCAGCCGTTGGCCGAGGCGCTGACCTCCATCGGCACGAGCACGCGCACGTTCTGGCGGGTCACGGCGCCACGGACGATTGCCGTGATTCCCGACACGGCGGCCAAGCGGCGGGAGTACGACGAGGAGATCGTCCGGACCTTCTTCCTGAGCAACGCCGACCTGAAGGAGACGGTGGACGTCCTGCGGATCGTGGTGGATGCCCGCCGGCTGGCGCCCGTGCAGGGCGCCAACGCCATCACCATCAAGGACACGCCCGAACGGGTCGCTGCGGCCGGTCGCATCATCCAGGCGATCGACAAGGCCCGTCCTGAAGTCGTCATCGACGTGGAGTTGCTGGAAGTCGACCGGACCCGCCTCCAGGACTACGGCCTGCAGATCGCCTCGCCCACCACGACGCCGACGGGCATCGACGGCCAGGCCACCGTGGATCGGGACCGCCTGACGCTGCGCGACCTGCGAAGCCTCACGTCGTCCGACGTGCTCCTGACGAACCTCCCGGGCCTGTACTACCGCCTGCTCAAGAGCGACACGAACACGCGCACACTGGCGAATCCCCAGTTGCGCACCCAGGAAGGCACGGCCGCGCAGGCCCGTTTCGGCGAGCGCGTGCCGGTCCCCGTCACGACGTTCGCGCCGATCGCGGCCGGCGGCGTGCAGACGCAGCCCATCACCTCGTTCAACTACGAGAACATCGGCGTCAACATCGACATCACGCCCCGCATGCACCACGACGACGACGTGTCGCTCGCGGTCCGCGTGGAGGTCAGCAGCATTTCCGGCAGCGGCTTCGGCGGCCTGCCGACGTTCGGCAATCGCTCGATCTCGACCGTCATCCGGCTGCGGGACGGCGAGACGAACATGCTGGCCGGCCTCATCCGCGACGAGGAGCGGAAGGTGGCCTCCGGCATCCCCGGCCTGAGCGACATCCCGCTGGTCGGCAAGCTCTTCGCGTTCAACAGGACCGAGACGCAGGCGACCGACATCATCCTCACCCTGACGCCGCACATCGTCCGCGTGCTGGACCTGAACGAGGCGGACGTCCGGGCGTTCAAGGTCGGCCGCGACACAGGCGCCGCCGTGATCGATGTTCCGGGCCCGCCGGCGGCCCGACCGCCCGCCGACGACGCCGCCGCCGGGAACCCGTCCGCTGCGCCCGTCCTCCGGCCGATGCCGACGATGCCGCAGACGGCCACGCCGGTGAAGCCTCCGCCCCCGGGCGTGAAGCCTCCGCCCCCGCCGGGCGGCGGACGCTGAGCGCGCGACTCAGACCCGGGCGACCTTCGCGCCCAACGACTGCAAGCGCTCCACGAGGCGGCTGTAGCCGCGCTCCACGGTCTCCAGCGGCTCGACGCGGCTCTCCCCGTTGGCGGCCAGGGCCGCCGCGATGAGGGCCATGCCGGAGCGGATGTCGCGGCTGTCGAGGACCTTGCCGCGCAGCTTCGCCGGCCCGGTCACGATGATCCGGTGCGGATCGCAGAGGAACAGGTCCGCGCCCATGCCGCTCATCTGCTCGAGCGCGAAGAGCCGGAGTTCGTACATCCAGTCGTGTACCAGGGTCGCGCCATCCGCCTGCGTCGCCAGCACGGTCGCCAGGCTGACGAGATCGCTGGGGAACGACGGCCAGAGGCCCGTGGTGATCCGGCCCGCGCCCGAGAGGGCAGACGGCGTCACGTGCAGGGTGTCGCCCTGCGACCGGGCCGCGACACCGAGCTTCCTGAGCGTGGCCGTCACCACTTCCATGTCGACGGCCCGGGCCCCACGGATCTCGATGTCCCCGCCCGTGATGGCGCCGACCACGGCCCAGCTCCCCGCCTCGATGTAGTCCCCCCAGAGCGCTTTCGATGCCCCGTGCAGGCGGCCGCTGCCCTCGACGCGTATGGTGTGCGAGCCCGCACCCGACACGCCCACGCCCATCAGCGACAGGAACTCGCAGAGCTCGACGACGTGCGGCTCGCAGGCCGCGTGGCGGATCTCGCTGATGCCCGGCGCGGCCGCCGCCGCGAGCAGCGCGGTCTCGGTGCCGGTGACGGAGGCTTCGTCCAGGTAGATCGACGTCGGAGCCAGGCCGCGCGGGGCCTCGAGCCGGTGCCCCGGCCCCTCGACGACCTCCGCGCCCATCGCCGCCAGGGCCTCGAGGTGCGTGCGGATGGTGCGCCGGGCCGGGAAGTCGCCGCCGGGCGGCGCGATGTAGGCGCGGCCCGTCCGCGCCAGCAGGGGGCCCAGCAGCAACACCGACCCGCGGAGCCGGCCGACCAGCGCCCGGTCGGGTTCATGGGACGTGACCTGCCGGCAGGCGATCTCCAGCGTCGAGCTGCCGATGCCCGCGACCTCGGCGCCGAGGTCGAGCAGCAGCCGCGCCATCACGTCGACGTCGGCAATCCGCGGGACGTTCGTGAGCACGCACGGATCTGGCGTGAGCAGCGTCGCCGCCATGAGCGGCAGCGCCGCGTTCTTGTTGCCTTCCACGTCGACCACGCCGGACAGGCGATGGCCGCCTTCGATGATGAGCGTCGACATGACGATCCTAGTGCTCCCATTCTCCCAGGCGGACGATCTCGTCGCGCAGCTCGACGCCGAAGGTCGTCCTGACGGCCTCCCGGCACATCTCGATCAGCGCTGCGACGTCGTGCGCCGTGGCGGTCCCGTCGTTCACGATGAAGTTGGCGTGCGTCTGGGACACGCGGGCTCCCCCGATGGCTCGCCCCTTGAGCCCGGCCCGGTCCACGAGCGCACCGGCGGACGGGGGGATGTCGGCCGGGACCCGGTCCCGGCCCGGCAGCGGATTCTGGAAGATGCAGCCGGCGCTGGGCGCCGCCAGCGGCTGCGTCCGTTTCCTGAAGGCCAATGAGCGCCGCGCCTCCGCGCGCAGGACCTCCGGCTCATGGCCCGGCGTCACGCGGAACGCCGCCCAGAGCGCGACTTCCCCGCTTCGCTGCAGGCGGCTCGTGTCGTAGGCGAACTCGAGCCGATCCGCGGGCACCTGGCGGACCACCCCGTCCCTGGTCACGACCCGCACGCTCTCGACGACGTCGCCGATGTTCGCCTGCCGCCAGTGGGCGTTGCCGAAAATGGCCCCGCCGACCGTGCCGGGCGTGCCCGCCCACGCCTCGAGTCCCCCGAGCCCACGGACGATCGTCCACCGCACCAGTCCGTTCACGGTCACCGCCGCATCGGCGCGCACCAGCCGGTCGCCGATCGCCTGCACGGTGCCGCCCCGCGGACGGACGACGACGCCCCGGACGCCGGCGTCCGCCACCAGGACGTTCGAGCCGCCTCCGAGCATCGTGAGCGGCACCCGGTGCTCGTGCGCGAGCTGGACGATGCGCACGAGGCTGTCCGAGTCGGCGGGCTCGACGAGCCAGTCGGCCGGCCCGCCCACCTTGAAGGTCGTGAGGGAGGCCAACGGCGCATCTGGCGTCACGGGCAGCGACGGAAGGGCGGCGCGCAGGACATCGCCGAACGTCATGGCGCATCCTCGGAGGGGCTGGCCGCCCGCAGCCACTCGCGCTCCCGGGCGATGAGCGCGGCGAGCGCCTCGGACCGCGACGTCGCGACGAAGCGCACCTGGTCCCCGGGCGCCAACTGCCCGGCCATCGGCAGGTCGGCCGTCACCACCGTGGCGATCTTCGGGTAGCCGCCAGCGGTCTGGCGATCAGCCATCAGCAGGATCGGGGCGCCGCCGGAGGGCACCTGGATGGCGCCGAAGGCCACGGGCTCGGAGATGAGGTCCGACGGCCGCGTGGTCACGAGCGGTGGGCCCTCGAGCCGGTACCCCATGCGGTCGGACTGGGGCGACACCACGAACACGCCGTCGAAGAACGCCTCGCGCGATGCCGTCGAGAACCAACCGTCCTGGGGCCCCAGCAGCACGCGGAGCGGCTGCGGTCCTCGGGCGGACCGTCCGGGCGGCCGGCGTCTGACGGCCGGCGCCGGTCCATGCGCCGCGCCGACGGGCAGCACGTCGCCCGCCACCAGCGCGCGCCCGTCGATCCCACCCATCCGGCTGACGAGATGTGTCGACCGGCTGCCCAGCACCGGCGGCACGTCGATGCCGCCAGCGACCGCAAGATAGGCGCGGGCACCGGAGCGGCGCGTGCCGAATGTCACGACCGCTCCGTCGGGCACATCGAACGCGGAATCCAAGGCGGCCATGGTGGACCCCACCCGCACCTCGAAGTCCGCGCCGGCGAGCGCGACGCGCTGTGGGCCGCGCATCTTCAGCGCCGGTCCCATCAGCGTCACCTCGAGCCCGGCCGCCTCCGGGGCATTGCCGACGAGGGCGTTGGCCAGGCGCAGCGACATCGTGTCCATGGCGCCGGACACCGGCACGCCCAGCGCCTGATAGCCCCATCGGCCCAGGTCCTGCACGGTCGTCAGCAGGCCGGCACGGACGACTTCGAGCGCGCCCGCCATCACGCCCTGGCGGCCGGGTCAGCGGCTGGCCACTCGTCGTGGGGGATCGGCACGAACCGCACGACGTCCCCGGGTTCGAGCAGTGCCGGACGGGTACGTGCCGCGTCGAACATCGCCACCGGCGTCCGCCCGATGAGGCGCCAGCCGCCCGGACTCTCGCAGGGATAGACGCCGGTCTGGCGGCCCGCGATGCCGACGCTGCCGGCGGGCACGGCGGCGCGGGGGGAGGCCCGGCGAGGCATGGCGATCGACGCCTCCACCCCGCCGAGATACGCAAACCCCGGCAGGAAGCCGAGCATGTACACCCGGTACTGCCCCTGCGCGTGTCGGGCGATCACGTCCGCCTCCGCGCAGCAGGCAAAGGCCGCGACCTCCGCCAGGTCCGGTCCAAAGCGCCCCCCGTAGCAGACCGGTATCTCCACGACCCGACCGTCCGCGGCGTCCCCCTCGCGGTCCCACGCGCGCCCGACCACGGCCTCCAACGCCGTCAGGTCGGCACGCAGCGGATCGACGTGGACTCCCACCGAGGCATAGGCCGGCACGACGTCGCGGACGCCGCGGATGCCCGCGGCGCCGATCGCGTGCGCGAGCGCCACGGCCCGGCGGTTCACGCCCGGATCGATCGTCGCCTCGAGCTCGACGAGCACGAGTCCGTCACCCGCGTGGCGCAGGCGCGGCCGGACCCGGGACGTGCCCCTCACGGCAGGGCCTCGAGCAGCTTGCCGTGGATGCCGCCGAACCCGCCGTTCGACATCACCAGGACGTCGTCGCCGGGCCTGGACTCCGCCGAGACCGCCGCGACGATCGCGTCGACCGTCGGCAGCGTGCGCGCCGCGACGCCGGCCGCCGCCAGGGCCGCGACGAGGTCCGGGATCGACAGGCGCTCGGCTTCGGGCAGCGAGTCACGGAACACCGGCGCGAGGACGACCTGGTCGGCGCCCGAGAACGCCCGGGCGAAGTCGTCCTGGAAGACACGCCGGCACGACGAGGCGGACCGTGGTTCGAACACCGCCCAGAGACGGCGCCCCGGCCGCGCCGCACGCAGCGCCGCGATCGTCTCGGCGACCGCCGTCGGATGATGGGCGAAGTCATCGTAGACGGTCACGCCGCCGCGCTCTCCCACCACGTCCAACCGGCGCTTCACGCCGCGAAACTCCCGAAGCGCGCCGGCAGCGGCCTCGAGTCCGATCCCCAGATCGTGGGCGACCGCGATGGCGGCGAGCGCATTCCTGACGTTGTGGGCGCCCGCCAGCGGCACGTCGACGAGGCCCTCCACGCCGTCGGGCCCACGGACGAGGAAGCGCGTGCCCGCCGGCCGGTGCTCCACGTGGTGGGCCTGCCAGGTCGCGCCGTCGGACAACCCGAAGGTCTGCAGCCGGGACAACGCGTGCGGCGCCAGCGCCGCCGCGGCGGGGCTGTCCGCGCCGAGCAGGACGAGGCCGCGGCGGGGCACCAGGCGGACCAACCGCTCGAACGCCTGCCGCACGGCCGCGAAGTCCGCGTAGATGTCCGCGTGGTCGAACTCGACGTTGTTCACGACCGCGATCTGCGGCAGGTACTTCAGGAACTTCGCGGTCTTGTCGAAGTAGGCGCTGTCGTACTCGTCGCCCTCGATGACGAACGCCCGGCCCTTCCCCAGCCGGTAGCTGCCCCCCTGTGCCCCGAAGTTGCGCGCCACCCCGCCGATGAGGACGCTGGGATCGGCGCCGGCGGCCGTCAGCACCCAGCCCGTGAGCGCGGTGGTCGTCGTCTTCCCGTGCGTGCCGGCCACGACGACGGCGTCCCGGTCCCACAGGAAGGTCTCGCGGATCATCTCCGGCAGCGAGACATACCGAAGCGACCGATCGAGGACGGCCTCGAGCTCGGGGTTCCCGCGCGAGATGGCGTTGCCGACGACGACCACGTCGAGGTCATCGGTCACGTGATCCGGGTCGTAGCCGTCCAGCAGCGTGATGCCTTCCGCGCGCAGCACGTCGCTCATGGGCGGATAGACATGGGCATCGGAACCGCGCACGTCGTCGCCCCGGCGCTTGAGCATGGCGGCGAGCGTGCCCATCGCCGTGCCGCAGATGCCGATGAAGTGGACCCGGCGCGGCATCAGGCGACGGCCGCCTCTTCGATCGACAGCGCGGCGACGGTCGGCCCGGCGCTGAGCCGCGCCTGGACGCCGAACGGCAGCGTCCATGCCGGTGCATCGGTGTGGCCCGAAGGGAACCCGAACACCACCGGGCCCGGGAACCGCGCGAAGAGATCGCCCAGGACGCCCCGGGCCGTAGGCCCGCCGCCCACCTCGTCGCACTTCGGAAACATGCCGAACACGATGCCGGTGACCCGGGCGAACATGCCGGCCTGATGCAGCTGCGTGACGAGGCGATCGAGCCGATACGGCCGCTCGCCGACGTCCTCGAGGAACAGGATGGTGGGCTCGCGTGGCACCAGCGCATAGGGCGTCCCCGCGAGGGCCGCGAGCTGGGTCAGGGTGCCCCCGACGAGCGTCCCCGACGCCTCGCCCTGGCGCAGGGTGTCGAGGCCGGGTGGCGCAAGCGTGCCCATGGGCACGGGCTGCGTCACGGCGGCCAGGAACGACGCCCGATCGAAGCCGGCGTGCCCGCGGGCGAGCCGCCCCTCCACCATCGGGCCATGGAAGGCCACGCCACCGTGGACCACGTGCCAGGCCAGCAGCGCGGTGAGATCGGAGTAGCCGACGAACACCTTCGGATCGGCGGCGATCCACGCCGGGTCGAGATGTGGCAGCACCTGCTGGCTGCCATATCCGCCGCGCACCGCGACGACCCCCCGAATCGACGGATCGCGCCACGCGTCGGCCAGACACGCGGCCCGGAGCGCTGGAGCGCCGGCGACGTAGCCGTGTCGGGCAAGGACACGATCGTCGTAGACCGGGCAGAAGCCCAGCCCTTGAATCTCCTCGGCGCCCTTCTGCAGCAGGTCCGGCTGGACCGGGCTGGCGGGCGCCACGATTGCCACGCGGTCGCCGGGCTGCAGGCGCCGGGGCCGCCGCCGTCCGGCCATCGTCGTCACGTCGGCGCCGATCACGCGAACGCCGCCATTTCAGCCGCGACGAGCTGGTGGGCCTCACACCCGACAACCGCCTTCAACTCCGTGGCCCGCGCGCGAGCCGTCCCGCGGTCACGGCCCAGGAAGCGGTGCTTCTGTCGGGCAAGGCGCGCCGCCGCGTCCTCGAGCCGCGCCAGCGGAAGGTATCCGGACTCGACGGCCTTCACGATGGCCTCGAGCGCAGCGGCCTGGACGTCCACCGAGCCGCTGCAGATGAGGGCGCCGTCACAGCCGGCGCGCAGGGCTTCCACCGCCGCTTCGGCCGGCGACCATCGCGCGGCCAACGCGCCCATCTCCAAGTCGTCGCTCATCACCATCCCCTCGAACCCGAGCTCTCCGCGCAGCAAGCCCACGACGGCGGACGAGAGCGTGCCGGGGCGTTCCTCGTCGATCGCCGGGACCAGGACGTGCGCCGTCATCACGCCCGCCACGCCGGCAGCGATGGCCTGCCTGAACGGCTCGAACTCGACCGCGCGGAGGCGGTCCGGCGCGTGCTCCACGAGCGGCAGCTCGGCATGGGAGTCCGCCTGCGTGTCGCCATGCCCGGGAAAGTGCTTGCCACACGCGGCGATGCCTTCCGCCTGGAGCGCCCGGACGATGGTGGCGCCCAGGGCGCCCGCCCTGGCGGCATCGGCCGACAGCGCGCGGTCGCCGATCACGGTGTTCGCGGGATTCGTCCCCAGGTCGAGCACGGGCGCGAAGTCGAGTGTGATGCCCACGGCGTGGAGCTCGCGGCCGAGCGCCCGCGCGAACCGGTCCGCCAGCGCCGGCACGTCGGAGCGGCCGAGGGTCGCCATCGGCGGCCACACGGTGAAGGGCGTCCGCAGCCGCGCGACGCGACCGCCCTCCTGATCGACGGCGACCCAGGCGGGAGCGTCCCGCCCCAGCGCTTCGATTGCGACCGAGAGGTCGAGCACCTGCTCGGGGCTCTCGACGTTGCGCGCGAACATCGTGACGCCCCCGAGGTCGAACTCGCGCGCCAGCGAGACGAGCTCGACGGGAACCGTCCTGCCGGTGAAGCTGCCGATGAGCACCTGGCCTGCGCGTCGTCGAAGCGGCAGCGGCATGGGAGTGCGAGCATTATAATTCCGCCGTGACCGTGACGGCCTCGGCGCCCACGCGCGTGGATCTCGCGGGCGGAACCATCGACATCTGGCCGCTCTACCTCCTGCATCCCGGCGCGCAGACGGTCAATGCGGCCCTGACAATCCGGGCCACCGCCACGCTCACGGGCCGCGACGACGGCCGCGTCGTCCTGGCCTCCGACGACTTGGGCGTGACCACCCCGCCGCTGCCCTTCGACGCCTTGCCGGGCGACGACCGCCTGCCGCTCCTGGCCAAGCTCGCGCACGCGTTCGGCGCCCGTGGGCTCACGCTGTCGAGCCGCAGCGACGCGCCGGCCGGTGCTGGTATCGCCGGGTCGTCGGCCCTCAACATCGCCACGGCCGCGGCCCTGGCCCAATGGACGCATCGCGCGCTGGACGACGCGGAGCTCCTGGAGGTGGCGAAGAACGTGGAGGCGCAGGTCATCCGCGTGCCGACCGGGCTCCAGGACTACCGCCCCGCGCTGCACGGGGGAATCTCGGCCCTCGAGTTCGGGCCGTTCGGCGTCACGCGCGTGCCGCTCTCGGTCGACCCCGCCGACCTGTCGGCACGACTCGTCGTCTGCTACACCGGGGCGCCGCGGCAGTCGGGCATCAACAACTGGGACATCACGAAGCGCCGAATCGACGGCGACCCGAACGTCGCCGGCGCGTTCGACGACATCGTGGCGGCCACGGCGCGGCTGCGCGCCGCCCTCGACGCCGGCGACTGGCCGGCCGTGGGGCGCAGCCTCGCCGACGAGTGGACCACGCGGAAGCGGCTCGCGCCCGGTGTCACCACGCCAGCCATCGACGCGCTGCTCGACCGGGCGATGAGCGCCGGCGCCTGGGCGGGCAAGGTCTGCGGGGCGGGCGGCGGTGGCTGCGTCTTCGTGCTGGCCCCACCGGACCGCGTGGCGTCGGTGCGCGGCGTGTGGCAGCAGGCGGGGGTGCGCGTGCTGGAGTGTGCGATCGATCCGAACGGCCTCGAGGTGACCCGCGCGTGACCGCTCCAGTCGACCCCGTCGCCGAAATCAAGCGCCTGTACTACGGGACCACCCGATCCACGATCGCCCGAGACCTCGAGCGCGCGATCGGGCTCCTGAAGGCGCTGCCGACCGAGGACGAGCGGGAACGCGCCGCCGTCTACATGGACGGCCTCGCGCAGATGCGCAGCGAGTGGCAGGGGCCAACGCCGCCCGCCCGGCCCGCGGCCGGTACGCGGGTGTCACGCCGAAGGACGCGTACGACCCGGCGGTAGCCGGGCCGTCAGCCGGAGGCCCTGACGAGACGCTTTCTCGCCGCGACGCGGAGCGGCTCCGGCACGTTCCGATCCACCGACAGGGCCCGCACGTCCCTTTCGATGAGCCGCTGCAGCAGGTTCAGCGACATGGCCACCGGCGTCTTCGGGTTCCGCGCCAGCGACGCCGCGACGGCATAGTTCTTCACCCAGCCCCGGTTCTGACCGATGGCGCGCAGGACGTCCTCCGCGACGTTGGCCATCTTCGCGATGGCCTCCACTTCGGCCATGGTGAGCTTGGGTGACGCGAGCACCGCCGACGAGACCATCTTGTTGGGGTCGCGCACGAGCATGGCGCGGACCTCGCGCGAGCCCTTCATGGCCGCGCGCACGCGCTCCACGATCGTCATCTGCTGTACCTGCTGCGTCAGCGAGAGGGTCTGGTCGGCCGGCTCACCCTCGACTGCCGCCTCGTCGATCGTGTCCCACACGTCGTCGGGCGCCTGCAGCAGCGGCGGCTCGTCCTCCGCAGCCGATGTCGCGGCGGCGGCCGCCGGCGTGATGCCGCGCGCGGCGAAGAAGCGCACGAGCTCGCCCGGCGCGTCCGCGCGAGCCAGGACGGCCGCCACCCTCCCGGCCCGATCGCCTCCAGCGTCCCCTCGGCCGCGGCGCGGACCGCGTCGTGCTCGTCGTCGGTCAGGCAGGCGAGCAGCGCGAGCTGCTCCAATCCGCGTGGCGCGACGTGGCCCGCGGCGGCGTCGAGGCGCACCTCGAGCGGCACCTCGCCTTTTCGAAAGCTGTCGAGCAGCGGCGTCCGCAGTCCGGGGTCCATCAGGTCGTCACTCCCTCTCCGCTCGCCTGTCGTCCCGCCCGGCCTGCCGGGGAGGGCGGGTGGTCGCCACTCGCGCCGGACGCCCGCGGCCACCACAGCAACACCGCCACGACGATCGCGAGGACGAGGCCAATGACGACAGCCGTCCAGAGGATCGCCGGCCGACCACGGGGGCCGGCCGGAAGGTCCGCGACCGGTCCGACCGGGCGTCCCGGCGGCGGCAGATCGTCCGGATGCCGCTCCAGGAAGGCACGCAACACGGCCTCGGGATCGAGACCGACTTCTTTCGCATACGCACGCACGACCGCTCTGCGGAAGATCCCGGGCGGCAGGCGCTCGACCTGGTTGCGCTCCAGCGCCTCGAGCGTGCGCGCTCCCAGCTTCGTCGCGTCCGCCACGTCGCGGATCGAACGGCCCGCCTGCTCACGCGCGAGGCGCAGGGCGGAGCCGAAATCGGCGGTGGCGTCGAAGGACATGGGAACTCGCTCGGGCTCCGGTGGAACCGGAGGGTCGATCGTAGGGAGCCCACGCCTGTCAGTCAACGACGCCGCCCACGCCGCGCGCGGCCGCCGCCTCGACGCTCTCGCCCGGCCGTGGCAGGAAGGCCCCGATCGCCGCCCACCCGACTGCCCCGGCGGCGGACAGCCAGGGCCAGTCGCTGGCCAAGAGCCCGCCGATCGCCAGGACCGGCGCGGCGCTCGCCAGGGCGATCGCACTGAGGCCATCGGCGCCCAGCACGGGATGACCGGGCGCCTTCGAGGCCGAGGACGCCAGCGTCCCCGCGATCACGAGGTCCACGGGCCCGCTGGCCGCGGCCTCTGCCGGGGTGTGCACGGCGCGCGTGATCGGCGCGGACGGCGGCATCCAGCCACGCAGGCGGCCGGCGGGCAACGAGCCCGCGGTCAGGTGCACGCCGACCCGCGCGGCGGCGGCCACGTCGGCACGGTCGTTGACGAGCACCACGAGGCGTCCCGCGACGACGTCGCGTATCCGCGTCGCCAGCGCGACCAGGACCGCGGCGTCGAGGTCCCGTTCCCGCAGCTGGAAGTAGTGCGCGCCGGCTTCGGCCGCCGCTGCGGCCTGGCGAACGAGAAGGTCGGGGCCCAGGCACTCGTCGCCGCCGGCGGCCCGCGCCAGGCGGCGGCGGTCGCTCACCACCATCACCCGTGGAGACGGGCGATGGGCGCTCACGCCGACGGGCGCCGACGCATCAGCACCGCGAGGTCGGTCAGCGCGGCGAGCAGGTTCACGGCGCCCAGGCCGGTCACCGCGCCGCGGACGAAGTTGTTGCGCGCGACGGCGGCCACCAGGGGAAACATCTGCGAGAAGTAGTTCCGCTCCCAGTAGGCCGACCAGGGCACCACGATCAGCAGGAGGCCGAGCTCGATCAGAACGGCGATGAGAAGGAGCCGGCGCACCTAACGTCCCGTCCAGCCTGGGCGGCGCGCTCCGGCCGACGCCACTACCCGCGGACCTGCACGCGGCTGAGGCGTTCCATGCGGGCGCGCACGTCGCGGAACCCGCGCGAGTCGGCCTCGAGCTCGCCGAAGACCGCCAGTGCCCGGGCGGCGTCGCCCAGATCCTCGAGGACGCTCCCGAGGTCGTAGAGCAGGGCGCGTCCGGCCTCGACGGTGGGCGCCGGAGCCTCGGCCGCGCGCTCGAACCACTCCAGGGCGCCGCGCTGGTTGCCGCGTTCGACCAGCAGCCGGCCGAGCACCGACGCCGCCTCGAACCGCTGCTTGGCGGACCGGGACGCCAGCTCGAGCGCCTGGATGGCGTCGTCCGCCATGCCCATGTCGCGGTACGTGAGGCCGAGCCGGAGCTGCTCGGCGGCCAGTCCGTCGTCCTGCGCACGGCCGTCCGCCGGCGCCTCCGCCTTCGCGCCGCGGCGTCCCCCCGAAGTCCTGGGCGGCGCCGCCGCCACCGGGTCCAGGGCCGCCGTCAGGTCCTCCGCGGCCACGTCGACAGCCGCCGGCGTCTCGGCGGGTTCGTCGAAGGTGACGCCCTCGTTGAGGTCCAGCTTGTCGGTGGCCATGAAGGGGCTGTCGCCGCTGAGCCGGTCGGCGATGATCGCGTCCGGGTCCGCCTCGCCCAGCATCTCCAGCGCGCGCCGGAAGCGCTCGATGTTCGCGCGGTCCCACGGCTCGCGGGCCACGAGATCCTCGCTGATGATGCGCGCCTCGAGTCCGCGGCCGGCCTCGAGATAGGCGTCGGCGAGCTGCGCCTGCGCCGAGTACATCGTGGCCTCCAGGCCTCCGTCGACGCAGATCTCCACCAGGCGCATCAGCGCCACGATGTGGTGGCGGACGCGGGTCACGAACTCGTGGAGGGCCGCCGCGGCGGCGGCGTAGTCGGCGTCGGCCACGGCGCCGTCTGCCACGGCCTCGATGGCCGGGTAGGCCAGGTCGGCGTCGGTCTCCGCCAGGCGGCACGCCATCGCGATGGCGGTCTCGCGCTGGCCGGGATCGGCCTGGAGCGCGCTGGCGACGGCGGCGCGGCCCTCGTCGAGCCGGCCGGCGCGCAGTTCGCCCTCGGCCATCACCATCCACAGTGACGGGTCCTGCTGGGCGACCTCGGCCGACAGATAGCGGCGTGCCGCCTCCAGGTCTCCGGAGTCGACATACGCCCTCACGAGGCGCACCCGCGCCTCCACGTCCCCGGCGTCCATCTCGGCCACCCGGCCGAGCACCGCCAGCGCCTCGGCCTTCTGGCCGGCGGCATCGAGCGCCTGGGCGACCTGGCGCAGTTCGTCCGGCGTGGACGCCCACGCCTGCGCACGGGCGAACTCGCCGAGGGCGAGATCCGAGGCGAGGGCCTTGCCACGCACCTCGTCGTCGGTCGGGTCCAGCTCGAGCAGGTCGCGATAGGCCGACGAGGCATCCTCGGCGCGCCCTTCCTGGGCGAACCAGTCGCCGACCGCCCGGAGTTCACGCACCGCGGTCTCGGTGTCGCCCAGGTCGCGGGCCGCCTTGGCGGCCTGGAATCTGGCGGCGAAGTCCTCGGGGTCGACCATCCCCAGGCGCACCGTCATCTCGGCGGCGCCGCGGATGTTGCCGATCTTCCGGCGCCGGTCGGCGACCGTCTGGTAGGCGGCCTTGGCGTCGGCGAGGAGCCCCTGTTTGGCGGCGACGTCGCCGGACCGGATCAGGGCGTATTCGTCGTTGGTCTTGACCTTGAGGATCTTCTTGAAGAGGGCGGCCGCCTTCGGGTAGAAGCCCTCATCGGCGAGGTGGTCGGCGATCCGGGTGTACTGCTCGATGCCCTTGTCGAGCTGGCCCGACCGGACGAAGAGGTCGCCCAGGGCGTTGGCGCTGTTCCAGTCCCGCGGCTGGGCGAGGACGATGGCTTGGTACTCGTCGATGGCCGCGTCGACTTTTCCCAGCCGGAGAGCCTTCTCGGCTCGCTTCAGGGCTCCTTCGCGATCGAATGGCGCCACGGTGTTCCGCCCTCAGTCCAGAGTATCAAACAGCGACGCCGGCTTGAACGAGCGCCGGTGCGCCGCGGAGAATCCATGCTGGCCGACCGCCGTGAGGTGCGCCTGCGTGGCGTACCCCTTGTGCTGGTCGAAGCCATACCGGCTATCGGCGCGATGGAGCTCGTTCATGAGTCGGTCGCGTGTGACCTTGGCCACGATCGACGCGGCGGCGATGGCGGCGGACCGCCGATCCCCCCCGACGACGGCGCATTGGGCCATCGGAAGCCCTTCGATTCTGAAGGCGTCCACGAGCACCAGGTCGGGTACCGGGGTCAGTCCGGCGACGGCCCGTGCCATCGCGCGCAATGACGCGCGATGGATGTTGTCGCGGTCGATTTCCGGCGGGTCCGCCAGGCCGACGGCCCAGGCGACGGCTCTGGCGGTGATGAGATCGTAGAGGCGTTCACGCGCCGCGGCCGTGAGGGCCTTGGAATCCGCCACCCCGGGGACGTGGCGGTCGGGGTGCAGCACCACGGCGGCGGCCATGACCGGGCCAGCCAGGCAGCCCCGGCCGACCTCGTCCACGCCGGCCACGTGCACGAACCCGAAACGCCGGTAGGCGTTCTCGATGGTCCGCCGGGCCCGGGCCCTCGCCATGGCCGCGCGCCGTGCTCCGGACGTCTAGGCCGTGGTCTTGCGGACTTCCTTCATGCGCGCGGCCTTGCCCTTGAGGCCGCGCAGGAAGTACAGCTTCGCGCGCCGGACCTTCGCCGAGCGCACGACGTCGATCTTCTGGATGACCGGCGAATGGAGCGGGAAGATCCGTTCGACGCCCTGGCCGAACGACACCTTCCGCACGGTGAAGGACGCCCGCGTCCCGCCCCGGCGCAGGTTGATCACGATCCCTTCGAAGATCTGCACGCGCTCCTTGTCGCCTTCCTTGACGCGCACGTGCACCTTGACCGTGTCGCCAGCCTGCATCGCGGGTCGCGACACCGTCTGGCTCTTCTCGATGAGCTCCACTGCGTTCATGATTCCTCGCCCTTCCCTTCCTCGACTCGCGCCGACCCGCCCGAGAGATCCGGACGGCGCGCCCGCGTTCGCGATGCCGCGGCCTCGTGGCGCCACCGCGCGATGGCTCCGTGGTGTCCCGACACCAATACGTCCGGCACGGCCCGTCCCCGCCACACGGACGGCCGTGTGTAGTGCGGGTGGTCCAGCTGCCCTGCCGTGAACGAGTCGTTCGCCACCGACCGCTCGTCCCCGACCACTCCCGGCACCAGCCTGGCGATGGCGTCCACCATGACCAGCGCCGGCAACTCTCCGCCGCTGAGGACGTAGTCGCCAATCGACCACTCCTCCGCGCCCACCGCCTCGACGACACGGTCGTCGACGCCTTCGTAGCGGCCGCACAGCCAGATGACGCCCGCGTCCCGCGCCATCGACTCCGCCGCCGCCTGATCGAACCGCCGACCGGCGGGCGATGTCAGCACCACCCGGCAGCCGCCGCCCCGCGCCGCCCGAATCGCCTGGACCGCGGCGTAGAACGGCTCCGCCTTCATCACCATCCCCGGCCCGCCCCCGAACGGCACGTCGTCGACCACGTGGTGCCTGTCGACGGTGAACGCCCTGAGGTCGTGCACGCGGATGTCCAACACGCCCCGGCTGCGCGCCCGGCCGACGACGCCCTCGGCCAGTCCCGCCTCCACCATCGCGGGGAAGATCGTGACGATGTCGAACGTCACGCGCGTCCCGGCGTCGGCCCCGTCATCCTCGCCAGGGGCCATTCACGTCGAGCAGTCCGTCCGGTGCGTCCACCACGATCCGGCGGGCCGCCACGTCGACACTGCAGAACTCCTGGGCCAGCGGGATCAGCACGTCGCCGCGGGAAGCCGCCACGACCAGCCGTACCGCCATGCCGTCACCCTCCACGGCCCGGACCCTCCCCACGTCTTCCCCCGCCGCCGTCTGCACGTCGCATCCGACGAGGTCGTGGTGGTAGTAGACGTGCGCTGGCAACTCCCGCCGCGCCGACGCCGGCACCCGGAGTTCCCACGATGCGAACCGCTCGGCCTCGCTGATCGTCGTCGAGCCCCGGAAGCCGACGACGGGCCGGCCGGCGTGCATCCGGAAGCACCTGACCTCCAACGGCTCGATCTCCGGGCGGCCGGGCGCCCGTCCCCACAGGGCGGCGCCGGCGCCGAACCGATCCTCAGGGAAGTCGGTCGTCGGATTGACGATGACCTCGCCCTTGTTGCCGTGCGTGCGCGCGACGATGCCCACGAGGAGCATGTCGTCCCACGCGTCGTGCTCACCGCTCGCCGGCCGTGTCGCGGATATCGAGTTGGACACGCTGCCCGTCCACGTCCGCCGCGGCCGCCAGCAAGGTCCGCAGCGCTGCCGCGGTCCGCCCCTGCCGTCCGATCACGCGGCCCAGGTCTCCCGGCGCCACGCGCAGTTCGAACCGGAGGCCGCCCCGCCGCTCCCCCTGCACGACCTCGACGGCGTCGGGCTCGTCGGCCAGGGCCTTCGCCACCGTCTCCACGAGAGTCTTCAGCTCGGCCACGACGCGTTCCCGTCAGCCCTGGGCCGTCTGGTCGGCCTCGACCACGGCCACCGCGCCCAGATCCCGGGTGACGTGCCGGGCCAGCAGCGTGCGGACCGAGTCCGATGGCTGCGCGCCCTGCGCGATCCAGTGCTGGATGCGCGCCTTGTTCACGTCGACGACGGCCGGCTTGGTGCGCGGGTTGTAGAAGCCGAGGGTTTCGATGAAGCCGCCCTCCCGCGGCGTCCGCCGCTCCGTCACGACCACCCGGTAGTGGGGGCGCTTCTTCGACCCCGTCCGACGCATGCGAATCACGAGCATAGTTGTTCCTCGTTCCAGGCGAGCCGGCCCTCCCGGCTAGCGCATCAGGCTGAACGGCCCTTTCTTCTTCCGCTTCTTCGGGGCCTCGGGCACGGCCTCGCCCGTCATCTGGCCCACCATCTTCAGCATCTTCCGCATCTCGTTGTACTGCTTGAGCAGGCGGTTGACGTCTTCCACCGCGGTGCCGCTGCCACGGGCGATCCGCTTGCGGCGGCTGCCGTCGATCACCTCGGCGTGTTCGCGCTCCTCGGGCGTCATCGAGTTGATGATGGCCTCGACCCGGCGGAGCTGCCGCTCGTCGGGCTTCTGCGCGCCGAGCTCCTTCAGCTGCCCCATGCCGGGCAGCAGCTTCATGATGTGCTCGAGCGGGCCCATCCGCCGGATGGTCCGCAGCTGGTCGCGGAAGTCCCCGAGGCTGAAGGTGTTCTTGCGGATCTTCTCTTCGAGCGACGCGGCCGCCGACTCGTCGACGACCTCCTCCGCCTTCTCGATGAGCGACAGGACGTCGCCCATGCCGAGCAGGCGCGACACGAAGCGGTCGGCATGGAAGGTATCGAGATCCTCGAGGCGCTCGCCCTCGCCCACGAACGCGATCGGGACGCCCACGACCGAGACCACCGACAGCGCCGCGCCGCCCCGGGCATCGCCGTCCACCTTCGACAGGACGACACCCGTGACGCCCACCTGGCGGTTGAATTCGCCGGCGCTCTTGATGGCGTCCTGGCCGGTCATCGCGTCGGCCACGTAGAGCAGGTCGGACGGCTGCACGGCCTGCTTGATCGCGACGAGCTCCTGCATCAGCTCGTCGTCGATGTGCAGACGGCCGGCGGTGTCGACGATGAGGACGTCGCGTCCGGTGTTACGGGCCTCGGCGAGCGCCCCCCTGGCGCGCGACACCGGGTCGAGGTCGCCGGCCGGGTTGAACACCCGGACGCCGGCCTTCGACGCCACGACCGACAGCTGCTCGATGGCAGCGGGCCGGCGGACGTCGGTCGAGACCACCAACGGAAATCGGCCCTGCCGGGCGAGCATCCGCGCGAGCTTCCCAGTGGTCGTGGTCTTGCCCGACCCCTGCAAGCCGAGCATGAGGACGACCGTTGGGCGGCTGGCGCCCGTCGTGAGGCCGCCCTTGGCATCCCCGAACAGGCCGAGCAGTTCGTCTCGGACGATCTTGACGACCTGCTGGTCGGGATTGAGCGACTCCTGCACGTCCTGGCCCGACGCGCGATCGCGCACCCGGTCGACGAACGCCTTGACGACCTGCAGGTTGACGTCCGCTTCGATCAGGGCGACCCGGATCTCGCGCAGCACGCGTTCGGTCGCCTCGGGGGTGAGGCGGACCTCACCCCGCAGCGACTGGAAGACGTCTTGGAGACGGGTGCTCAGGGCGTCGAACATGGGCTGCCGCCGGCGCGCCCCTGGCCGGCTTCCGCGCGGACACTGCGCGGCGGGACGGCCGAGCCTCGCTCGGACAAACCCTTATCCTACTTGAGCTTCAGACAGGCGGTCAAACCTTGGTGAGGCGGTGTCCGAGCTTTTCCTTCTTGGTCCGGAGGTATTTCCTGGTCGTCTCGGACGGCGGGATCTCGAGCGGCACCGAGGCGACCACCGACAGCCCGTACCCCTGCAGACCGATGAACTTTCGCGGGTTGTTCGTGAGCAGGCGCATCGTCCGCACGCCGAGGTCCCGGAGCACTTGCGCGCCGATCCCGTAGTCCCGCTGGTCGGGCTTGAACCCCAGGCGCTCGTTGGCCTCCACCGTGTCGAACCCCTCGTCCTGGAGGGCGTAGGCCTTGACCTTGTTGGCCAGGCCGATGCCCCGCCCCTCCTGGTTCAGGTAGAGCAGGACGCCTCGGCCCTCGGCCGCGATGCGCTGCATCGCCGCGTCCAGCTGCGGTCCGCAGTCGCACCGCGCCGAGTGGAAGACGTCTCCGGTCAGGCACTTGGAGTGCACCCGGACGAGCACGTTCTCGCCGTCGCCGATGTCGCCGCACACCAGCGCCACGTGCGTCTCGCCGTCCAGCGGACTCTCGTAGGCGTAGATCCGGAAACGCCCGTGAATCGTCGGCAGGCTGGCCACCGCCGCCCTCGTGACCAGGCGCTCGGTCCGCATCCGGTAGCGAATCAGATCCGCCACCGTGATCATGGGCAGGCGGTGGCGGCGCGCGAAGCGGAGCAGGTCGGGGACGCGGGCCATCGATCCGTCGGCTTTCGCGATCTCGCAGATGACGCCCGCGGGGTACAGCCCGGCCGCGCGGGCCAGGTCCACCGCGGCTTCGGTCTGGCCGGCCCGCACGAGCACGCCGCCGTCGCGGGCCCGGAGCGGCAGCACGTGCCCGGGCCGGGCCAGATCGGCGGGCTTCGTCTTCGGGTCGATCGCGGTCCGGATCGTCCTGGCGCGGTCCGCCGCAGAGATGCCGGTCGTCACGCCGCGCCGTGCCTCGATGCCGATGCAGAAGGCGGTGCCGAAATTCGTGGTGTTGCGCCCGGCCGGCACCTGGAGCGGGATCTCGAGCTCGTCCAGCCGGTCCCCCGTCATCGGCAGGCAGATGAAGCCGCGTCCGTGGGTCATCATGAAGTTGATGACCTCCGGCGTGACCTTCTCCGCCGCGATGGTCAGGTCGCCTTCGTTCTCCCGGTCCTCGTCGTCGACGACGATCACCATGTCGCCGCGCCGAATGGCCGCCACGGCGTCCTCGACCGCCGCGAACGACCCGACGGAGGCGGCGGGGCGGCGGCGTGTCTGGCGACCGGCGGGGGTCGTGCGCGCGCGCCCGGTGGTCTTGCGGCTGGAGGTCTTGGCCATGGCGAAGGGTTACCGTTTCTGTGCCTGTGGAAGGCCCGACGTCTCGATCGCGCGCTGGACGTACTTGCCGAGCACGTCGCACTCGAGATTCACGCGATCGCCGCGCTTCAAGTCGGCGAGCGTGGTGTGCGCGAGGGTGAAAGGAATGACCTGGATGTCGAAGCGCCGCTCGTCCAGTCCAGCCACGGTGAGGCTCACACCGTCGACGGCCACGCTGCCCTTGCGAATGAAGAGCGCCGCCAGCGACGGCGGAAACGCCACCGTGATCCACCGGCTCTCGCCTTCCTGCCGCACCTCGTCGACCACGCCAATGCCGTCTACGTGCCCGAGCACGAAGTGGCCCCCGAGGCGGGCGCCACTCTGCAGCGGACGTTCGAGGTTCACGCGCTGGCCGCGTGTCAGGCTCCCGAGGGTGGTGATCCGCGCGGTTTCGGGCCCGATGTCCGCGTGAACGCCGCCGTCGGCGGCGACGAGCGCCGTCAGGCACACACCCGACACGGCCAGGCTGTCGCCGGGATTCGTCTCGGCCGCGAGGCTCGTTTCGATCCGGACACGGTAGCCGCCAGCCATCGGCTTGATCTCGGCGAGGGAGCCGACGCTTTCAACGATCCCAGTGAACATCGGCCTCCAACCAGATGTCGTCGCCGCACGTCCTGGCCGACACCGCCGACAGGCGGGACCAGGGAATCCGCATGCCGTCGAACAGCCGCACGCCTCCATCGCCCAGCGTCCGCGGCGCCACGATCAGCCGCAGGCGGTCCACGAGCCCGGCGTCCCAGAAGGCCCGGTGGAGGATGGCGCCGCCCTCGACGAGCAGCGTGTGCACGCCGAGCCCGGCCAGCAGGCGCGCCGCCTCGTCGACCGATGCGGCGCCCATCACCCTCCCGCCCGCCGCCGTCACGGCGGCCACTCGGGCGCCGTCGTCACGGACGATGGCGGGGTCGGCGAACATTATGACCTCACCACCGTCGGCGCGCGCGAAGAGCCTCGCCGTCGGCGGCGTCCGCAGCTGGTGGTCGAACACCACGCGCGTCAGCGGGCGGGCGCGGACCACGTCGCGGACCGTCAGCCTCGGGTCGTCGGCCAGCGCCGTGCCCACGCCGACTGCGATGGCGTCGGCCTCGGCCCGCAGACGCTGCGTCCGGCGCGCGGACGCCGCTCCCGAGATCGCCGTCGGCCGCCCGGGACACGCGGCGATGCGGCTGTCGCGGCTCGTCGCGGCCTTGACGACCACCAGGGGGCGCCCGCGGTCGTGGACGATGTGATACGCCGCGTTCATCCGTCGCGCGGCTGCCTCTTCGAATCCGACGACGACGTCCAGACCCGCCGCGCGCAGGAGGGCCACGCCACGCCCCGCCACGGCCGGGAAGGGATCGATCGTGGCGACGACCACCTTGGCGACGCCGGCCGCGAGGATCCGGTCCGTGCAGGGGCCCGTCCGGCCCGTGTGGCAGCACGGTTCCAGCGTCACGTACAGCGTTCCGCCGCGGGCGCTCGCTCCGGCCGCGTCGAGCGCCACGACCTCCGCATGCGCCTCACCCGCGCGGGCGTGGTGCCCCTGCCCCACCACGACGCCATCCGCGTCGACGACCACGGCCCCCACGAGCGGATTCGGGGCCGTGGCTCCGAGCGCCCGCTCCGCATGGAACAGGGCGCGGCGCATCATGGCGGTGTCGTCTACCACGTCGGTGCGAAGAGCGCGTCCACGTAGGCGCGCGCGTCGAAGGGCACGAGGTCGTCGATCCCCTCGCCGACCCCGACATACCGGATGGGCAGGGACAGGTCGTGGGCGATCGCGACCGCGACCCCGCCCTTCGCCGTGCCATCGAGCTTCGTGAGGACGATGCCGGTCACGCCGGCGGTCGCCGCGAACTCACGCGCCTGCGCCAGCCCGTTCTGCCCGACCGTCGCGTCGAGCACGAGGAGGACGTCGTGCGGCGCCCCAGGGACCTCGCGGGCGGTGACACGCCGGATCTTGTCGAGTTCCGCCATCAGGTTGACACGCGTGTGCAGGCGGCCCGCCGTGTCCACGATGACGGTGGCGACGTTGCGAGCCTTGGCGGCCGAGAGCGCGTCGTAGACGACGGCCGCGGCGTCGGAGCCCTCCTGGGCCCGGACGATGTCCACGCCGGCGCGGGTGGCCCAGATCTGAAGCTGGTCCACGGCGGCCGCGCGGAACGTGTCCGCCGCGCAGATGAGCGTGGACCGACCCTCGGCGCGCTCGCGGTGGGCCAGCTTGCCGACCGTCGTCGTCTTGCCGGTGCCGTTCACGCCGACGACGAGCGTGACGTACGGGCCGGAGGCGGGACGCACCGGCGGCGCCGGCACGGACTCGAAGATGCGCATCAGCTCCGCGTCGACGGCAGCGCGCAGGCCGCCTTGCCCGCGGCCCCTGGCTCGCACGCCGTCCAGAAGCCTTGAGGTCGCGGCCAGGCCCACGTCCGCCCCGAGGAGCAGCTCTTCGAGCGCCTCGAGCGTGTCGACGTCGAGGCCGCCGGCGGGACGCTCGGGCGCGTCCACGCGGCCAGCGATCTCGTCGAATCGACGCGCGAGCCGCTCGCTGGTGCGGGCGAGCCCCTGTTTCAGGCGATCGAACAGCCCCATCCCGCCGATCTTAGCAGTCCCCCGGCGAAGGCTCGCCCCGGACGCGCCGTCAGTCGGCCTCGGCGCGCTGGCGGCGGCCCATCAGACCGGCCACCGCATCGGCGGCACTGGTGTGCCCGTGCAGGATGGCCTCCACCTGCTCGGTGATCGGGAGTTCGACGCCGAGCTGCCGGCCCAGGGCCAGGGCGACCGGGGTGGTCGAGACGCCCTCGGCCACCATCTTCATGCCGGCGACGATCTCGCCGAGCGCCCGGCCCTTGGCCAGTTCGAGGCCGACGTGCCGGTTCCGGCTCAGGCCGCCCGTGCACGTCAGGACGAGGTCGCCCATGCCGGACAGGCCCGCCAGCGTCTCGCGGTCGCCACCGGCCGCGACGGCGAGCCGCGAGATCTCGGCCAGCCCCCGGGTGATGAGCGCGGCCAGCGCGTTGTGGCCGAGACCGAGCCCCTCGACGACGCCCGCGGCGATCGCGATGACGTTCTTCAGGGCGCCGCCGAGCTCGACGCCCGTGACGTCGCTGCTGCCGTACAGCCGCATCGCGCCGCTGCGGAACTCGTCCTGCACGTGACAGACGGCGGCGGTGTTTCCGGACGCCACGACCACCACTGTCGGTAGGGACCGTGCGAGTTCGAAGGCGAAACTCGGGCCCGACAGCACCGCCACTTCCTGCACGGCCGGCCACTCCTGGCGGATGACTTCCGACATGCGGAGGTTCGAACCGGCCTCGAGCCCCTTGGTGGCGCTCAGGACGATGGCCGAGGGCAGCAGGAACGAGCCGCTCGCCGCCAGCACGCGCCGCAGCCCATGCGAGGGCACCGCCAGCACGACGAACTGCGCGTCTCCCAGCGCCTGGTCGAGCGCCTGGGTGGGGATCAGCGTCGACGGGAACGGCACGTCCGGCAGGTAGGTCGGGTTCGCTCCGCGGAGCTGCATTTCGGACACCAGGGCGGGATCGCGCGCCCAGAGGTGGACCCGGTGGCCGATGCGGGCCAGGTGCACGGCGAGCGCCGTCCCCCAGCTGCCGGCGCCGATGACGGCCACGCTACGCATCCCTGCCTCCACGCACGATCGACCGCTCCGTCCCCTCGCGCAGGCGCGAGAGGTTCCCGCGGTGCCGCCAGATGACGAGGGCGGCCGTCACGGCCGCGCCAATCGCGACCGCCGGCGAAGCCGGCGTGAAGCCCGCGACGATTGGCAGGGTCACGCTCGCCGCAACCGATCCCAGCGACACGATGCCCGTCGCCCAGACCGTGAGCGCGAAGGCCGCGGCTGCGGCCACGGTGGCGGCCGGCGCCAGCACCGCGAAGGCGCCGCACGCCGTGGCCACGCCCTTGCCTCCCCGTCCCTTCAGCCATACGGGGTACACGTGCCCGGCCACGGCGGCCACGCCGGCCGTCACGACCTCCAGGTCCGCGGCGCCCACCCGCGCGGCGACCAGCACGGCCGCGGCGCCCTTCACGAGGTCGATCGTCATGACCGCGAGGCCCAGACGCAGGCCCGAGACGCGGTACATGTTGGTCGCTCCGACGTTGCCGCTCCCGACACGCCGGAGGTCCACACCCGCCAGCCGCCGCCCTGCGAGAAAGCCGAGCGGCAGCGAGCCGATGAGATAGCCGAGCAGGCTGGCGCCGATCACGTGGACACACCCGACGCGACATGGCGGCGCACCATGTCCAGCACCGTCGTGGCCGCCAGCGCCTTGACGAGCGCTCGATCCCCCGTGAACCGGGCCGTGCGCGTCACGGTGCCCCCCGGCCCCGTCACGGCGAAACACACCAGTCCCACCGGCTTCTCCGGCGTGGCGCCGCCGGGGCCCGCGATGCCGGTGACGGCCGCCGCCACGTCCACCCCGGATCGCCGACGGGCCCCTTCCGCCATGGCCACGGCCACCGGCTCGCTGACCGCTCCGTGGGCAGCCAGGAGATCGGGCGCCACGCCGAGGCACGCCGTCTTGGCCTCGTTGCTGTAGGCGACGACGGCCCGCTCGACGTAACCGCTCGCACCGGGTACATCGGTGAGGCGCGAGGTGACGAGGCCGCCCGTGCAGGACTCCGCGAGCGCGATGCGCCACTGCCGCGCCTGCAGGAGCCGGCCGACGGCGGCCTCGAGCGAGGCCCCGTCCACCGACACGACGTCGTCGCCGAGGACGGCCGCGAGTTGACCGACCTTGTCCTCCAGCCGCCGGGCGCCGTCCGCGGCGTCGGCGCCCGCGGTGGACAGGTGCAATTCCACGACCCCCACGCTGGCCAGGATCGTCGTCTCGACGGGCGGACGCTCGTCGCGCCACGGCACGTACAGCGGCGCGACGCGCTCGTCCACCCACGACTCGCTCCGGCCGGCCACGACGATCGAGCGCTGCTGGGTCAGGCTCGCGCCCCATCGCGGCACCACGTGCGCCGCAAGCGCGGCGTCGAGCATCGGCCGCATTTCGCGAGGGGGGCCGGGCAGCAGCAGCACCGCCTTTCCTTCAACGGGAATCCACAGGCCCGGCGCCGTGCCGTTGATGTTGGGGACGACGGTGGCGCCGGCCGGCACCATCGCCTGGCGGCGGTTGATCTCGGGCATCGTCATGCCGCGGCGGCCGAACCGCTGGCGAATCCCATCGAGCACGCCCTCGTCCTCGAGGAGCGGCAGGGAGAGCACCGACGCGACGGCCGTCCGGGTCCGATCGTCGTCGGTCGGCCCCAGGCCCCCGGTGCAGACGACCAGATCCACCCGCGACAGCGCGTGGCCCAGGGCAGCCGTGAGCGCCCGCAGGTCGTCACCGACGACGCTCGTCCACTCGACCTGCAGGCCGTGGGTCTGCAGCGTGGCGGCGATGTGGGGCGAGTTGGTGTCGGCACGGCCCAGCGTGAGGAGCTCGCTGCCCACGGCGAGGACCGCGGCGCGGACGGCGGGACGTCCGTCTAGGTCAGCCATCCGGGGAGGAGCCACCGCAGGGCCCACAGGGCCACCCAGGCATACGCACCGGCGGCGAGGTCGTCGAGCATGATGCCCCACCCGCCGTGCGCCTTCTCGAGCTGCCGCGCAGGGGGCGGCTTCACGATGTCGAAGACCCGGAAGAGCAGGAAGCCCGCGACGGCGGAGGCCATGGTCAAGGGCGCGGCCACGAGCGTCACGCACATGCCCATGACCTCGTCGATGACGACCGGCCCGGGGTCCGTCGTCCCCAGGTGGCGCTCCGCCTGGGTCGCGGCCCAGGCGCCCAGGACCAGCAGGACGCCCGACACGGCCAGTTCACCGCCGATTCCGAGGCCTCCGGCCCGAAGCGCGGCCCAGAGCACGACGCCCACGGCCGATCCGACGGTCCCGGGCGCGATCGGGAAGTACCCGGAATAGCCTGCGGTCGCGACGGCGAGCGCCAGCCCCTTCACGCCCGGACCTTCACGACGTGGGTATCGGCGACGTGGTCGTGCAGGGCCCGGCGGTCCGAGCGGAGCGCCGCCGAGCCCAGCCCCGCGCCAAGCGACAGCATCGACGCCGCCACGCGGACGAAGGCGCGCGCCACGGTGAGCGTCTCGTCCACGCCCTCCACACGGAGTCCGAACGCCATCTTGCCGAGCGTCTGTCCGCCTTGCGCGGTGAAGACCAGGAGGTAGGCGACATCCAGCCCGACGAGGAAGACGGCGAGCGGCACCAGCGGCAACGTGAGCAGTTCGATCAGGGGCACTCCGGCCAGCTGCGCCGTCAAGTACACCACCGTCAGATCGACGACGGCCAGCAATCCGATGTCGAGGGCCGCCGCGCCGATCCGTGCCGACACCGACGCGAGCATCGGGGCGGAATCGCCGGCATCTCCGGCAGGCGCGGCCTCCGCCTCGTCGGCGAGGGGCACGAGCGTCGGCCGGGAGCGGACCAGGCGTGGACCGCCACGCGTACGCGGGCGCTCCGCCGCCGCGCGGCGGACGGCCAGCGGCGCGCCGGCCGGCGGTGGCAGCGGGTCGGAGAAGAGCGACGGCACGCGGCTCTCGATCTCGCGAAGCGGCAGATCCTCCGCGCCGACGGCAACCGCGGGCGGCGCAGGGTCGAGGGCGAGGTTCGTCAGCGTGTCGTCAGCGGCGGGCGGGACGGGCGGAGCCAGGTCCACGGGCATCGCCTGCACGCCATCGCTCATCAACGAGAAGTCGTAGCCGCAGTGGCGGCAGCGGTCCGTGGACTCGAAGCCGACATAGGCGCACTTCGGGCACTTCACGGCCGGGCCCGCTCCCCGGCCACGTCGGCCGACCGCAGGAGCTCGCGCTGGATCCGGATGCGCAGGGCCTGGGCATCGGCGTAGGCGCTGTCGCCCAGCGGAATCTGCTCCAGGGTCGCCAGCGCGTCGGGCAACTTCCCGGCTTCGAAGAGGCGGCGGGCGCGCAGCAGGTGCGCGTCGGCCGCGGCTGGCACGGGCAACGGGGCGGCGAGGACTTCGGGGGACGCCGCCACCCGTCCTGGCGCGGGCGCCGCGCCGGCCAGATACAGGGCCGCGGCGGACGCCACGGCCACCACCGTGGCCAGCGCCCATGCGCCCATCGCCCTGGCGCCGCCGCCCTTGCGCGGCGGCACGACCCGCGCACGTGCGACCAGGTCGTCACCGGATCCGACGAGGGGCCGATCCAGCAGCCCGATCCGGTGCAGCACCGGCAACGCCTGCTCGTGCGGCGCGCCGCGCTCGATGGCTGCCGTCAGCAGCTGGCGGGCGCGATCGACCTCGCCGTGATCGAAGGCCTGGAGGCCTTCGTGCACCAGCCCCTCGGACTCCCGCTGTCGCTCCGCCTGCGCGCGACGCGCGCGGTCGATGTACGCCCGGGCACGATCGTTCGTGCGGTCGAGGAAGAGCACGCGGGTCCAGACGTTGACCGCCTGATCCATCCGGCCGGCGAAGTACTCGTCGAGACCAGACACGAGCAGCTGCTCGATCCGGGCATCGCGCTCGGCGATGGTGAGCGATTCGGAATGGAGTGACTCGCCGGGTGTCGGGTCCACCATGCGTGCAGATCAGCGCAAGTATAGCAGGCCGCGTCGTCGGACGGCCTCGCGTCACCGTCGCCGCGAGGCCGCACACCCGGCCGGGCGGTGTGGTACAAACCGCCCGTGGCGCTGCTGGAGTGCGTGCCCAACGTGAGCGAGGGGCGCGACGCGGCCCGCGTGGACGCCTTCGCCGAGACGCTGCGCCGGGTGCCCGGCGCCAGGCTTCTCGACGTCCACGCCGACGCTGCGCACCATCGATCGGTCTTCACGCTGGTCGGGGCCCCTGAGGCCCTGATCGAGGCCGCCGTTCGACTGACGGCGGCGGCCATCGCGGTGATCGACCTCCGGTGTCATGCCGGCGTGCACCCGCGGCTCGGCGCCATCGACGTAATCCCCTTCGTGCCCCTCGACTCGACCCCGATGGCCGACGCGGTGGCCGCGGCCAACGAAGCGGCTCGCCGCATCGGCGACACCCTCGGACTCCCCGTGTATCTCTACGAGGCGGCGGCGCGCGTGCCGGCGCGCCGAAGGCTGGAGGACGTCAGGCGCGGCCAGTTCGAAGGCCTGGCGGCGCGGATGCAGGCGCCGGGCGGTCGGCCGGACGCGGGACCCGCCTCGCCGCACCCGACGGCTGGCGCCGTCGCCATCGGCGCGCGTGGGGTTCTCGTCGCGTTCAACGTGACCCTGGCCACCGACCGCCTCGACGCGGCGCGCGCCGTGGCACGCGCGGTCCGCGAACGTGACGGCGGACTCTCCCACCTCAAGGCCATGGGCGTCGGACTGCCGGACCGAGGCGTGGTGCAGGTCTCGATGAACCTGACCGACTACCGGGTGACGACCGCGGCCGATGCCTTCGACGCGGTGACGGGAGCGGCGGCCCGGCTCGGCGTGCGCGTGGCCGGCAGCGAGCTCGTCGGACTGATCCCGGAGGCGGCGCTCGGCGGCCGGCGGCCGGAGGACCTCCTGATCGCGGACTGGCACCCCGGGCGACTGCTCGAGACCCGGCTGGACGAACTCCGGGCCGCTACTCGCCCTCGCGTCTGACCGGCGCGATGCCGAACGCCCGCATTTTCTTGTAGAGGTTGCTCCGCTCGACGCCGAGGGCCTCGGCCGTACGCGAGATGTTGCCCAGGTGGCTCGCGAGCACCTGGAGAATGTAGTCCCGCTCGAAGCGATCGCGCGCGTCGGACAGGGGCAGCGTCGGCTCGATCTCGGCGCCATTGGCGACCGGCATTGGCCCGCCGTCGTCCACGAACGCCACGTCGGAGGCCGCCACGATGTCCCCGTGCACCATGATGAGGAGCCGCTCCACGACGTTGTGGAGCTCGCGGACGTTGCCTGGCCACGCATAGCGCTGGAGGCGGATCATGGCATCGGGCGCGAAGCGCTTCACCTTGCGCCCGTACTCCCCGGCCAGCGCGGCCATGAAGTGCTCGGCCAGCCGAGGGATGTCTTCGGCCCGATCCCGCAGGGGCGGCACGAAGATCGGCACCACGTTGAGGCGGAAGTACAGATCTTCGCGGAAGCGCCCGGCCCGGATCTCCTCCTGCAGGTCCTTGTTGGTGGCCGCCACGATGCGGACGTCCACCTTGATCGTCGCGGTGCCGCCGACGGGCTGCACGGCCTGTTCCTGCAGTGCCCGCAGCACCTTGGCCTGGGTCTTCAGGCTCATGTCGCCGATCTCGTCCAGGAAGATGGTGCCGCCGTGGGCGTGTTCGAAGCGGCCCCGGCGTTCGGCGACCGCGCCCGTGAAGGCCCCCCGCGTGTGGCCGAAGAGCTCCGACTCGATCAACTCCTCGGGGATCGCGGCACAGTTCACCTCGACGAACGGCCCGGCCCGCCGGCGGCTGTGCGCGTGCACGGTCCGGGCCACGAGCTCCTTGCCCGTGCCGTTCTCGCCGAGGATGAGCACGCGGCCGTTGGTGGGGGCCGCCAGGAGCACCTGCTCGCGCAGGTGCCGCATGACGGCACTGTCGCCCACCATCACGTGGCGGCGATCCACCTGGGCCCGCAGGTCGCGGTTCTCGGCCTCGAGCGCCCGCTGGCGGAGCGCGTTGCGGACCACCAGGACGGCCTTGTCGAGCGACAGCGGCTTCTCGACGAAGTCGAACGCCCCGAGCTTGATCGCGCGCACGGCCGACTCGACGTTGCCGTGGCCGGAGATGACGACGACCTGGGAGTCCACGTTGCGTTCCCGAAGCCGCTGCAGCGTCTCGAGCCCGTCGAGCCCCGGCATCCAGACGTCGAGGAGGATCACGTCGAACGCCTGCTCGACGAGGCGCGCCAGGCATGCCTCTCCCGACTCGACCGACTCCACCGAATAGCCCTCGTCGCCCAGGACCCCCCCGAGCGCAGTCCGGACGCCGGGTTCGTCGTCGACGATCAGGATGGAGGCCATGGCAGGGATCAGCAGGGAAGCTCGATCGTGAAGCGGCTTCCCGTGGGCAGGTTGTCGCCGACCTCCACGTTACCACCGTGCTCGGCGACGATACGCCGCACGATGGCCAGCCCCAGCCCGGACCCGCGCCCCTTCGTCGAGTAGTACGGCAGGAACAGCTTGTCGCGCTCTCCTGGGGGAATGCCCGGGCCGTCGTCCGCCACGACCACGCGGGCGACGTGGTGCACGGCGTCGTGGGACGTCTCCACCACGATGCGTCCTCGCCGGTGCATCGCCTCCACGGCGTTGTCCACGAGGTTGATGATCACGCGCTTGATCTGCTCCTCGTCCAGCCGTACCGACGGGAGGTCGGGCTGCAGCGCCACCTCCAGGCTCAGCGACGGGAAGAGTCCGGAATAGAGCGACAGGGCGCCGCCGACCACGTCGTTGAGGGACGCCGGCAGCGCCTTCGGCGCCGGCATCCGCGCGAACTGCGCGAACTCGTCCACCAGCCCCTTCAACGACTCCACTTCCCCGATGATGGTCTGCGTGCACTCCGTGACGAGCGCGCCGTGCGCGGCCGCCGAGTCACCGAGCTTGCGCTGCAGGCGCTCGGCCGAGAGCTGAATCGGGGTCAGCGGGTTCTTGATCTCGTGGGCGAGGCGCCGGGCCACTTCGCGCCATGCCGCCACCTTCTGCGCCCGGATGAGCGGCGTGACGTCGTCGAGCACGAGCACGGTCCCTTCGAAGCCGGCGGCGCCGTGCAGGCGCGTGGCGGCCACCGCGAGGGTCACCTCCCGCCCGTCACGCGTGATGCTGACTTCCTGCGCCACCGACTCGGACGTGGCGCGCGTCGCGCCCTCGAGCACCGACCGTACGGCGGCCAATTCCGGGCCGAGCACCTGCGCCACGGGCCGCCCTTCCACGCCGGCCGGCAGGCCCAGGAGCCGCACGGCGGCGGAGTTCACGCGGCCGACGGCACCAGTGGCATCGATCGAGACCACGCCCGTGGCAATGCGCTCGAGGATCGTCTCCACCGAGCGGTGACGCCGTTCGACCTCCTGGTGGCGCATTTCGAGATCGAGCGACGCCTGCTCGAGGCCGCGCTGCCGTGCCGATAGGTCCGCGGCCATCGCGTTGAACGACTCCACCATGTGGCCGAATTCGTCGTCGCCGACCGGCTCGATCCGGTGCTCGAGGCGGCCGGCCCCGATTTCGCGAGCGGCGGCCGACAGCATCTGGACCGGTCGCGTGATGCGCTTCGCCAGGTAGAGGCCCATCCAGGTGGACCCGACCAGGATGAGCAGCGTCACCATGACGAAGAACGACAGATAGACCCCGGCAAGCGGCTGCTTGAGGACCCGCAGCTGCGTGTAGTCCTCGTAGGCCTTGGTCATCCGCCGCGCGCGGTCGGCCATCTCGCCCGCGAGCACGTCGCTGGCCAGCACGACGCCGGCGAGGCGGCCGTCGGGCCCGCGCACCGGGTGCGCGACGCGCAGCAGCTCCCCGCCGCCGCTGCCGGCAGCCGGCTCGGCCACGGCCTCCCCGGTCTCGATGACGCGGGCGGCCAGGCGGTCGCCGCCGGCAGTGGCCTGTCCGGACGGCAGCGACGGGGCCGCGACGTCCAGGACCGACTGCGCGGTCGTCCCATCCACGCGATACACCTGGACGAGCGCCACGCGGCGGCTCGCCACCGACGGCGCCACCGCCACCCGGACGGCCTCGACGTTCCGGCCGAGATCCACCGACGCCAGCGCCTGCGCCAGGCGGGCGCCCTCGTCGCTCACCACTCGGCGTCGCTCGAAGTAGTAGTCGGACGCGATTCGGCTGGCGGAGGCCAGCACCTCGTCCATCGGCGCGTTGAACCACCGGTCCACGGCCGTCAGCACGACCTGGGAGCCCACGGCCAGGACGAGCACGGCCGGCACCAGCGTGAGGCCCAGCAGCAGCGCGACCAGCTTGACCCGGAACCGCGCGAACGGCAGCGCGCGCCGCCGTTCGACGACGAGCTTGACCACGTTCCGCACCAGGAAGAACCCCAGCGCGAGGAGCATCATCACGTTGGTGGCGCTCAGCGCATAGAGCACCGACCCGGTGAGGAAGTCCGGCGAGAACCTGGCCGAGCGGTCGGCGAGCCAGACGAGGCTGGCGAGCACCCCCAGCAACAGGACGATGCCCACGAGGATCAGGCGGGGATTGTCCCGGAACGGCCGGCGACCGGCCGCTCCCGAAGCGCCGGTGGCGACGGCGGCGGCGTGCGAGACTCGGGAAGTGGCCATGGGCGCGTTCGGCCCTGTGAGGCGCCTAGTCCTTGGCGCCCAGCAGGTCTTTCAGCTCCGTCATGAACTCGCCGATGTCGCGGAAGTGGCGGTACACCGACGCGAATCGGACGTAGGCGACCTTGTCGAGCTGCTTCAGCTCCTGCATCACGAACGCACCGACGTCGGAGGTGGAGATCTCCTTCTCGGCCCGATCCTGGAGCATCGCCTCCACGCGGTCGGCGATGGCCTCGATGGCGGCGACCGACACTGGACGCTTCTCGCACGCCTTCAGCAGGCCGGCGACCAGCTTCTGGCGCTCGAAGCGTTCCCGCGTGCCGTCCTTCTTGACGACCATGTACGGGATCTCGTCGATGCGCTCGTAGCTCGTGAACCGCTTGCCGCACTCGCCGTTGAGGCACTGGCGGCGGCGCCTGATGACGTCGCCTTCCTTGCTCTCGCGCGAATCGACGACCTTGTCGCCGAGATGACCGCAATACGGACACTTCACCGGCGCGTCTCCTCGTCCCTCGCACGCTGGACCGCACCCCCGAGGTGGGTCATCGACAGGCCTTCGCCCGCCATCAGCCAGGCGCCCGCTATCAGCGTAGGCACGAACCCCACCGCGTGCAAGACGATCGCCGCGCCCACGGCGTGGTCGTTCTCGATGCCGAAAAAGGTCGTGGCGCCCAGGCGGTAGGCCTCGTGGAAGCCGCCCACGGCGCCCGGGGTCGGCACCGCCACACCCACCACGAGCATGGCCATGATCAGGAGCGACCCGGACCACGGGAGGACCACGCCGACGGCGAGCGACACCACCCAGATCTGCGCGGCGATGACCACCCAGAGGGGGATCGACCAGGCCACGGCCCAGGCAATTCGCGACGGGTCGCGCACGACCGCCAGGCCCCCGACGAAGGCCTCCGCCAGCGTGGACACCGCGTCCGCCATCCGGCGCGGCATCCAGCCCGTCGCGGCCCTCACCAGCCGGGCCAGCAACTCGGGCCGGGCCGCGCAGGCGGCGAGCGCGCCCACGCCCACCACGGCGGCCACCGCCGCCGCCATCCCGCCGGCGCGCACGGCCGCGAACAGGGCCGGGTCGAGCGCCGAGAGCCCGGGGTCGAAGACCAGCAGGAACACCCCGAGCAGCAGCAGGACCGCCACGAGGTCGAGCATCCGCTCGATCACGACCGTGGCGAAGACGGCGGCGGCATCGAGGCCCTCCCGGCGGGCCAGGAGCCACGGCCGGATCACCTCGCCGGCCCGCGCGGGCAGGATGAACGACGCGGCGAAGCCGATGACGGTCGCGCGGAGCGCCGGTCCGAAGTGCGTCCGGCCGAGCGGCGCCAGCATCAGCTGCCACCGGACGGCCCGCAGGGCGTAGCTCGTGAACAGGCACACCACGCCCGCGCCGACGAGCGGCCAGTGCGCGGTGCGCACGACGCGCCACACCTCCGCGAGGCTGGCGTTGCGCAGGAAAACCGCGATCAGCGCCAGCATCAGCGCGGTGACGAGGACGTTTCGCAGCCACGGGCGCATGGAGTTCGCAGTGACTCACGGCGGCCGCGGCGGCGCGAACGCGACGGAGGTCCGTCAATACTACATGACAGGCTCGATACGCACTTGCGCGTCGCGCGCGCGTACGGCTACGATGCGCGGTCTCGTTTCGAGTCGATCGTGCCCTCCGCTCCCCTGCTCTCGTCGTCGCTTCCAGGATTCACGCGCGTGCGTCAGGGCAAGGTGCGCGACGTGTACGAGGTGGGCCAGGACCTGCTGATCGTGGCGAGCGATCGCATCTCGGCATTCGACTACGTCCTCGGTTCCGGCATTCCGGACAAGGGGCGGGTCCTGACGCAGATCTCGGTCTTCTGGTTCGAAAAGACGGCCGGCATCGTCCCGAACCACCTGATCTCGGCCGACGTGGACGCGTATCCCGAGGTCCTCGCGCCGCACCGAGAGATGTTGCGCGGCCGCTCGATGCTGGTGCGGCGGACGACCCCGTTGCAAGTGGAGTGCGTGGCCCGCGGCTACCTCTCGGGCTCCGGCTGGAAGGACTACGTCGCCACCGGCGAGCTCTGCGGCGTTCCGCTGCCGGCCGGGCTCCGGCAATCGGACCGGCTGCCCGAGCCGCTGTTCACGCCGGCGACCAAGGCGCAGTCCGGCCACGACGAGAACATCTCCGAGGCCGAGGCCGGACGCGTCGTCGGCGAGGACCTGCTGCAGCGCCTGAAGGCCCTCACCATGGCCCTCTACGCCGTGGGCGTGGAACACGCGGATCACTGCGGCATCATCCTGGCCGACACGAAGTTCGAGTTCGGGCTGACCGACGACGGCACCCTGCTGCTCATCGACGAGATCTTCACGCCCGACTCTTCCCGGTACTGGCCGAAGGACCACTACGCCCCCGGCGGCCCGCAGCTGAGCTACGACAAGCAATTCGTCCGCGACTACCTCGAGTCGATCAAGTGGAACAAGCAGCCGCCCGTGCCGACGCTGCCCGACGACGTCGTCGCCCGGACGCGCGAGAAATACATCGAAGCGTTCACCCGCCTGACGGGCCGGACGCTGGAGACGCCGCATGCGTGAGGAATTCGACCGTCTCATCGCGGAGATGGTCGACAAGGGCGTGCACTTCGACGACGCCCAGCGTGAGTTCGAGCGCCGCTTCATCGCCCGCGTCGTCGCGCACTGCGACGGCAACGTGAGCCGGGCCGCCGAGGCGCTCGGCATGCACCGGAACACCCTGACGCGGAAGGTCACGGCCCTCAAAATCAAGGTGCGGCGCTCGTCCGCCGCCTGACCGCTCCTCGCCCTTGACAGCCCAGCCGGGCTGCCATAGTCTTAGCAGTCGGGCGCCACGAGTGCTAGCTCACAGTGCGAGCGAGTGCTAAGCCCGGGGTGGGCGTGGCCCGCCGGGCACGAAATGGCGCCCACGACGAATTCGCGGTCCGCACCGGGCCGCTGATTGCATGACCGGAGTCCCTGATATGGCTACGAAGCTGCGTCCGTTGCACGACCGGATCCTCGTCGAGCGGATCGAGGAAGAAGAACAGAAGGTCGGGGGCATCATCATCCCCGACAGCGCCAAGGAGAAGCCCCAGCAGGGCAAGGTGATCGCCGTCGGCGCCGGCAAGCCCGACAAGGACGGCAAGAAGACGCCGCTCGACGTGAAGGCCGGCGACACGATCCTCTTCGGCAAGTACTCGGGCCAGGAGATCAAGATCGACGGCAGCGAGTACCTCATCATGCGCGAGGACGAGGTTCTCGCCGTGCTCGAGAAGTAGTCAGGCTAACGGACGGAAACGGAGACACGCGCAATGGCGAAGCAGATTATCTACGGCGAGCAGTCGCGGCAGGCGATCCTCCGCGGCGTCAACGCCCTGGCCGACGCGGTGAAGGTCACGCTCGGCCCGAAGGGCCGCAACGTCGTCCTCGACAAGAAGTTCGGCTCCCCCACCATCACCAAGGACGGCGTGACGGTGGCGAAGGAGATCGACCTCAAGGACCCGCTCGAGAACATGGGCGCCCAGATGGTCCGGGAAGTCGCGAGCAAGACGTCGGACACGGCCGGTGACGGCACGACGACGGCGACGGTGCTGGCCCAGGCCATCTACCGCGAGGGCGCCCGCAACGTCGTGGCCGGCGCCAACCCGATGGAGTTGAAGCGCGGCATCGAGAAGGCCGTCGAGGCGATGACGGCCGAGATCAAGAAGATGTCGAAGCCGGTCAAGGGCAACATGATCGCCCAGGTCGGCACCATCTCGGCGAACAGCGACCACACCATCGGCACGATCATCGCCGAGGCGATGGAGAAGGTCGGCAAGGACGGCGTCATCACCGTGGAAGAGGCGAAGACGCTCGAGACGACCCTCGACGTCGTCGAAGGCATGCAGTTCGACCGCGGCTACCTGTCGCCCTATTTCGTGACGGATCCGGAGCGCATGGAAGTGGTGCTCGAGAACCCCGTCATCCTCATTCACGAGAAGAAGATCAGCTCGATGAAGGACCTGCTGCCGGTGCTGGAGCAGGTGGCCCGCCTCGGCCGCCCGCTGCTCATCATCGCGGAGGACATCGAGGGTGAGGCGCTGGCGACGCTCGTGGTCAACAAGCTGCGTGGCACGCTGCACGCCGCCGCCGTCAAGGCACCCGGCTTCGGCGACCGCCGCAAGGCCATGCTCGAGGACATCGCGGTCCTGACCGGCGGCAAGGCCATCACCGAGGACCTCGGCGTGAAGCTCGAGAACATCAAGCTCGAGGATCTCGGCAAGGCCAAGAAGGTCACCATCGACAAGGACAACACGACCATCGTCGAGGGCGCCGGCGACAGCAAGGCCATCGAGGGCCGCGTGAAGCAGATCCGGATGCAGGTCGAGGAGACGTCGTCGGACTACGACCGCGAGAAGCTCCAGGAGCGCCTGGCGAAGCTCGTGGGCGGCGTGGCGGTCATCAAGGTCGGCGCGGCCACCGAGACCGAGATGAAGGAGAAGAAGGCGCGCGTCGAGGACGCGATGCACGCCACCAAGGCCGCGGTCGAGGAGGGCATCGTTGCCGGCGGCGGCACGGCGCTCATCCGCGCCAGCAAGGCGCTCGACGGGCTGAAGCTCGAGGGCGACCAGGCGGTGGGCGCCGCCATCATCAAGCGCGCCATCGAGGAGCCCTGCCGCTGGATCGCCACCAACGCAGGCCACGAGGGCTCGATCGTCGTCGCCAAGGTGAAGGAGTCCAAGCAGGACGAGGGCTTCAACGCAGCCACCGACACCTACGAGGATCTGGTGAAGGCCGGCGTCATCGACCCGGCGAAGGTGGTCCGCAACGCGCTGCAGAACGCGTCGTCGATCGCCAGCCTGCTCCTCACCACCGAGGCCCTGGTCTCGGAGATTCCCGAGGAGAAGAAGGAAGCGCCGGCGATGCCCGGCGGCGGCGGCATGGGCGGGATGTACTGACGCCCGAACAGCGGCTGGACACCGAGGCCCGGCGGATTTTCCCCGCCGGGCCTTTCTTTTTTTGCGCGACAGCGCGACGCGTTGGCCTACCTTGCCGCCAGCCGCTCGTCCCCGGCCGCCGCCGCTCTCT